>QNFP01000059.1 GCA_003645535.1 Gammaproteobacteria bacterium | reverse complement strand
CGATACCTATAACTCTGCGTGCACCTTCGCCGAGCATTCGCCAACAGTGATAACCATTACCGCAACCGATATCGAGTACCAGGCGGTCTTTTAGTGATTCGATAGCCGGTAATAGTCTTTGCCATTTCCAGTCAGAGCGCCACTCGGTGTCTATATTCAGGCCAAACAACTCGTAGGGACCTTTGCGCCAGGGGTGCAGACCCATCAGCGCTTTTTTTAGCTGTTCTCGTTGTTCGTCAGAGCAATCAGCTGCGCGCCCGATCTGGATGCTGTCTTTAAGGTGGAGGGTGCCTGGTTGAAGCTCAGGTAACTTATCCAGTGCTTGTTGCCATTGGGCTAGATCACCCCAGCGAGCGGGGTCTAGCCGCTGATGTGTTTGCTCGGGGAGCAGCCTGGCCCAGTTATGTAAGGCAGGTACTTCGCCTAAAGCGTCGAGCAAGGGCTGATAATCAATCACTTGATGGCCAGCAGAGATGCAAAATTAAAACACTGGAACCATACATCAATGTTACTAAACCCCACGTTTTGTAGCCTGTGTCGGTGTGTTTCCAGGGTTTCGGGTAAAAGTACGTCTTCAAGGGCGGTACGTTTTTGACTGATTTCCAGTTCAGAATATTCGTTGGCTCGTTTGAATGCGTGGTGGAGATCGATCATCAATGTATTGAGCTGTTTATCTGCAAAAGCTATTTTTTCGGACAGTATAAAAATACCACCCGGCTGCAAGCCCTGGTAGATACGCTGAATCAGGTCCTCGCGAAGTTCTGGTGCGATAAACTGGAGAGTGAAATTCATCACCACCATAGATGCCTGAGAAATTTCAGCATCAAGGACATCGTTACAGATGACCTGTACAGACGGCTCTTGTCTATCACTTGCAGGACGAATTGACGCGCGGGCATCAGCAGCAATAATGGCCTCGCAGCGCGCTACCATTTCGGGGGAGTTGTCGATGGCGACAATGCTGCATCCATCCGCATTGATACCATGGCGCATGGCGATGGTAGATGCTCCTAACGAGCAACCCAGGTCGTAACATCTGCTATTGGGCAGCACATAGCGCTCGGCAAGGGTGCCGGTCATGGCGATAATGGTTTGATAACCGGGCACCGAACGCTTGATCATATCCGGAAATACTTTGACGACATTGGCGTCAAAGCGAAAACCGGCAATATCATCCACAGCTGCGGAAAACAGGGTGTCGCGTTCTGTCATATATTTAGTTGTGAAGTCTGCTGCAAAGTTAGAACTCAATTTAACTGCAACGGTACTTTACAACGACTCCACTTTACGATAATTCCACTACAACAACTCCACATCCAGGCCGAGATCGCCCAACTGGCTTGCCATATCCGCGCTGGTAATAATCGCAGTGCTGCATTGATCTTCACTTAAATAAGTATCGGCAACGCGCAATAGATCATCCAGTTTCACTTCGCGTACTCGGTTGCGAAATTGTTCCAGTTTTTCACGAGTCCGGCCATTGAGTTCGGCGTGGAAGGTGCTTTTTGCTTCGCCTGCAGGAGAAGCGGGTTTGTCGATGGAGGAGACAACACCCAGTATGGCTTCTTCAACAGGTTGCCAGTCGTGCTTTTCCTGTTTAAGCCAGTCCAGTGAAGCGCGGAAGTCGGCCAGGGTTTCTTCAGCGCGGGGATCTCGGTAGGAGAAAAAGCGGAAGGCCGCTATGTTGTTATCCTGTCCGGCACCACCACCGTAGGCGCCCCCCTGTTCGCGAATTGCTCTGTGTAAATAGCCGTTGCGCAAGAAACCTCCGAGCACATTGAGTGGTGCCGCATCAGGGTGATCCATGGTGACGGTTGGATAGGCCTGAGCACAGAAATTTACTTGCGTACTGGTCTGCCAGATCTGTCGAGTAGGGGCGCATATTGTCGGTCGTGTAAATGGATCAAAAGCATCAGCGACAGGGCTCTGAAAGCTGGACGCTATAGCTTGTTGATAGGCACTGAGATGCTCTTCTTCTCCGACCAGTAAAAACTGCCGTGGTGCTTTAACCATTAACTGGTGGATAGCAGCCAGTTGTTCAGCCAGTTCACTGAGCTGATTGCCCCCATTTAGCGTGTTATCCATATGTTTGATCTGTCGTATGCCTTCCAGGCCACTCCACTGGTGGGCCAATAGCGCGCCGGGGCTAAGGCGGGCAGCGGCGGCGGTCATGGCCAGGGCGTGGCCACTACCAGTGACGCTATTTTCACGTTGAGCCCGTGATTGTGCGATTAATTCACGAAGCCTTGGCAGTTCGTCGAAGTGAACACCGTCGAGGGTTTGTTCCATCAATTCGCACAGGCTTTGTTGATTACGGGTCAGCCCTTTGGCAGACAACACCAGGTGACCGCTCAGGTCCTGTACGTTATCCGCTTTGCTTTTAGTAGATGCGAAGGCGTGGATAGAGCCACACACCTGGGATTGCCAAAGCTGGGTTTCCAGATAACTACGTTTACCCACACCCAGTTCGGTCAAACAACTGGTATAAATGGGCAAGAGCGCAACCTGAGCTTCACTCAATTGCGGCAAAGGCATAATGATTTGCTGGTATACCAGGCCATTACTGCCCACTGCATAAGATGTCAGATTGAGGGGTGACGCCTGTTGACTATCTACTGCTTTATAGGACATCTCCGGTGCAACATCACTCAGCGTCACCTTGGGTAATAAGGATTCATCGTCTTTTTGTGTTTGCCGCCGCGCCAGCGCCTGTGCCTGCGCGGTAATCTGTGCTTTTTCATCGCTGGATAGCAGGGCGCGAATATTTTCGAGAGCATTCTTTTCGGCTTGCTCCTTGCGTGCGGATAAGTGCTGATCCGGATGCATCACCAGACGTACACGATGACAGTTATCGATGAGTAATTCCCGCGTCAGGTTTTTAATGAAATCCGGATCTTTAATATCTTCCCGTAGCTGCTCGAGCACGGGTTCGAGGTCGAGCAGGGCGATCGGATCACCTCTATGGGTGGCGCTGGTCAGAGAGGTGAGGATTAATTGCAGGCCATAGGGATAACTGTCGCCGCCAATCTCACGTTGCTGTAATTCCAGTTGATGAAGAGATGCTTCGACCTGTTCCTGGGGAACACCATTTTTAGCGACGTCGTTGAATACGTCGAGCACCAGTTTTTCAAAGTCTGCTGCCCTGTCGGGTTCGCTACCTTCAATGCCGCATAAAAAACAAACTTCTTTTTGCGAGTCTTCCAGGCCACATAAGGGTGAGGGTGAAGCGCCCAGCTCTGTAGTCTCCAGGGCTTTGAGTAACGGCGAGGCACTGTTATCCAGCAGTATGCTATTCAACAAATGAGCGCGCATGCAGGATTGCAGGTCGGTGGATTCACCAAGCAACCAGCCCAGCACAATATGGGTTTTGCCATCAGTGCTGCCTGGCTCGTCATAGGCGTAGGCCTCCTCGACAGTTATCGGTGCCAGGTAGCGCTTTTCATCGCCAACGGCAATGGTTTTGTCGAGCTGCTCAAAGCGATTGAGAACCTGAGCTTCGAATATCGTCTGATGCTCAATGGCGGGGATGTCGCCAAAGGTCATAAAAATAGCATTGCTGGGGTGGTAGTGAGTTTTATAAAACGCGGTAAGCTGTTGATAGCTGAGGTCTGGAATCTGCTCCGGGTCGCCACCGCTGTTGTAGTGATAGGTAGAAGTGGGATAAAGATATTTGCACATAGTGTGCCACAGCGTCGAAGGCACAGAACTCATGGCGCCTTTCATTTCATTGAATACCACGCCTTTGTAGACTAGCTCGGAGTCAGCATTATCAGGTTCTGCAAATTCCAGCCGGTGGCCCTCCTGGAGAAAATCCAGCTCATCCAGGCGGGAGAAGAACACCGCGTCGAGATAAACACTCAGCAGGTTATTGAAATCTTTTTTGTTCTGACTGGCAAAAGGGTAGGCCGTCCAGTCCGAACTGGTGAAGGCATTCATAAAAGTGTTCAGCGAGCGGCGGATCATCATGAAAAATGGGTCGCGAACCGGAAATTTTTCGCTGCCACACAAGGCCGTGTGTTCAAGAATATGAGCTACACCGCGGCTATCTTCTGGCACCGTGCGCAGCGCTACCAGAAATACGTTTTCATCATTATCTGTACTGATATGGATATGCTGGGCCCCGGTCTTAATGTGCCGGTACTCGCTGACATCGAGATCAAGAGATTCAATACGTTTAGTGCGGATAAACTCAAAAGCAGGATTAACCGGGGCATTCATTCAACATTCACCTTGGATATGGGCTATTTAAATTGGGTGGCTATTCTAACCCCGAATCGCGCAGTAATAATACTGCTAGCGGCAAGGCTATGTGTCGTCTACATTAAGATTGTGCTGAATGAAACATTCATCCATCGACAAATTTAACCTGCTTAAAAGAGTTGGCCGGTACAGATATGAAAACCCCAAAAATTGTTTCGAGACAAGATTGGCTTGTTGCCCGCAAAGAACACCTGGTAAAGGAGAAAGAGCTCACGCGACTGCGTGATGAGTTGAGTCAACAGCGGCGTGAGCTGCCCTGGGTAAAAGTGGAAAAAGACTATATCTTCGGTACTCTAAACGGTAAGCAAAGTCTGACAGACCTGTTCGAAGGTTACAGTCAATTAATCATCTACCACTTTATGTACGGCCCGGACTGGCAGGAAGGTTGTCCCAGTTGCTCGTTTTGGGCGGATAATTTCGATGGCATTGGTGTTCATCTCAATCATCGCGATATCAATATGCTGGCGGTATCCAGAGCACCACTTGACAAATTGGAAGCCTACAAAAAACGC
The DNA here is from genome assembly GCA_003645535.1 of Gammaproteobacteria bacterium. Lineage (GTDB taxonomy): Bacteria > Pseudomonadota > Gammaproteobacteria > Pseudomonadales > Porticoccaceae > HB2-32-21. The sequence goes on along the minus strand of QNFP01000059.1, from coordinate 9,216 downwards.
ATGGGCTGGAGTTTTAACTGGGTATCTTCTCTAAATAGCAACTTTAACTACGACTATCATGTATCGTTTACTGAAGATGAAATTGCCAAACAAGAGATGTACTACAACTTTGACCTTCGAAACTTCCCCCGCGAAGAAGCACCGGGAATCAGCGTATTTTTCAAGAATGATGAGGGCGAGGTTTTCCATACCTATTCCTGCTACGCACGGGGCCTGGATATGTTAAATGGCGCCTACCATCATATTGATCTGGTGCCGAAGGGCAGGGATGAAGAAGGACTGCCATACAGCATGGCGTGGCTAAGCCGTCACGATCAGTATAGTGATTAGAGAAAGCATTTTTAATTTAAAAACGTGACCAGGAGAAAGTATGAATCGAGTAGACGGTAAAGTAGCCATTGTTACGGGTGGCGCAAGAGGGCTGGGCGCAGCATCAGCTAAAAGGCTGGCCGCGGGTGGCGCGCAAGTAGTTTTAACGGATCTCCGCGAGGAATTGGGCGAGAAGGCCGCTGAGGAGATAAATCAGGTCGGTGGCAGTGCGATATTTCTTCGTCAGGACACCTCCAGCGAAGAGCAGTGGATAGAAGTGGTCGCAAAGACCAAAGAACATTTCGGCGGCGTCGATGTTTTGCTCAATAACGCGGGCATTGGCACCGGCGCGCGCATCGACAAGATGGAACTAAAAGCCTGGCAACATATGATGGGTATCAACATGGAAGGCGTGTTCCTGGGTATGAAACATTGCATCCCGCCCATGCGCGAGCGCGCCTCAAAATGGGAGGGCGGCGGTTCTATTATTAATATCTCATCGATTATGGGTTTTATTGGCGCGCCGGGATCTACAGCCTATTGTGCTTCCAAAGGGGGTGTGCGATTGGCTACCAAGGCCGCAGCACTGGAATGTGCCAAGCTGGGCTTCAATATCAGAGTGAATTCCGTCCATCCCGGCTATATGGAAACCGAAGGTCTGCAAAGTGCACTGCGCGCCATCGCCAAAGGCAGTGGTGACGAAGCCAAAGAAGCGGCCCGTCAGGACATGCTTAAGGCCACACCTATCGGCCGTTTGGGAAAACCCCGAGACATCGCCAATGGCGTGCTGTTTCTGGCTTCTGACGATGCGTCTTTTATTACCGGGACGGAGCTGGTTATAGACGGTGGAGCGCTGGCTCAGTAGGGTTGGTTTATCAGCATACAAATCAAGCAGGCTGACTACTCGCTTTATGATTTCTTGATTTAGGACCTATTGATTAAGAGCCATTTGATTCAAGAATTTGTGCGACTGCCTTCCAGAGCGGCCATTATCTCTTCAGGAAAAAGTATGACTGAAATAAGTAGTAACAAAATCAAAGCTGGTGATATTGAATTTCATTACCTTGAGGCAGGATCTGGGCCTTTGGTATTGTGTCTGCACGGTTTCCCAGATAATGCCGAAACCTACCGGTATTTGATGCCGGTGTTAGCAAATGCGGGGTACCACGTTGTTGCACCTTTTATGCGCGGTTATTGGCCGACCGGGTTTTCGCCTGATGGACGTTATGACTCTGCTCTGCTGGGACTCGATGTCGCAGCATTAATAGATGAGCTAGGCGGGGGTCATGCCGCTGCCGTTATCGGTCATGACTGGGGAGCTTTTGCCACCTACAGCGCTGCAGCTTTTGTTCCGGAGAAAATTGACAAAATTGTCTCTATCGCCATTGCTCACCCCGGCGCTCTACTCGGTCAGTTAGGCCTTAATTACGATGTCATTAAAGGCGGATGGCATGCCTATTTTTTCCAGATGCCTGGTGCCGAAAAAGCCGTCGAGCACAACGATTATGATTTCTTGCTGCGTTGGTGGCAGGATGCTTCACCTGAATACGATATTCCCCAGGATATTATCGACAGCGTTAAAAATACCTTTCGTCACGAAGGTACCGTCGAAGCAGCCCTCAATTATTATCGGCACACATTCAACCCGGCGGGACGTGACCCGAAACTCGCTGACCTGAATGAGAAAGTGATGGCGCCTACCACTGTGCCGTGCCTGGCATTTCACGGCACTAGAGATCGACCTGGCCGCCTTGAAACATTTGATAATATGGACGAGCTCTTTACCGGAGGACTCGAAAAGGTTGTGCTTGAAGGCACCGGGCACTTCCTCCACCTGGAGAAGCCTGATGAGGTTAGTGCTAAAATATTATTCTTTTTACAGAACCAGGGCTAAGCGAACTGAAAAATATGTTCAGCATACTAAAACAAGCGGGTCGATATCGGACACCTGCTTATCAGCAGGTGGAATGTTAGCCAGGCAGATTGTGCACCTGTAAGTTGAATTCGCATATCTATCTATGGAGTATCTATCTGTAATAGTGTTTCTTCCAACATTTTATAAAAAGTTCCCATATCAGTGACATTTTCAGGCAACCAATCTTGTGGGTCCAAATAAGACTGGATAGCAACAAAATAGCCATGCGAGTTTTCCTGTTTAAGTATATAGTCGGGAGTGAAAGACACTTTTTTCCGGTAAGTCGCAGATGGATACCATACGGAAGAGTCAAGATCTAACACAGTGCTCCTGCCCGTGTTTATATACAGCTTATTTATCAGGTTGTGCTTTTCTAAATATTGGAAATAAAGTGAATACTCGGACCAACCCTTAAATCGTGATAGCACGGTAAACCAATCCTGATGCAGAGAGGACAACTCATTTAGTAAACCAAGTACGCTTTGCGTATGAAGAAATGCGGGTGTTTCGCCATAACTTTGGAATTTATACAAGCTTTTACGTTTATAATTAAGTAACGTTGATGATCTAATTAATCTACTATTTTTAATCTTCTGTTCCCTGGTGGAGAACGATTTAAGATAAAGATCATCGTAATCCAGAGGTGTTTCAATATTCATAAAAGCTTTTCCAGAGAGCATAAGCGTAGAATAATTAAAATATTTTTTGCAGATAATATCACTGTCTAAAGTGAGATAAAAATTGGTCTTCATGTATTTTGCTGCAGCAAGTTTAAGTATTTGCTGAATATACCAACCCGCTATTGGATAATTATTCTCGCTTAATTGAGGGCAAATTTCATTTTCGTTGATAATCTCGAACCGATTATCATCAGTTATATTTCTCAATAGATTACAGAAATCCGCTATGTGATCTTGCGGACAAATAATTAAGAATTTCTCCAGGCCATCAAGATCAAAATGGTGGAGAAATGATTTGATTAACAAATTAAAACGCAATCGAGCATATTGATCAGTTCGCGTTCGCCATTTTAATTTTGAGGGGTTTTCCTTTAGTGTAACTGGGAGAACAAAGCTCAGCGCATTCGATATCATAGCTAAGAAACTCAATGGAATAAGCAGGCTTATTGCCCGGATAACTAAGCCGAGGCTCCAGGGGTGCGGTAGAAAGGGTGAAGTGTATTCAAGGTCGACATCTAAATCTGGAACTCCTGGCTCACAGTAATTACGTTAATTCAGTCTTTTCAGTATATCTGCAACAGTTTCATCCAACGAATAACTGGCTTTCCATTGTAAAAGTTCGCCCAGACGTGCAATAGACATGCCGAAATTTCGATATTTTCTATTGGATGGGACGAAGTTGAACTGGAAAGGCTTTCCAAATTGAGCCAATGCAACATCTGATACCAATTGTGCTGTCGCCTCCAGTGTCACCTGCTGTCCAGAACCAACGTTTATAATTTCTGGCCAGAATTCAGGATCCATCTCAATCAAACTAACCATTACAGCCGCAGCATCGCGAACGTCGAGAAAATCGAGCTTCTGTCTTCCGTCGCCTGGAATCGTCAGCGATCTTCCCAGTAGTGCAGACTTCGCGAATACATGTGGATGTTCACTGGGGGCTACTCTCATGCTGGGGGAAGGCCCCACTAGTTTGGACATCCGCAATGAGGTTGTTCTGGTTGATGGCATTGACAATGCGGTGGTTTTGACCAGGAGCTCGGCGGCAAATTTTGCCATGCCATATGTTGTGACGGGAGCGATAGGACCCTCTTCTATCCAGATAGGGTCTGCTACGCCGTAAACAGCTTGACTGGAAGCGTTAATAATACCTCTAACGTTTGCCTGGATCAGGTTTGTCATCAGTGTGTTGGTGAATTCCAGAGACCCCGCAATTTCACCGGGCACCCTTATATCGCGTCCCGCAGCTAGATGACAGACGATATCAATCTCATCGAAAGATACTTTCCCATTGACCAGCTGCTGGGCATCTATAATAGCTGCGCCATCCATGTAATTGTATTTCTTCTCTAGAAAACGTCGGGGCTGCCTGACTAATGCGGTAACATTGGTGACTATATTAGAAGCCTGCAACCGTTGCATTAGTACACTACCCAGATAACCGTTAGCCCCGGTAACGAGGACATGCATTATTAAACCCCACTTATACAGGTTTCCACTTTTCCAGCAAATGAACCAGAAGCCTGGTGCGATCTGGAGACAGTAGACCTTTTCTTGATTTGAATGACACCATATGCCCGTCAACGTGTGTGATATCGTCAACGAATTCCAGCGGCAACCCGGTATAGAGGAATTCATCTGTCTGAACTACTAAAATAATGGCTTCCACTTCTGAGAGCAGTACAAGTGCGCGTGCTCTTTGAAACAGGCCTGTAATTGGCATATAAAATTTCTTTCGTGAAGAATCCAGAGTTTCAATTCCATTGGTTACATAGGCATTCACACCCTGGTTCACAAAAGTCTGCCGTCTCTGTGATGCAGCTTGCCAGGCTGATTCGCCTCCTACAAAAACTTCAACAGGTATCCGACCGTTACCTGCGATATATTGATCAAGGAAATCTGGGATGTGTCGCCTGGATATCTCGCCACCTCCTAATAAGGGAGCGAAATTTACTTCATTGATGATAGCGTCATTCTCATACCAGGGCATGCTGATATCCCGGCTAATAATGTCTACGCCGGCTACATTCAGGCGGAATAGCCTCGCGGCTGCAAGCGCTATCCGGAGGTTTTCGGGATGAATGCGATTCGTAACGTCTTCATCGATCCCTCCCCATTCGGTCGACTCTATGCGTCTTAGCGGGACCCGAGTGCCCTTATCGGGAACAGAGGATTCGGAGAACCCAGCCGCATCGATAGCAGCAAGTGCTGGTGGATCCAACGGAATTATTTTAGATCGTTTCCAGGGCGCGACACGTTGCTGTGCCTCGGCTTCACTGGTAACAAGCTCCGCCACGGTCTGTTTCCCATTACCGGTCACTGACATTGGCAGACGTTTTACCGCATAAAGTAACTTGCCATTGCTGAGAAAAAAACGGTGACAAACTCCGTCTACCTGTTTCTCGACAATTACCTGCTTTGAGCGAGAAAGCTTACTGGCCAGTTCGAAAGCCGTTCTCAACTTTGCCTGATCAGTCACGTCAACAGTAACACCGACCCCTCGATCACGATCCGACGGCTTCACGACCACCGGCCATTCAAGGCGCTGTGCCAATGCGAGAGCGTCATCCAGATTTTTAACAGCCTGGTGTACAGGGGAGGGCAATCCAGCAGAACGCAATAACCTGGCAGTCAGTAACTTACTTTGGGATAATTTTGAACCCATAACCGAATCCACTTCGGTCGTACTACGATCTATGAAGCGAGCCCTGGCGCCCCAGCCTAATTGAAATACACCGTCGCCCACGTGCCTGAATGGTATCTCCTTACGATAGGCTACCTCGAGTACCGGCAATGTGGATTTGCCTCGCGTCAAGACTCCTGAATAGGGGGCTAATATACGCTCCTCGATAGTCTCGAAAAAAGATTCCAGGTTTGTGGCAGTGGGTTTCTGCGTCAGCACTGACTCCGCGAGCGTGAAAGCGGTGCCTATAGCAGTGCCATATAACTCCCTGGGCAAGTCTTCTATCAAGGTAAGCGCTACGGTGATATTCCATTTTTGACTATTTTGGCTTTCCAGTCTGCAGGCAATAACCTCGGGGGTATCAAATATCGGTACACGGGCAGCCTGTAAAATAAATCTGGATAGCTGAAGGCAGCGCCATAACCATCTGCCGGTCACGACCGGTAAGTTATCGTACCGCGGGTATATTTCTCTACTCTCATCATCTGGATCGCTTTCCAGCACCACCTGGGTAAGCCAGTCGTCGAGTACTGCAAGGTCTGGTTGATCCGGTAAGACACGAGAAAATGCGATCTTCCATGTCAGTTGCTGTCCAGTTTTTCGCAATGAATTGACCCTCGTGGCATCGCTCATTGTATCAACACGACCCGCGTCTGCGCTCAACTTTGAGGCTATCAGTGTATTAAGTTCATTGCGAATGGGTTTTCCCTGTTGGTTGCGAGGTATTTTGTCGAGAACGACAAGCCTTTTGGGAGAATGTGCGGCGAGGCGATTCCGGGCGAAAATAATCAAATCCTGTTCAGAAACCTGCGCATCTTCCTTCAAGGTTACCGCACAAACGGGTATGTCCTGGTGGACACTGTGTTTCATTGACAGAACCACGGTGTCTACAACATCGGGATGTGAGTACATAGTCTGCTCGATTTCCGCGGGATATATATTGATGCCATTCATGATCATCATGTCATCAATCCGACCCATATGGATCAATTGCCCATCCGCGGTTAGCTTGCCCAGATCACCTGGATAGAACCAGCCGTGCTTGAAAGCATTGGCTGTGGCTACCTCGTCTTTGAAATAACCGTCAATCATTGCTTCACTGCGGATACGTACCTGGCCAACCCTGGAGATCGGTAGAGGCGAGTCACCCTCATCAACGATCTGCAACTTGAATCCCTTATGGGGATGCCCCACGCTTCCTTGAACCTCATAAACCTCAGGTATCTGAGTGCAACAGGTGGTGTGGCACTCATTGGCGCCATACAAGACATACAAGTTGGAGCACAGCTTGTCGCAAATAGAGTTTCTCAGATTCATCGATACGGTGGACCCACCTAGCATCAATGCCGTTAGCGACGCCAGATAGCTTCTGCTGCCTGATGGAAGGGAGCGGAGTATGCGCTCAATATGAAATACCGTGGCATAGACAACAGTTATTTTTTGGTTTTTGACCGCATTGCCAATTTCCATATGCTTGCGATCGACCAGGGCAATACTGGAGCCCCTGGTAAATGCCTCGAGATATCTCTGCTTCGCACCATAAAAATTTAGGTCGATCAATGAAAAAAGAATGTCATCCGAAGAGTACGGCAACCATTCCAGCCCTGCCTTCATCCTGAATAATTGCTGACGGTGCGTAATCGCCATCAATTTCGGGTTACCCGTTGAACCGGAACCGGCTACCAGGATCCAGGGTGCCGTTGGTCTATCGTCCTTGCAGTTCTTTTCTATACTGTTCTTAGATTGATCAAGTGTTTCCAGCCCGATGCGAATAGATTCAAGATCTGCATACTGCAAGTCAACCAAATCTGTCGTCAGGTAGCGCGCATTGACCTGCTTTAACATTTTTCTTTTTCTTACAGAAGGGGTATTCAGTGGCACACTGAATACCGTCGCTCCTATTCTGGCAGTGGCCATCATGGTGACCAGTAATAGCAGCTCGTTTTTAAATGTGAGGGCGAGGACATCCCCCTTCACCACACCTTTGCTATGCAATAAACTGGCGATTCGCCATACACATAGATTTAGATAATCGAAACTCCAGTAACTATTAGTGAAACGGATGCATGGTACATCCTTTAGTAGACAAGCCTGTTGCTCAAGTACATCACTGATATTCACGGCTTGCTGACTTATCCTCGAAATGGTCCAATTTCTCGCCTAGTAATTGCAATAACTCGTCGGCATTTTTTTCAATGTTGTGATTTTCTTCATGAGCACGGTAGGCATTTTTTACGGATGTATCGTAAAACTCCTCGTCATCATACAACTGGACGATCAGGCCTATAGCAATCTGCAGAATTTCCGCTTCAAATAATTTATCGTAAGGCGGTAAAAAATACTCTGATGGAAAATCTATTATCATGCCCCCGTTGTCGATTGTTTCAGGAATACCACCGGAGCTGCTGCCTATCACCGGGATACCGTTCAGCAGTGCTTCTACAATGACTCGTGGCCCACTGTCCCACCATACACTGGGCACCAAAAGTACTCTTGCTCGTGAGTACACTGGACGCATATCGCTGGTGTTCGGCGTAAGCATGACGTTATTTAACGATGTTCTTTCCTGTCCCAGCTTACCTGTAATTTGCTTTAGGGTGGTTTCCCAGTTACTCCGGGATTCGACGACTTCAAACTGAATATTGGGGTATTTTTTTTCCATCAATAATGCCAGTTGAATGACGAACACTGCGCCCTTTCGCAGTGAAGGGTTGATAAACAGGACATTTGATCGGGTGCTTTGCTCTACACGATATTTTGCAGGGTTAATAAATTTTCCTATGGGTATTAAGGCATAATTTTCTCTTTTCCTGTACAACTCCCTGGTAGCGTTGGAGTCGGTGAACATAAAGTCCACATCCCTGCACCATCTGCTTCCACGATTAAACGGATGCGCCAGATATACACCAACCGCTATCCCTTTGTGACGGGCCTCGTAGGCAGTAAGCAGGGTGATCAGGGAATTGTCGAAAAAAAGTACCAGGTCAGGATTGAAGTCATCCAGCAGTTGACAATATTGCTCGAACCAAAGTTTTTCTTCGTAAGAAAGCATCAAACGGCGTTGCAATCTTCTTGTGACCAGCGTTGTGTGGATGAGGTTCTCATCCCTTAATTCAATAAACTTACCTACTTGATCTTTGAGTTTTGGTAAACTATCTTTAAAATATGTGGTTCCATTTGAGTTGACGAAATTAGTGCCACCCAAGATACGGATGTCACAACCTCTTTTCTGTAGTTGCTTCAAAATTTCCCTCACCGCCAGGGCTGCACCATTAGCGGTATCCAGCAGGGTATTTGGACTTGCCCAAAGTATTTTCATATAGGTCAAAACTCAATTTATCGTTATGGTTAGGGAACCGCTGATCAATTCATGAACGCACATCTCGCGCCCAAAATGTCCAGCTATTTCGTTGCCTCAAGCACCTACTTTTGGTGCCTCAAGCACCTACTTTTGGTGCCTCACAGCGCCGGCTGTTGGTGAGTGTGAAGATTTTGAATCACAATACCTAAGGAACCTCTGATCAAGTCATGAACTCGCATTTTGCACCCAGAATATCCAGCTTCTTCGTTGTAAATTTTCGCAATAGCTTGCTATTACGTGCAATTTTCGCCTTGAATCTGAACATTCT
>QNFP01000058.1 GCA_003645535.1 Gammaproteobacteria bacterium | reverse complement strand
TAACATAAGCCGCGCAGTATCTTGAATGGTTGCAGAGTTGGCAAGCGAGAACCTTGTCTCACGACGTACTAATTTTCATCCACAGCGGACAGTTTCAGCACAACCCGACAACGCCGACATTTGTACTCCGCCTCTTGCCGACATACTTTATTGTGCCTGCGAATACCCAATTGATGCTCACCACAATCACAGTGGTAGACCACTCGCCTGTGTTGCCGCTGTGGGACACCCTCCAGGCTATGATCAAATGTTCGGCTGGCATCAGTGCCAAATTTCTTCACAACAGCTCGCCATTGTGGGCCATGGGGTTTGATATTACTCAAACCGTAAAGGCAATCGCTAATATAGTGTGCGACCTCATGTGCAACAGTAGAGATCAAATGCTCTTCAAAATACAGTGCAAAAATATAAGGGTTGTAACGAATACGGCGCCTGGCTCCAACCACCTTGTACATGCCGGCAGCACGACCAGTTAGATCGAAAGAAACAGGAATAATTGCAAATTCTTTGTCAAACAAAGTAGTAGCTGCATGAATACGCTGTTCTGTTTCTGCGACCACAGCAGCCTGCTGTTCGACGCCAATAGGTTGCAGATGATTATTTGCTGGCAGAGGCTTTGTCGATGGCATGTTTAATTTCCCGAATGGCCCTACAATCTGGCGAACCGTTATAATAGCTCGTTTGAGTAGATAAACGTACGCAATGCTTTTTGATTTACACACCCATTCTACCGCCTCAGATGGTTCGCTTTCACCCACTGAGCTGGTACAGCGCGCCCGACTGGCCGGCGTCGACGTTCTCGCTATTACCGATCATGATACCGTCGCAGGCATCGCTGAGCTGGATAAGGAAACGCTGGGGTCATTGACTCTCCTGCCCGGATTAGAACTATCTACCCAGTGGGGCTCTATCGGCGTCCACATCGTCGGCCTGAATATTCAGCTTGATAGTAGTGAGTTTAAGGATGCACTGGCCGGTCAGCAGCGGGCGCGTTACCAGCGTGCCGGTATTATCGCCGAAAAGCTAAAGAAAAAAGGCTTCCCTGATTTGTTACCGGCAGTCATTAAAGCAGCTGGCAGAGCCACCATTGGTCGTCCCCATTTTGCTCAACAGCTTGTCGCTATTGACGCAGTAAAAACCACCGATGAAGCTTTTCGTAAATATCTGGGCGCTGGCAAGCCAGGCGATGTCAAACAGCTATGGTCACCCCTGGCTGAAGTTATTGGCTGGATCCGTAATGCCGGCGGTACAGCGGTACTGGCCCATCCAGATAAATATCATCTCACCCGCACCAAATTACTGTCCCTGATTAGTGATTTTAAGGACGCGGGAGGCGAGGCGATTGAGGTCGTATCGGGGCAACAAACGACCCATAAAACCCGTGACCTGGTCACGCTGTGTACGCAAGCTAAGCTACTGGCCTCCTGCGGTTCTGATTTTCACCAGCCGGAGCAACGCTGGGCCGATGTGGGTAAGCACTCAGCGTTGCCCGATGACTGCACGCCAATTTGGGATATTTGGTAAAGACCACTTCGAACGAGCCGCTGCAGTTTGCTTAACCGGGATTTTTCAGGACGCCCAGAACACCGGGCCCATAGCTGGAAAAACAATCAATCAGCCGGTCACCACAATAACGCGCATGGCATCCATACGTAGCTCAGCGCTGGCCAGGTAATCGTCAAGGGCGGCCATAACATCCTGCAAATAGGTAACCTCATCACTGCGAATATTCGGGTTTACCTGGGCGAGCGCTTCCAGTCGTCGAGTTTCTTCACCTAAAACCGCTCGGGCCTGCTGCTGTGCGGCGGCAATAATGGTTTCCTGTTGAGGTCTTGCCAGTGCTTCTGCGTGATTGACCAGAACATCAACCTGACTGCGGATATGACGTACCATTTCATTGACAACGTTCTTTTTAACCGGCTTACACAGAGTGACAAGGTGCTCTTCACTCAATGTCGCACTGAGATCCAGGCCTTTTTCATCGACCAGTACCCGCACCAGTGACTGGGAGATATAACGCTGCACCTGAAGAGTTCGCGGCGCCAGGCAACGTAGCGTAAACACCGCTTCAAGTAATATAGAACCGGGCCTGAGCGGTGGCAATTTGAGCGTACAAACAGTCGTACTGCCAAAATCACTTTCAGCAATAGTCTCCATCAGGCCAGCAACCAGTGGATGCTCCCATGTGAAAAACTGCATATCCTCACGGCTCAGCGCGCGCGTACGCGAAAAAGTTGCCGTCAAACCGCCCTCAGGCAAGCCCGTAACCGCGTGGCTAAGCATGTGGTCGCCCGGCTCCACCACAATGGCCTCAGTACTGTGATAGTGGTGCTCAATACCAAATTCATCGAATGCGGCATCCAGGTATTCCGCCAGCTCCCTGCCCTGCCCTGCCGCAGACAGCTCGGCGATTACCGCTTCGGCGCGCTCGACATTACAGGAATTCATTTCGAGCAGACGATCCCGACCCAGTTGCAAGTCAGCCAGCATCTCGGTGGTCAGGGTATGCGTAGTGTCTATTAACTCATCCAGAGCGCCGCTACTATCCACGCCGCTATCGCTATGCGTCAGACAATGGTGCAATTGTTCGCCAACCTGGCTATAAACCGATGAACCTACAGGGCAAACTCGTTCAAAAGCGTTCAAGCCATCGTGATACCAACGCAGCATGACTGCCTGGGCGCTATTTCCGAGACTGTTTTTGTGACTGTTTTTATGAAAGGGCACATGTATATTGACGTCCCTGGTCTGGCCAATGCGATCGAGACGGCCAATACGCTGCTCCAGCAGGTCTGGATTGAGCGGCAGGTCAAACAGAACCAGGTGCTGGGCAAACTGAAAATTCCTGCCCTCGCTGCCTATTTCCGAGCAGATCAACACCTGGGCGGGATCATCTTCGTCGGCAAAATAAGCAGCTGCCCTGTCCCGTTCAATCAGGCTCATACCCTCGTGAAAAACAGCACTGCGCACACCCTGACGAAGCCGCAGAAACTCTTCCAATGTCTTAGCCGTATTGGAACTCGCGCAAATGACCAGGGCCTTGTCCTGCCGATTTTCGGCCAACCAACTCACCAGCCAGGTGACACGTGGATCGCTTAACAGCCACTCCTGGCCCATATTTTTTTCTGGCTGCAACAAGCTGGCCAGGTCATCAGTGTTGCCGCCATTATCCACGCGCGTGGAACACGGCAAAGCGTAAGGATGGAGAATGCGTTGCGGGAAACCGGCTACCGCGTCGCGGGTATTACGGAACAATACCCGACCGGTACCGTGGCGATCCAGCAGGCTCTGCACCAGGCCTGCGACAACACTTTCGAGCGTGGCTGCATCTCCCTGTAATGCCTGCTGCAATTCCTGGCCCGCGGCTTCGCCCAGGTAATGGGCAACCTTTTCAACCAGGTCAATACAGGCTGCCTGATCGGCCTTCACATCCGATTCCAGCAACGCAGCAACCAGATCGCTCACCGCTGTATAACTGTTCTCCTCGTCAAGAAATTTCTGGATATCGTAATAGCGGTCGCTGTCTAGCAACCTCAGTCTCGCAAAGTGGCCTTCAACACCCAGCTGCTCAGGTGTGGCGGTCAGCAACAGTAAGCCGCTGATATGTTGGGCCAGCGTTTCAATACAAGCGTAGGCTGGACTTACCGCTGATTGACTCCAATGCAAATGGTGAGCCTCATCGACCACCAGCAGATCCCAGGATGCGGATTGTGCCTGCGCAGCGCGCCTGGGGTTATCGACCAGGAAAGACAAACTGCACAAGACTAACTGAGCACTTTCAAAAGGGTTGTCCCCTGACACTACTGGCGGCAGTAGCTGATCATCGACGTCTTCATTTTCTTCTTCTATATCTTCTTCGTGCTCATCGATATCGGCAAACTCCTCCTCGAAAGCGTCTTCTTCATCGGCCTCCATGGCCTCACAACGCGCTTCGTCAAGAATAGTAAACCGCAGGTTAAAACGCCTTAACATTTCTACCAGCCATTGATGCACCAAACTGTCGGGCACCACCACCAAGACACGACTAGCATGTCCGCTAACCAGCTGCTGGTGGAGAATCAAACCGGCTTCAATGGTTTTACCCAGACCTACTTCATCAGCCAGCAAAACCCGCGGCGCATGACGGTTAGCGACCTGACTGGCTATATAAAGCTGATGGGGCAGCAATTGCACGCGGGGCCCTAACAAACCATACACTGACGATTGCCGAGTACGGTGTTGATGCCTCAGCGTTTCGCAACGCAGCCTAAAGCGATTAGGCTTATCGACCTGCCCGGCGAACAGGCGATCTTTCGGCTGGCTAAAATGGACAAAGCTATCGAGATCTATCTCGTGCAGTACCACTTGCTCAGCCCGATCATCTACACCAACATACACCACGCAGCCGTCCTGGGTGTGGCAATCAGTAATAGTGATATGCTGACCTTCGGCATTGCTGACGCGATCACCGATCGGGTAAATCACGCGACCCAGGGGGGCATTATCCGCAGCATAGACACGCTGCTCCGCGGCAGCGGGGAAAGTTAGCTCAACGCGACGACTGGCAACGTCCACCACGATACCAAGACCGAGGTCAGATTCAGCATTACTGATCCAGCGCTGGCCAGGAACAAATTCAAAATCAGACAATTAAAGCACTCTCGGATACTTTTCCAGGGGCGCGCATTTTATGCGTTTACGGGCCAGATCATCAATCTATTTCGCCACCCATCTATTTGGCCATCCAGTTAGTTGTACGCAATTACTTGTACAATGACACCTGGCACGGCCAAACTGATCGTCACCACAGCTATTAGTCACTGTGTGCACGTCTACTCTGACCTACAGGTACTTGAGCTCGATGACTATTCTGGGTTTATTAGAAACAGATACTCTGTATGACGATCTGGCAGCCGACTATGGTTCCTACGGGCACATGTTCGCTCACTTTTTTGACCACCTCAACGGTGGACTACAGTACCGCTATTACGACGTACAGAAAGGTGAACTACCTCAGCATATAGGCGAATGCGATGCCTATCTTATCACCGGCTCCAAAGCCGCTGCATACGATGCCCTACCCTGGATCCTGGAGCTTAGAAAGTGGATCGCCGATTTCCACCAACAGGGAGCAAGGCTGATCGGCATCTGCTTTGGTCATCAAATCATTGCCCACAGTCTGGGAGGGATCGCTGCAAAAAGTAATAAGGGCTGGGGAGTCGGCGTTCATAGCACCTCTATAATTTTAAACAGTGATGACCGCTCACCAAATAGCGATACCGGCAACGTCGAAGCTATGATCAGCTTGCTATACAGCCATCAGGATCAGGTTCAAAAACTACCACCGCAAGCCCAGTTAATCGCGAGCAGCAACTTCTGCGAGTACGCCGCATTTAAAATCGATAACAGAGTGCTGTCTTTTCAGGGTCACCCGGAATTTACCCCGGAATATTTACAGCGCCTGTTACAACGTCGCATAAAAGCCATTGGTGAAAATCGCTATAACGAAGCCATGGCTTCACTGCATCAGACGACAGATGAGGCCCAGGTCGGGCGACTATTACTGGCATTTATCCACAACGGGGGTCGTAGTGGGCAATCTGTAACGAATAGCCCTGAATGACCGCTCTAAACCACAATCATGGCGGCTAAAAAAAGCCTGCCTACTACTTATTTACTTTTAAGAAGCGCTGAACATACCAGCAACTGGCCTGAATTTTATAATCCTCCTGACCTGCCCAGGCCAGGGCTTCACGCACCAGCTTTTCGGCAATGCCTCTACCACGCAGAGCATCAGGCACGAAGGTATGGTTAAAATCGATGTGCTGGCCGGATATACGATAATCCGCCACGGATTCATGACCATCAACAACTGTAACAAAACGTTGCATACTGGCTTCGTGTTTCACTTCTATAACAGTTTCTATAACAGTATTTTTCACGGCTCTATCGTCCCATGCCATAAAATTCATCGTTGGGCCGCATACTGGTCAGATTGGCCATTCGATTGGACAGGCAAAAGAAAGCACTGATACCACCTATATCCCAGATATCTTCGTCGTCAAAGCCATGACTGCGGAGAACATCGAAATCTTCATCACAAACTTTTGCAGATTCCTGGCTCACCTTAACGGCAAAGTCCAGCATTGCCCGTTGACGCGAGGTGATATCCGCCTTTCGGTAATTGATCGCCAACTGATCAGCGAGCAGAGAGTTTTTAGCGACTATGCGTAATATGGCCCCATGGGCTACGACACAGTAATGACATTCATTGCCACCGCTAACGGTAACCACAATCATTTCTTTTTCCGCTTTGCTTAGATTACCCTTGCGCAACATCAAGGCGTCGTGCATAGCAAAAAAGGCCCTGCATTCGTCAGGCCGGTGAGCCAATGCAAGAAATACATTAGGAATAAAACCGGTCTTTTCCTGCACCTCAAGTATCAGCTCTCGCAAATCATCGGGTAGCTCATCGATAGTGGGGATGGGAAAACGGCTGATCGGTTTACCGGTTTTCATGTTCATATTAACGCCCTGTGTCTTTATCTGTATCTAGCCCTGTATCTTGATTCGCATCTCGACAAATTTTCCACGAGTAAAGTTTCATGGGTAAAATTTTGTATCTACCATCTACCCATAAGTACACAGATAGGCGGTATCCACAGCAACCTGCAAATCAAAAGAAAGATTGGCCGCAACCGTAAAGCTGTTGCCCGGCTTAACTATCTGCCAGTCGTTGCGGTCGGGTAGTTTAACTGTCAACGCGCCACTAACCACGGTAATGGTTTCCCGCTCATTAGTACCAAACTGATATTCACCTGGCACAATCACACCTACGGTCGCGGGTAGTGTGGTAGTTTGAAAAGCAATGGATTTCACTTTGCCATCAAAGTATTCATTTACTTCTAACATTTCTACTCCCTGTTAAACCGCGCCTCGACCATCCAGTCACAAGACTTCCCATCACCAGGGCGCACCAATGTGTATGTTTATGTGTATTCACAAATGATCGGTGCGATTTAGTAATTTAATCTCTACATCAACCAGACAAATTTCAGTAACCGAGGTGTTATTCATCTGGTAGTTAACCCATTTACTGGGGTCTTTATCAATCCAGTGAGACAGGGCAAACGCTATAGCCAGGCCATGTGCCACCACAACAATATTTTCGCCAGGATGGTTTTCGCGAAACTCTTCAACCGCTGTGACAAAACGTTGCGTTACCTCATACCGTGATTCACCCCCAGGGGCGCGGTGATGTTCGTCTTCGCGAACACGCTGAATAAAATCCAGCTTATTGCGCAATTCATCGAAACTCTTACCTTCGTAGTCTCCAGCGCCAAACTCCATAAGCCGCGCATCAGTTTTTATTTGATGGCCGCCGGGCACTGCAATGCTCTCAGCGGTTAGCCTGGCTCGCTGTAAGGGACTGGAGTAAATAACGTGAACATCTGATAGATAATTGTGGAAGTAACCGCCCAGCTTAATCCGTTGCTCTTCGCCTAACTCGGTGAGCGGGGTATCGGTATGACCATGCCACACATGGTCAATATTTGCTGGCGTTTGTCCATGACGAACCAGAAACAACCTGCCTTTGCTATCCATCAAATATATTACCCATTAAAATACGCTACCATTAAAATACGCTACCCATTA
This sequence comes from Gammaproteobacteria bacterium, assembly GCA_003645535.1. Lineage (GTDB taxonomy): Bacteria > Pseudomonadota > Gammaproteobacteria > Pseudomonadales > Porticoccaceae > HB2-32-21. Next base: position 6,528 of record QNFP01000058.1, on the reverse strand, counting down.
AATTTATTACCCACTGGCTAACCCGTTAGTAAAAAACGGGGTTTGATACAAACTTTACAATATTTACCGCTAGAAAGTTTATCCGGCCAGGCCAGATTTCAAATATTCTCAATCAGGCTTAAGGAGACTTCGATCTGACGAACATTGTACATGATACCGGATCGCCTTAAGACGCATGAAACAAGCCCTCTGGAAACGGGCTCCCTGGAAACATAGGTTCAGGAAGCAAGTCAGCGTCACGCTGACTATTTTCTCTACTGACAGTTAATGCTGCGCGGCAAGTACTACTGCAGCCTTTTGCGTTATTATTCGACCCAGCAATAGAATACCGCACTTACCCTGGCGCCAGAGGAACAAGCGGCAAACCGCGATGTCCACAGATAACCACGCCACCAGTATTACATTTAATTTACCTACCGGAGACATTACGCACCAATGAAATATGCATTCATCTTAACCATCCTGCTGATAACAATTCCCAATGCCTGGTCAGGTTGCGTTGATAGTAACTCAGATGACAAACAAGTACTTGCGACCTGCCTGAAGGAAGCCGACGGGGGAGATCCTGAGGCGCAATTGGCACTGGCCGACATATATCTCGATGGCAAAATTGTGCCGCAAAATTACCAACAAGCACTCGAGTGGTATCGCCAGGCTGCGCAACAGGGCAACGCACATGCTATGTATAACATCGGCGTTTTTTATGACAGGGGCTACAGTGTAGACGTCGATTACGAGGAAGCGAGTAATTGGTACCGCAAAGCCGCAGCACTCGGCTTTCCCGCTGCCCTGTATAACATTGGCATAATGTACGAATATGGTCAGACTGTCCCCAAAGATTATGCCAAAGCTCATGAGTATTATCTGATGGCTGCAGAAAAGGGTGAGCCGTCGGCACAATTCAGCCTGGGACTCCTCTATGACAAGGGCCTGGGAGTGGGAAAAGACTATGTAACAGCCTATATGTGGTGGGAGATAACCGGCGATGGCCATATCTACGCCAAACAAAACAATGAATCTATAGCCACGGAAATGACACCCATGCAAATATCTGAAGCCAAACGACTAGCCGGTCTCTGGCTGAAAAAACATAACGTAAAGCAACTACCAGCTCAGGAATTTCCACCAGGATTTAAATAAGGATCTGCACGACTTACATAACGTCCAGTATCGTTCACATATAGCGGTTAAGCGAACAGTCTTTTGGGCTCATCTACGCTCCTGAACTGGCATCATCAGGGAAAAACCAAAAGCCAATATTAAGCATTTTAATCCTCGCCTGATGTTAGGGAACCTCTGATCAAGTCATGAACTCGCATTTTGCACCTAGAATATCCAGCTTCTTCGTTGAAAATTTTCGCAATAGCTTGCTATTACGTGCAATTTTCGCCTTGAATCTGAACATTCTGAATCACAACCTGCTTCGTCCAGACTTAATCAGAGATTCCCTAGTAAACGCACACTCCACCCCGGATTGACCTCAGCATCGTTGCGTGGGCGTAAGTCAGTTAGAATAGAGTATATATATCATGGAGTACCGCATATTTGCCGACATAGTCGTTGTGACCCATTTACTGGGTATTATCTATGGCTTACTGGGCGGATTACTGTATTTCTGGCGGCACTGGCTGATCTTTGTCCACTTACCTCTTGCTCTGTGGATATCCCTGATAGAGTTTTTTGGCTGGATATGTCCATTAACTCCGTTGGAAAATACTTTGCGTATTGCCGGTGGTGAAGCGGGATACAACGGCGGATTTATAGAGCACTATTTAATACCGGTTATATATCCCCCAGGCCTGACACGGGAGGTTGAGTTGGTGTTGGGTATTATCGCGCTTGGCCTAAACCTCACTATATATGCGCTGGTATGGCGAGATTGGCATCAAAATAAACACAAATCCAGCTAAGCAATTTTTTACCAGTGAACTTTCGCAATGATAAGCCGAGGCCCCGCCGCATTGATAAGTAGAGGCACAGCCGCTATTCAGCACGTAATGCGTCTACCGGATTAAGCCGTGCGGCGCTACGTGCCGGCACCACTCCGGCAACCAGGCCAATAAGGCCGGATACCAGCAAGGCGACAAACAGATAAGTTGGATTAATCGCAACGGGCAATGCGGGTATTGCCAGCTTAAATATAGTCAACACAACCGCCAGTATTAGCAGGCCCAACAGCCCGCCTAATACTGAAGTAAGTACTGCTTCACCCAGGAACAAAGCCATAATTTGTTGTCGGCTGGAACCGATCGCACACAACAGGCCGATTTCGCCGGTGCGTTCTCGTACGGTAATCGTCATAATCGTCGCAATACCAATAGCTCCTACCAACAGTGATATTGAACCCAGAGTGGCAACACCTATGGTAAGTATCTGCAGTACTTTGCCCATGGTGGCCAGCATCTCATCCTGGGTGGTAATCGTAAAATCCTCTTCGCCATGGCGTTCAATTAAGTGACGTGTAACTCGACCTGTTATTTGCCTGGAGGTGTGCGAGGGCCCGAAGGTCACATCGATTTCCATCAGGCTTTCACGATTAAATAATTGCAGAGCTTTGTCGGTGGGAATATAGACAATATCGTCCATATCAAAACCCAGCATCTGGCCCTTTTTCTCAATCACACCGACAACGCGAAAACGCACGCCGCCAATACGAATGGTTTGGCCGAGCGGGTTAGTGCTACCAAATAACTCAGTCTTCATTTTATGGCCAAGTACTGCATAGTGTCGGCTACGACCGCTGTGATCGTCTGGCAAAAACCGCCCCAGTGCTACTCGAAAACGCCAGGCCGACGGCATTTGTGCGCCCACGCCAAGTATGTCGCTTTTTCGTTCACGATTGCCGTACTCGATGGCCCCGGCACCCTGCACTACGGGTACCACCAGCTCAATGCCCGGTAGCGCTTTGAGTGACTCGGCATCGTCCAGACTCAGCGGTTTGACCGAAGAAAGCAGGCCGCCAAGCCCCTGAGTGACATCTTTGCCGGGGTTGATAGCAATGATTCGAGTACCAAATTGCGAAAACTGATTAACTAAATACTGATGCAATCCCTCGCCAAGGGAGGTGAGCAGGGTCACGGCGGCTATACCGATACCAATACCCAGAGCAGTCAGCAGACTTTTGCCCTTATTACTCCATACCGCTTTAAAGATCATGCGCAAGGCGTCTGTAAATCTCATGCCTGATCCGCCTTTTTATCGAGTAATGCGTCTACCGGAGCCATGTTGGCGGCTCTACGCGCGGGGATTGCGGAAAACACCAGGGCGGTGACAATGGCGACAATAAAGGAACCCACCTGAGCCCAGTTCGGGGTATCAAAAAGTACCGCTGGGTAGACTCGTCGCGCCAGAAAAAGCGCCAGTTCGCTGATCAGCAGGCCGATGATTGCACCTGCCGTTGCCATCATGGCCGCTTCGGAAAGAAAGATAATACGTACAGTGCGTGCCGGCAGGCCCAGTGCTTTCAGCAAACCTATTTCACGGGTGCGCTGGCTCACTGCGATCAGCGACACGTTCATAATCAAGATGCCCGCAACGAGCATACTGATCGCCGCGATACCGGCAACAGTGAGCGTCATAGTATCGAGGATATCGGCAAATGCCGTTAACAGAGAATCCTGAGCAATCAGTGTGACATCTTCCTCACCATCGTGGCGATTTTTCAGCAAATCGGTGATGCGGTCACGAGATTTATCCAGGTCGTGAAGATTGCGCAATTCGATAAAAATGCGGAACAGGCCTTCGGTATTAAAAAGCGACTGAGCACTGGCCACGGGAATAATAATGACATCGTTCATGTCCAGACCTAAACCCTGCCCGCGATCTTTGAGAATACCCACCACTCGGAAACGGCTGTCTCCCGCACGCAGCCATTGCCCCAGAGCAGGGCGATTACCAAATAGTTCGCGACGGAGTTTGCTGCCGATAATGCACACAGCGACTGCCTGGTCCATAGGCACATCGGGCAAAATACTGCCCTGGGCTATGTCCAGCTGGCGCATTTCAAAAAATGCTCGATTGCTCCCCAGTGTAAAAGCCTCGCGACTTAAGCGACCGTGGGATATTTCTATTTTGCCGGGAATAAGGGGCGCGACTGCGGACACCTCAGCCAGACGAAGTATTGCCTGTGCATCCTGCAGGGTGAGATCCCTCGTGGTTTCACCGGTCAAAGGAGGAATGCCACCAGTAGTCTCCTTTTTACCCGGCAACATAATCAGTACGTTTTTTCCAAGGAGATTAAATTCGCCAAGGACGAACTGTTTACCGCCTTCACCAATGCCGGTTAACAGGTTGATAGCGAGCACGCCGATTGCGATGGCAATTAGCAGCATGATGCTACGCACACGCTGACGAGTAATTACCCTGAAATTAAATGCCAGCAGATCGTAAACTCGCATCAGGGCTTGCTCATATTCTTTCGGTCCGACCGGGCCGCCAATCCTGGTTAATACGGCCATCAACCATGTGCAGGCGCCGCTGAGCTCTAGCGCCCATTTCTTCGTCGTGAGTGACCACCAGCAGCGTAATGCCCCCGGCATTCAGCTCTTCAAGTAAAGCCATGACCTCCAGCCCCGATTTTGAGTCCAGATTGCCAGTGGGTTCATCTGCCAGCAGCAAATCCGGCTCCATAATAATCGCACGACCAATAGCAACGCGCTGACGCTGCCCGCCAGATAGTTGACTGGGGTTGTGAGCCGCACGATCACTTAGATCCAGGCGACGCAATAATTCGTCTACCGTTGCCTGACGAATTTTAGGGGCGACGCCGGCCAGCACCAAAGGCAATTCAACATTCTCCCTTGCGGTAAGTCGCGGCAGTAAATGGTAACTTTGAAAAACAAAGCCAATGTGGTCGCGCCGCAATGCCGCGCGTTGCTCTTCCTTGAGTGAACTGGTGACCTGCGTATTGAGCAGATACTCTCCGCTACTGGGCCTGTCAAGTAAACCTAGCATATTTAATAACGTCGATTTTCCCGATCCAGAAGGACCCATCACTGACAGATATTCACCGCTGTCGATGGTCAGATCAAGATGATCAAGGGCATGAACAGTCTGATCGCCGATGAGGAAATCCCGACACAGTTGCTGCAACTCGATCATGGCGTCTCATCTAAAATAGCGTCTAAAGGGCCGTCTGGAGTCCCGTCTGGAGTACCGTCCAGAGTACCGTCTAGAGTACTGCCTGGCTTACCGTCAGAAGCACCGCCTGAACTAGTCTGCACTGGCGTTACCAATGCACCCTCTACCGCTCCCTCTGTATCAAGAGATAACAACACGGCATCACCTTTGCCGAGGCCATTTTTGACCTCGGTATAGGTCCAGTTACTGAGACCGGGGGTGATGGTAACTTTTTCGAGATAACCGCTTGCCGGGTCATAACGCAGCACCTTATCGTTGTCGATCACCACTTCAGTTGGTATACGAAGTACATTGGCGTGCTGTTCGAGAATAATCTCAATATCAGCGCTATAGCCCACCAGCAGTGTTATATCCTCGGGCATTTCGGCAAAGGTTACGTCAATATCCACGGTCCGAGCCTGCTTTTCGAACTCCTTAACATATGGTGCGATACGCACAACCGTGCCCTTGAAAACACGCCCACGAAAGGCATCAAGGGTAACGTTAGCGAGCATACCCAGACGGATATCTGCGGCATCGACTTCGTCAATTGGAGCCGAAATATAAAGGCAATCGCTACCAATTAAATCAATCGCGGGCGGTGTGGCTACGCCCGGCGGGGAGGGGGTGATGTATTCGCCGACTTCGCCATTGATCTCCGCCACTACACCGGAAAAAGGCGCTTTTAACAGGGTTTTATCATACAGAGCACTCTGTAGTTTCAACACGGCCTGCGCTGTATTAATGCTCGCCTTTGCTCTTGTGCAGGCAAACGAAGATACGTTAGAGCGGGTTTGTACAGCATCGAGCTTTTCTACCGAAATCAGTTTTTTTTCTGCCAGCTTCTTTTGTCGATGCAGCTCGCGAGCATCCAGTGCCGCCGCATCGCAACTCTCCTTGCTAGCTTCACGGCTGACGACAAGTCTGGCACGGGCTTCTGCGACGCCGGCAGCCCTGTCCTCATTCCATAGGCGAAGCAGCACCTGACCGGCAACTACATGATCGCCTTCGTCAACCAGCAGGTCGGCAACCTGACCACCAATTGGCATGGATAAGCGGGAGCGCAGGCAAGCCTTGACGGTACCGGCGCGGGTATTAGCCACGGTAGCCTCAACCAGTCCCGCCTCTACTGGCACCAAATAAACCGAAACAGGTTCACTGCGAGTGAAGTACCAATAGCCAGATAAGACCAGGGCCACCACCAGAACACCAATAACGACTTTTCGCATAGGCAATAGTTGGTCACAAAATAATGAGTTACAGGAACATCAGAACCTTATCAGCCATCGAAAGCAATAAATTTATACCAGGGCTTAGCGCTTTATTATCGATTAACCACACAGGGCACTAAACACAGGTTGAACGCAACTTTCTGTAGCACACAGAGTCCTGTAGAACTCAAAGTCCCGT
>QNFP01000057.1 GCA_003645535.1 Gammaproteobacteria bacterium | reverse complement strand
TAACATAGAAAATGCAGATGAATTATGCCTGTAGAGCTTGCTGTCACTACAGTTTTCTCTACAATCATAAGGCATGAGCGCATCAAATCCAGAAGTTTCCGAAAGGCAGATATTTTCAGTCAGTCAGCTCAACCGGCGCGCCCGACAACTGCTGGAAACTCACCTGTCGCAGCTTTGGGTTGAAGGAGAGATTAGCAATCTGGCCAGGCCTTCCTCGGGACACTGGTATTTCACGCTCAAGGACGAAAATGCGCAAATTCGTTGCGCCATGTTTCGCAATCGTAACCGAGGGGTCAATTTTCGGCCAGAAGACGGCCAGCAAATACTGGTTCGGGGTCGAGTCGGTCTTTATGAGAACCGCGGCGATTACCAGCTGATCGCTGAGCATATCGAGCCTGCAGGGCTGGGCGAACTACAACGCCGCTATGAATTGCTGAAAGCCAGATTGGCAGAAGAGGGGCTTTTTGATGAGCAACACAAACAACTGCTACCTGAGTTCCCACGACATATCGGCGTCATTACTTCCCCCAGTGGTGCCGCGCTCAGAGATATATTACATGTGTTACAGCGCCGATTTCCGGCCTTACCCGTCACCATCTACCCCACTGCAGTGCAGGGCAGCGAAGCTGCTAGCGGAATTACCCAGGCCTTGACGCTGGCTAATGCCAGGAGCGAATGTGACCTGATTATTCTTTCCCGCGGCGGTGGTTCAATTGAGGACCTGTGGCCCTTTAACGAAGAAATTGTAGCGCGGGCTATCGCCGCCAGTTCGATACCGATCATCTCGGCCGTGGGCCACGAAACAGATACCACTATTGCCGATTTCGCAGCTGATGTGTGCGCCCCGACACCCTCTGCCGGGGCGGAGCTGGCGAGTCCAGATGGCCAAAAGCTTGCCCAGGCACTACAGGGATACAACGACTGGTTTTGCCAACAGGCCATGGGAAAGCTGGAAAGCACACGCCAGGTTTTGCGTAATTTGCGTCTCCGGTTACGCCACCCCAGTGACATTTTGAACAAACAGGGACAGCACCTCGATCATCTTGAAATACGCCTGTTAAAAAGCATGCAGCTGCAACTGCACGGCAAACAGCTGCAACTTGAACACCTCCTCAGCCGTTATCTCGGGCATACGCCACAGGCAAAGTTTGAGCAGCTTAGCCAACGCACTGGCTATTTACAGGAACGTATAAACATCGCTATGAAGCACCTGCTGGCTCGCAAAAAGGATGAATTTTCTGCTATCACCGGCCTGTTACAAAGTGTCAGCCCGTTAAATACACTGGAACGCGGCTACGCCATTATCCAGAACAAGGAGCAGCAGATCATCACTCACACCACCGATACCTCGGTACAGGATCAAATCACTGTCACTCTTATAGACGGCATGCTTGATTGCGATGTGCAAAGAATCCGTCCCACCTCCTACAACGAAACTGACACCGACACTAACTCTGACACCGATACTAACTCTAATACCGACACCGACACCGACACCGACAAGAAGTAGCTATATGAAAGCAAGCAAGTATTCGCCATTGATAAGCTGTGCGCTGATCTTTTTGATTTTCTCACCAGCTGGCTCAACATCATCAACGCTCGATGACACCTGGCAATTGACGGACCTTTATGAAAACACCGCAGACTGGCAAGCGGCATACGCAGATATTACCCAGCAAATCAGTCAACTCTCACAGTGCCGCGGCAAGCTAAACACCAGTGCCGAGATGCTTGCCGAGTGTCTACAGCTTAGCTCTGACACTTACAAAAAATTAATGCGCCTCTATACTTTTAGTATGTTATCAAAAGACATTGACCTGGGAGATTCGACATTACTTGAACAACATACCCTTGCCCAGGATCTGGAAACGAGTTACAGCGAAAATATTAGTTTTCTGGAACCAGAGTTGCTGAGCATTGACGAGAGCAAACTACAACGGTGGCAAAAAAATACCCCAGCCCTGAAAGACTATGATTTTCTAATCCGCAATGCCTTGCGCAATAAACCCCATGTATTGTCCGCCCGCGAAGAACAAATTCTTGCCGCGGCCGGCGCGCCCCTGCGTGTGGCCAGTACAACCTACGGTGTTTTAGCTAACGCTGAGATTCCCAGGCCGGAAATCACTCTTAGTAATGGCGAACAGATAAAATTAACACCCTCTGCCTATACCAGATATCGGAGTGTTAAAAACAGAGCAGACAGAAAAGCAGTATTTGATAATTTCTTTGCCAGCTATCAGGACTTTGCCCAGACGCTGGCGGTAACACTTAGCGGGCAGGTTCAGGCTCACACTTTTGAAGCACGCATGCGTGGCTATTCATCCGCGCTTCAACTGGCGCTATCAGCCGACAATATACCCGAACAGGTCTACAGAACTCTGCTCGATACAGTAAACAACAACCTGGCAACACTACACCGTTATCTCAAGCTGCGCGCCCAGGTGATGGATATCGATGATCCACATTATTACGATGTTTACCCGGCCGTTGCTGACCTTGACAGACGCTACAGCATTGAAGACTCCAACCAACTATTGCTGGCTGCGCTAAAACCCCTGGGCGAAAAATACCAACAACTGTACAGTGATTCTGTGGGCAAGCGCTGGATGCATGTCCCGCCAGCCGATGGCAAACGCAGTGGCGCTTACTCAATGGGCGCAGCCTATGATGTCCACCCCTATATATTACTCAACCACAACGATGATTTTGAATCACTGACCACCTTTGCCCATGAGTGGGGCCACACCATGCACTCACTCCTCGCTACTGAAGCGCAACCGTTTGCCAAGGCCGACTACGCCACCTTTATTGCCGAAATCGCCTCCACCTCTCACGAGATACTATTGTATAAATATCTCCAGGAGACCGCGGCTAGTGACGAGGAAAAATTGTACTATTTGTTTCAGGAATTACAGGGTCTGCGCGGCACCTTTTTCCGGCAAACACAATTTGCTGAATTTGAACTGGCAATCCATGAAGAAATCGAAAAGGGCGGCGCGCTATCCGCAGACAAACTCAACTTGCTGTATGGAGAAACGCTAAAAAGGTACTACGGTCATGACCAGAAAGTAATGGGCCACGATCAGAAGGTAATGGGCCACGATCAGAAAGTGATGTACATCGACGACATGTATGCCATTGAATGGGCCTATATCCCCCACTTCTATCGCAATTTTTACGTCTTTCAATATGCGACTTCTATCTCTGCAGCCTATTACCTTATGGAAAATGTACTTATGGAGAATGTGCTTATGGAGAATGTGCTGACGAGCGAGGGTGGCAAGCGGCAACAATACCTGTCAATTCTCGAAGCCGGCGGATCTGACTATCCCTACGACATACTCAAGAGGGCTGGCGTAGATATGGCCTCACCGGAAGTGTATGAAGCGGTGATCAGACGCTGCAATAAATTGATGGATGAAATCGAAACTATTTTGCAGTCGCGTTAACATAGAAAGTGGCGCGGTAGCACGGGCAATATTCCATTGGGAAAATTTCCGTTGAAAAAGGTTCCATTGGGTAATATTCCGTAAAAAAAGTTCCATTGGGCCATATTCCGTAAAAAAAAGTTCCGTTGGGAAAAGCTCAGTAGAGAAAAGTCCAGTTATCCCTACCGCTTTTTTTTCACATGCCGCATCAGGCGTCTTTTTTTACTTATTTGGCGGGCGGTTAATTTATTGCCGCGTCCAGCGTAAGGGTTATCGCCCGAACGATACTCAATCTTAACTGGTGTGCCATGTAAGCCAAGCACTTTGCGGAATGTTTTTTCCAGATAACGGCTGTAGTGGCCTGGCACTGCATGGGTTTGACTGCCGTGAATAACAATAACGGGTGGATTTCTTCCGCCAGCGTGAGCGTAGCGAAGTTTAATACGACGACCGCGCGCCAGCGGGGGTGGATGATCATTAACTGCATCTTCGAGAATCGTAGTCAGGCGATTGGTACTCAGCGAATCAGTCGCCGCTTTATAAGCAGCTAAAATTGATTTATACAAATGGCCGACGCCGGTACCGTGTAAAGCCGATATAAAATGTATATCGGCAAACTCGACAAAGCGCAATCGCCGTTTAAGTTCCTGTTTAAGCCAGTCCTTGCGATCCTGCTCTAGACCATCCCATTTGTTAACCGCAATAACCAGGGCTCGGCCAGCTTCAATGGCGTAGCCCATCAAATGCAAATCCTGTTCAACCAACGCTTCGTGGGCATCGACAAGCAGGACTACCACATTGGCATCATCAATGGCCTGCAATGTTTTTACGATGGAAAACTTTTCGACCATAAGCTTTACGTTTTTACGCCGTCGAATACCTGCCGTATCAATTAATGTGTAGTGCTTACCCGCCCTTTCATAATTGATGTAGATACTGTCACGGGTGGTGCCCGGCTGATCAAAAACAACAACACGTTGCTCGCCTAAGAGTCGATTAACCAATGTCGATTTACCTACATTGGGGCGGCCGACAACAGCAATTTTAATGCCCGTAGCTACCGGCATGCTGTCGGGCCCATTATCAGGCACCTGCTTTAAAGCTTGTTTAAGCAGAGACGCAACGCCTCGACCGTGCGTTGCGGTAATGGCAAACGGCTCGTCCATACCCAACCGGTAGAAATCCGCCAGCGCAATATTGGGATCCACGCCGTCAATTTTGTTAACTACCAGTACGACCGGACAGGACTTTTGGCGCAGCATGCGAGCGATCTCTTCATCAACAGCACAGAGCCCTTCGCGTGCATCCACCATCAGGAATATAATATCGGCCTCATCCATTGCCTGTAGAGATTGCGAGGCCATTTCCCAATCAAGACCCACTTCGTTACCAGTGATACCACCGGTATCAATTACCATATAGCGACGCCCCTCATACTCACCTTCGCCATATTTGCGATCGCGAGTCAATCCGGGGTAATCGGCCACCAACGCATCTCGCGTTCGCGTGAGGCGGTTGAACAATGTTGATTTACCCACATTGGGACGCCCAACCAGGGCAATAACAGGGAGCATAAGTCGCTTAAAACAGATTTAAAGGCGCTATTCTACTGCAAATTCGCTAATCCGAATTGGGATTACTGGTAAAACAGCGTTGATTGTGTGGCTAACTGATAATGTGCGGGTCGTTTACGGCTAACACACTGACGCTTGCTGGCGGACAAACCTTAAGGAACCTCCTGTTCCGAATAAGATATTAGCGCCTTAGTCTTTAACCTCAAGCTGATAAGCGGTGAGATCACCACTATTGTCGAGCACAAAAAAAGTATCCTGATTGCTAACCATCGGCACAGAAACACCGTCGCCATCGACTTTTACGCGACCGACAACCTGCCCATCTTCAAACGACAGTATATGCAGGTAACCTTCTCGATCAGCAATGGCAATATGGTCGCCAACCGCTAGCGGCGAGGTCAATTTGCGCCGCAGGAATTCTTCGTTTAACCAAAGCTGTTGTCCACCCGATGCTCTGAAAGAGTAGACTTTGTCGTTGGTATCAGCCACATACAGTCTGCCCAGGCCGTATCCAGGGGCATGATAGCTGGAATTTTTCTGTGTCCATAACTCGCGGCCCACGCCCCTACTCACCGCACCCACTTTACCCTGATAACTCGTCAGGTAGATCAAATCACCGACCACCAGGGGGGTGTTAACGTCGACCATGCGTTCAAGCTCGGTTTTGCCTTCTCCAGCTACCAGGCGAACTTCCCACTGTAGCTCACCGGATAAGGCATTGAGCGCGACGACTTTACCGTTGGCAAAACCGACTATTACGGCATTAGCTGCCAACGTAGGTGCACCCGTACCTCGCAGGGTCAGCACGGGTACTTCAGCCACGTATTGCCACACGAGTTTACCGGAATCCGCAGACAGGCCATGCACCTTACCGTCCTGGGTTTGCACCACTACAATATTATAATCTCCCGTGGGCGGGGCAAGAATTTCACCGGTTAGTTCTGCACGCCAAAGCTGCTCACCGGTATCTGCATCAAGCGCATATACATCCCCGTCCTGACTACCGACCAATACCTGGTCAGCTGCCACGCCAACCCCACCGGTAAGTACTGTATTAAGGTCAGTTCGCCACGCGCGCTTACCTTTAGCTATGGTAAATGCGGTAACACGTCCCTTTGGGTCGGCGCTATAAACATGATCGTCCAATAAACCTGGCTGCAATGTGGCCAGCGGGGCATCCTGCCCTTTGCCTGCCGAGGAGCGCCACAGTTTACGTATACGCACAGTTTCAACAAAATCGAGTAGTTCTTTTGGCTCCTTAGAGGCTTCCACTTCCGCTTCTACATCAGCTTCGCTGGCGTCATCATCCCCCCAGAACTTAAGTGAACTACAGCCTCCTAACATCATCGCCAGACATAACAACCAGGATAGCCTCCTCATCAGGATTCTTCCTTTGTTTCTACCGGTGCTGGTTCTCCAGCTAGTACGCGGTTAAGTTTGAGCTCCAACATCGGGCGGACATTATTGCTTTCTTCTGCCAGACCATTAAGTGCTGATTGATAAGCCGCCCGAGCAGCAACATAGTCATCGCTCAAATAATAGATATCGCCACGTAGCTCTGCATAGAGAGTTGCCATACCCGGTGGAGCGACAACCTCCAGTACAGTGAGCCCCTCGGTGTAATTCTGACGCGCCATTTCTACCCGTGCGAGACGCATCCGGGCAATACCAGCAAGTTCTACATCATCGCTGCTCTCGATAACTGTCTGCAATGCGACTGCAGCTGCATCAAGATCATCATTAAGTACGGCCTGGCGCGCTAACATTAAAGTCGCATATTGCGCATATTCACTGTCCCCATGGTCATCACGCAACGACTCAGCTAATTCAATCAGTCGCTTTTCATTTTCGTCGGTGAGTTCTTCCTGCGCGCCCTGGCCGGCAAGCTCTATCATCTCCATATAAACAATAGACGCCTGCGCTGCCTTTTGTTCCCGCGACTGCTGCCATTGCTGCCAGCCGAACCAGCCACCAACTACAAGCACCACCGTAAGCAGGAGTTGCGTACCGTTTTTCTTCCACCACTGCTTGAGACTTTCTAGCTGTTCTTCATCACTGAGATGTTGTGCCAATTTTCATTCCACCCGAATTAAACTATAAAAAACTAATTAAAAATCCGCCACAAACAGACGGGTATTGAGGCGCATTCACCCACTTCTCGTCAGCCAACATTTAAGCGCAACGCCAGGCGACATTATGCAACACCATATAGTTGGCAGATGCCTGTCGGCGAGCAACTGGAGGCCATGGATTTAAAGCTGATTGAGCAGTTTCACGACATCTGCAACCGGCAATAATTGTTGCTCCTTTTTTTCACGTAAATATTTGACGCTGATGTTGCCTGTCGCGGCCTCATCTTCACCGACAATCAACGCAATTTCAGCGTTACTGCGATCAGCTTTTTTCATTTGGCTTTTAAAGCTGCCGCCGCCACAATGATTCTGCATACGCAATTGTGGACACTGAGAACGGATTGTCTCACTGTATTCAAACGCAATATGACCAACATCACCCACTGCTACAAGATAGGCATCGAGCTGGCGACCGACACTATCGGGCACTGCTCCCACAGCGTCAAGTAACAGAACCAGCCGCTCCTCTCCCATGCCAAAGCCAACCGCCGGTGTCGGTTTACCACCCAGCTGTTCCACCAGCCCGTCATAGCGACCGCCGGCGCAAACCGTACCCTGCGCACCAAGCGAATCCGTTACCCACTCAAAGACTGTCTTCCCGTAATAATCCAGACCGCGCACCAGACGAGGATTAATTTCATACACCACACCCGCGCTGTCGAGCCGAGCACACACCGCATCGAAATGCTGACGAGATTCGCTATCGATAAAATCGTGCAAACAGGGTGCCTGATCCAATAGGGACTGAGTCTGACTGCTTTTGCTGTCCAGGATACGTAAAGGGTTACTGTCAAGCCGGCGCTGACTGTCTTCGTCGAGGTCGGCCTTGCGAGCAAGCAGATAGTCCACCAGCGCCTGTCGATATTCCGCGCGGGCAGCAGCCGTACCCAGTGTGTTGACCTGCAAGTTGATATGGTCGTGTATACCCAGATCCCGCCATAAGCGAGCTATCATTACTAATATTTCTGCATCGATATCCGGTCCTTCGAGACCAAATACTTCGGCACCAAACTGATGAAACTGGCGTAAACGACCTTTCTGCGGCCGCTCATACCGAAACATAGCTCCGCTATACCAAAGCCTCCGCACCTGGTTTCTCAACAGGCCATTTTGTTCCCCAGCACGCACACAACCCGCTGTTCCCTCTGGACGCAGGGTAATGCTCTCACCGTTGCGATCCAGCCAGGTATACATCTCCTTCTCAACAATATCGGTTACTTCGCCGATAGACCGCTTAAACAGATCAGTACTTTCCAGCAGCGGAAAGCGAATCTCTCGATAACCGTAGCTCTGCAACAGACTCTGAACTTTTGCTTCCAGAAATTGCCAGCTGGGTGACTGATCTGGAAGCAGGTCGCTCATGCCTCGCAGCGACTGTATTTTACTCAAAATAAATTCCGTTGTTCAAAATCATCTGCTTTACTCGCCAACCCATACATCGCCAGCCAACACTCCATTTTCCTGCCCCCCTTTAGTCATCCGCTATTGGCGGCGGAAGCTATTTTGGGAAAGGCAGATTGAATCTGAACATATTTTATGTTGCTAGCTAACTCACCAGCTAATTAGTCAGAAATTAACCAGAAAATATCTGGTTAATCTGTTGCGATCAACTGCTCCAGCAGCTTCGCTTTTTCCTGCGCTTTTGCGCGAATCCGCTCCTCCAGACCATCGACCAGATTGGCCTGACCCAGCTTTTCAACAGGTTTACCGTCTATAAATAATAAATTGTTAGGAGTTCCACCGGTTAACCCCATTTCCGCCGCTTTGGCCTCGCCCGGGCCATTTACTATACAACCGATCACTGCCACATCCAGAGGCACAGTGATATCTTCCAGTCTGGCCTCAAGTTGATTCATGGTATCAATAACATCGAAATTCTGCCTGGAGCAACTAGGACAGGCTATAAAATTAATACCTTTACTGCGCAAACGCAGGCTCTTTAACAGATCCCAACCCACCTTCACTTCTTCAACAGGATCCGCAGCGAGAGATACCCTGATGGTATCGCCGATACCCTCCATGAGTAGAATACCTATGCCGACCGCTGATTTAACGGTTCCAGCGCGCAGCCCCCCGGCTTCAGTAATACCCACGTGTAGCGGGTTATCAATCTGCACAGCTATCTTTCGATATGCCTCCACAGCCATAAACACATCAGAAGCCTTGAGGCTCAACTTGAAATTTTGAAAATCCAGCCGGTCAAGAATATCCACATGCCGCAAAGCAGACTCGACCATCGCATCGGCCGTTGGCTCTCCGTATTTTCTCTGTAGTTCTTTCTCGAGGGAGCCTGCATTAACGCCAATGCGCAGCGGAATATTCATATCCCGCGCTTTATCTATAACTGCTCGAACCCGCTCCTCTTTGCCAATATTACCCGGATTGATGCGCAGACAATCGACACCATAATCAGCGACCTTGAGGGCTATCTTGTGATCAAAGTGAATGTCGGCGACCAGGGGCACATCAACACGGCGGCGAATTTCACCAAAGGCTTCGGCAGCCTCCATACTGGGTACTGAAACTCTGACCAGGTCCGCTCCAGCCTCCTCAATTCTTTTGATCTGAGCAACAGTTGCGACTACGTCTGTCGTTTCCGTATTGGTCATGCTCTGTACGGAAATCGGCGCGTCACCACCGACCGGCACGTCACCAACCATGACCTGGCGACTTTGGCGGCGTTTTATGGGCGCTTCAACAGACATCTATTAAGGCGCTATTAAAACCACTAACGTGAGCAGCATAGGCACGTACTTAAGCCCCACAGATATCGTATTGTATTGCGCAAATCCACCATGGGGATCATCACCCAGCGCGACTATCGCCAACAGCAGTAACACTACACCTGCTGTACAGATTATTGCCATACGGATTTTTTTACTTTCCAGAAACTGAATCCGTGAATCCTCGCCAGCCGGGTCCTTCTCGCTTTCGATATTGGCTTCAAATTCCTCTAATATTGTCGCTGGCTCGATGTTCAGCAAGGAACAATAACGCCTGATATAACCACGAATATAGACCTCCGACGGGAGTTTGTCGTAATCATCCGCCTCGAGCGCCTGGAGCGAACGCACAGTCAGTCCCATTGCTGAGGCTGCATCTTCAATAGAGATTGTCTGATCCATCCTCGCTTTGTGCATCTGGATGCCAGGCAAACCTGTACTGATGGCCGCTTTGCTTTTCTGTTCCACTATGGTTTCTTTAGCCATTCCCGATATTCCAGATACTCTAGTGAATAAGGGAACAATTTCTTTAAAGCAAGACCTTTGCTGGCCTCACCGTCCTTATTGCCAAAGGCCCGCTCTATCCTGACACCCAACCACAGACCCTGGGCTGTAGGACCTGCCAATTCCGAATAATCATCTAAATAAATTTTGGCACGAGGAAGATTATTTGCCTCGAAATATGCCTTTGCCAACTCAAAATAAGCCGGCGACATTTCGGGGTCAAGATTTATAGCCTTTTCCCAGGCACTGACCGCCTCCTCTGTATGACCCAGATGAGTAGCTGTCACTCCAATACTTACATAAACACGCGACCGACGATCATAATCAAGATCTTTTGCGGCAATTAAAAACTGTTTGTGCGCCTTTTCATATTCTCCGGCACGCAACAGGAAAGCCGCGTAATTATTCCTTGCCCGAGTGAAATCGGGATCATATTTTAATGCTTTGCGATAGTGCTCTTCAGCAAGATCATTCTCTTTTTCCAGTTGATACAATAATGCCAGACCATCATGAGCGGCAGCTGAACGGTTGTCGATAGCAAGGGCTTTTTGCAAATTAAATCTTGCCCCTTTTCGGTTATTTTCACGAATATAACCAAGCCCGAGTTTGATATATAATTCCAGCGCATCCTGCTTCGATTTCTTTTTATCTTTCCTGCTGTCGGCAACAGTAGGTGATGCTCCCTCCGACCCCATAGTAGAAGTCGTCGTCGTTGTACAAGCTGTCGTGACCACTCCGATAATCACCACAAGCCCTATATTTATCACCCTTATCATATTGATTTGTTCAGCCTGAAATTATATTTACCGGTTGCCAGTTGTTAACCTTTTCATTGCGATACCGTTGGCTGCGGCGGGTTCGATCATTGACCTCACCGGCCAGTTGACCACAGGCTGCAGCGATATCACTGCCCCTGGTGGTGCGCACGGTGGCAGTGTACCCGGCTTCATGGAGAATATCTCTAAACCTGTACATGGCATTATTGGAAACTCGACGATAGTTTGATCCAGGAAATGGATTAAAGGGAATAAGGTTGATTTTGCAGGGTGTGTTACCAAGTAGCTCCGCCAGTTGCCGAGCATGTACCTGGCGGTCATTGACCTGATCAATAAGCGTGTATTCGATAGTGATTTTGCGTCGCTGGTCAGGTAGCTTTTGCAGATATCGGCGTGCTGAATCCAGTAATGCCGCAATGGGATATTTGCGATTTAGCGGCACTAACTGATCGCGTAATTCGTCATTTGGGGCATGTAGAGATATCGCTAGCGATACATCGGTTACATCGCCAAGCTTATCCAGGGCCGGCACCACACCGGCTGTACTCAGCGTGACGCGGCGCTTAGAAAGGCCGTAAGCGCAGTCATGCATCATGAGATTGACCGCTTCCACTACATTGTCAAAATTAAGCAGGGGCTCGCCCATGCCCATCAATACTACATTGGTGACCGCGCGGTTGTTAGGCGCCGCCTCAGGCAAAGTAAGTTCGCGCAAGGCTATCCACACCTGGCCTATTATTTCAGCGGTATTGAGATCCCGGTTGAAGCCTTGCTTACCTGTTGCACAAAAGCTGCAGTCAAGGCTACAGCCAATTTGCGAAGACACACACAATGTACCGCGGCCATTTTCCGGGATAAATACCGCTTCAATGCAACTACCGCCGTCAGTTCTGATCAGCCATTTGATGGTGCCATCCTCTGAATCGGACCGGCTTACCACCTCGGGTGGGCGCACCTCGGCAATACTTGCCAGTCGCTCACGCAATGACTTCGACAGATCTGTCATTTGCGCAAAATCGGTAACTCCACGCACATGTACCCATTTCATGATCTGGGCAGCGCGAAACTTTCGCTCACCCAGATTCTCGAAAAAATCTATCAGTTTTTGCTCACCCAGACCCAGCAGGTTGGTCTTCAACCCTGGGGTTGATACGGCTGAATCACAGGCGGGAGGCGTTTTCATAAGATAGGTATTATGGCCAATTTCTATCGCGGACAGATTTCACTTTCGTCAAAAAAATAACTGATTTCCCGAGCAGCGGACACTGGAGAATCAGACCCGTGTACCGCATTGGCATCGATGGTATCGGCAAACTCTGCCCGAATAGTACCCGGCGCTGCTTCCTTTGGGTTTGTCGCGCCCATTAAGGAACGATTTTGGTCGACGGCGTTCTCTCCTTCTAGCACCTGTACAACCACAGGACCAGACGTCATAAATTCAATCAAGTCAGCAAAAAACCCCTTTCCTTCATGCTCAGCGTAAAAGCCGCCGGCTTTCTGTGCAGACAACTGCAGCATTTTAACTGCTACAACAGTGAGACCTGCCTTTTCGAAACGACCAATAATGTCGCCAATAACATTTTTTGCCACTGCATCGGGCTTAATGATGGAAAGTGTGCGTTCTATTGCCATAATCAGTTGACTCCAATAGCCTTTATTGCGGGTATCCGCAGATTGAAACAGATTAAAAAGGTGGCGGATTTTACTCCCCTGGACAAGGGCTTACAAGGAGACTGGAACCGTACCAACTGGAACAGGGCCAAATAGCGCCAGAAGTCAGGCAGCGAGATAATCGCGAAATTTATCCACCGGGACGGGCATGCTGAAATGAGCGCCCTGATAGGTATCACAGCCCGCTTTACGCAGTATTTCGAGAGATTCCTGGTCTTCTACACCTTCAGCCGTCACCAATAGACCATACTGCCTGGATACCGCAAGAATGGCATCAACCACACCTCGGCTTTCCGTATCGCTATGAATATTGCGAATAAACTCCCGATCTATTTTTAACCAGTCAAAGGGCAAACGTTTTAAATAAATCATTGATGAGTAGCCAATACCAAAATCATCGATAGAGAACTTGGCACCAAGATTTTTGATCGCAGACATTTTCCTGATGACATCATCAACATCTTCGATCAAAAGATTTTCGGTGACTTCAAAATTGAGATATTTGGGATCAACCTCATAACTGCGCAAACTATGCTCAATGACCTCTAGCAACTGTGGATCGTTGAATTGTCTGGGGCTGATGTTAATGCCTAAGCGCATATGATCTTTCCACAGACCTTCATCAATAAAGTTGCGAATATATTCGCAGGCAGTACGGATTACCCAGTGCCCCACTTCTACAATCAAGCCGGATGCCTCGAGTAGCGGAATAAACTCCGATGGCATATTAGTGACACGATCAGCATTGACCCATCGCAACAAAGCCTCGCCGCCCACCACATCACCGTCTCTGACAGAAATTTGCGGCTGAATATAAAGCGCAAACTCCTGATTATCGACCGCCTTGCGCAAACGTGTATTCAGGCCTATCTGGCGCTGCGCTTTATCACTGATGCTCTGATCATAGAAGGCAATGCCATTTCGGCCCTTGCGCTTGGCTTCGTACATAGCCGTATCGGCATACTGCAAAGCTCGCTCTGCAGATGTTTCATGATCAATCAGCAAGGCAATGCCCACACTTGCTGTCAAAATAAACTCGTTGCCATCATAAAAAATGGGGTTGGCAATGGCCTCTTTAACTCTTGCAGCCATTGCATTGGCATTCTTGGCACCCTGCTCTGGATTATCCCCTGCCCGCGGAAGGAAGAGCATAAATTCGTCGCCGCTCATCCGCGCAACCATGACCGTATCATCAATCATGGGCTCTATTGCACGGGCCACCTTAAACAACACCTGGTCGCCGACATTGTGCCCCCAGGAATCATTAATATCTTTGAAATGATCGAGGTCTATCAACATCAGGGCACTACAAATTGGTTCATCTGTAGTTTCTTCCTGATGCTGCCTGATGGTCTCGATTAAAAGCTGACGATTGGGTAACTGGGTAAGGCTATCGAAATAGATATCCCGATCCAGGCCCAGTTCGTGACGTCGACTCTCCGCACTTTGTCCGGCAAGCTTGTCAATGACGCTTTCCCTGTTTGCATAAGTGGTTACCTGAGTGCTTGCCTGAGTGCTCGCCAGGCTTGCAGGTTCCAGCGCAGCTTCAGTTCCATGAAGCAGTTCAGATGTATCATCTTCACCGCCCTTGTTACCAGCCGCTGACTGTCCAGGCAACAGCGTGACGATCAACTCCTTGCCATCCTCGCCCAGTCGCTGAATATGAAGCGCTATATTTTCTGAACTCTCACCAATTTGCAGCTGCCAGTCGAGATCGGTCAACTCGTCTTCCAACGCGGTGTTTATTTTTTGTTTGAGAGTTATCAGGGCCAGGGGTTCGCTTAGTTCCGTATCT
>QNFP01000056.1 GCA_003645535.1 Gammaproteobacteria bacterium | reverse complement strand
TGGGCTTCATTACTTGAAAGCGCGTTATGCGAACAACCTCGGTTCTCCGATATAAATTACACCCTGGAGTTGTACATCTTCACTATGCACTACCTATAATTGTGTACTGCCCATAATCGTGCACTACCTTAATCACTCTGGGACATTAGCGATGGAGCCCCAGGCAGAGGAATAAACCATGGCAAAACTGACTTCCACAGCAATCGTTTTATCTCTCGCCGTCGGCATATCAATGGTGCAAGCCGAAGTTATCAAACTACCGATAGGCGCTCAGGCAGCGCAAAAGCAGCACCTTGAGCGCCCTGAAAACGGCATGACCCGCGGGCAAGTTGCAGCACGGTTCGGTGAGCCACAATCCGTCGTTAGTTCTGTTGGTGATCCGCCTATTTCCACCTGGGAGTACGCTGATTACGTGGTCTTTTTTGAAAATGACAGGGTACTACATAGCGTGCTTAAACATGTTCCTCTTCACCCGGTGACACCAGACCAGTAACACCCACTGAGTAAAACCTGCCCAGTAAGCCTTTCCCGGTAAGACCTTCCCAGTAGGAACTTCCCAGTAGGAACTGCCGAGCAAAATTTGTCCGAAAAAAATGTCTCAATTCAGCGCCAATCTAACCCTGTGATTATTGGCTCTACGATTAACTATAGATAAAAGCCCGCTGACTATTTGCGAGTTGCGTCATAGGCGAGTGTTGCTTGCTCAGGCGAGGCTAACGACTCGTCTTCGCATTTACTGGTATCTCCTCCACAAATATCGCAGGAAGTATCCATGCCCAGTGCCGCAATACCCCCACAGGAACCTTTAATAGGTTTCTTCGCCAGTATTACGCCCACTGACATAGCGGAAATAATCAGCACCATGGCTATAAAAGCAAATATCATTTCTAACATCTCGCGACCTCACTGAAGATTGCTGGATGGGATACCATCTCATTGAGTCTTAATATAAGCATCCAGTGCTCGGCTATTAGACTCGACAAATTGCTCCTGCTCCTTAACCAGAAAAAAAGCAGCAACACCGTCGTGGTTGGCCATTAACAGCGCCTCCCGCTGCCCCAACACCATGTATCCTGTAGCGAGGGCGTCAGCCTGTGTCGCATCTTCCACTACCACAGTAACCGATGCAAGGTTATGTACAATAGGCCTACCGGTGCGAGGATCTATGGTATGAGAATACCTCACACCATCCGTTTCAAAATAATTCCGATAATCCCCAGAAGTCGCCACGCCCATATCTGTCAATGAAATAACCTTTTTGATTTCTCCTCGTACCAGAGCAGGTGCCTCTACAGCTATTCGCCAGGGCTGCCCAGCAATATTGACACCGCCACCACGCAACTCCCCGCCGATTTCAACCAAAAAATCAGTGATGCCCATGTCCACTAACAAATCAGCCACACGTTCCGCCGCAAAACCTTTCGCTATTGCAGATAAATCAATGCGAATATCTCTGAGTTTTTCAACACTTTGAGTAAAAGGTATGAATTTAAGATAGTTAAAACCAACGTCCGCCAATAAGGCGTCGATTTCAATCTGTGTGGGAACCCGATCATCTGTATCAACCGGCCCAAACCCCCACAAATCGACCAACGGGCCAACAGTTGGATCAAAAGCGCCTTTGGTTTCATCAAACACTTGCTCGGCGATAAGCAATACCTGCCACAACATACTACTAACCGGAAAAGGATCACCGACAGGAGAATCATTAAGGCGGTTGAGTTCGGACTGATCCTGATAGGTGCTCATTGCGCCATCCAGATAATCAAGCAACTGCGCTACATTTGAGCCCACTTCAGCCTGGTTTATTGCTCCAGTAATGTCCACGTACTTTATGCTGTAGGTAGTGCCCATCGTTGGCCCCGTCAGCAACACCTCTTCCCCGGCTTTGCTGCACCCCTGCACTATCAGCAGGACAAACAAAAACGAGGCCACCAGGGGCCTCGTTCTTTGGTTTATAGCCTGGTTACTAACCACTGCTCTTAACCACCATTCCTAACCGTCGCTCTTAACCACCTTCCCCAACCACCGTCCCTAACCACCAAAATCATCCAGGAAGATATGATCGTCCTCCACGCCAAGGCTGTGCAGCATCTGGATCACTGCGGACGACATCATTGGCGGCCCACACATGTAATACTCACAATCCTCTGGCGCCTCATGATTCTTCAGGTACTCCTCAAACAGCACATTATGAATAAAGCCTGTAAGACCATCCCAGTTATCTTCCGGCTGCGGCTCAGACAACGCCACATGCCAGTCAAAGTTATCATTTTCAGCGGCCAGCTGGTCGTACTCGTCTTCGTAGAACATTTCACGCAAACTGCGTGCACCGTACCAAAACGACATTTTTCGCGTACTGTTCAGGCGCTTGAGCTGGTCAAAGATATGTGAACGCATTGGCGCCATCCCTGCACCACCGCCAACAAACACCATTTCTCTGTCATTATCGGTAGCAAAAAACTCACCGAAGGGACCATACACAGTGATTTTGTCGCCGGGTTTTAAACTGAATGTATAGGAAGACATTTGCCCGGGGGGTAGCCCTTCAGTTCGCGGTGGCGGCGTTGCAATACGGATATTAAACTTAACGATGCCCTCCTCTTCTGGATAGTTAGCCATTGAATAGGCACGAATCACCGGCTCGTCCACTTTTGATTCCATCTTGAAAAAACCGAAGTGCTCCCAGTCACCTCGATATTCTTCATCGACATCAAAGTCACTAAATTTAACATGATGGGGCGGGGCTTCAAGTTGCACATAACCACCAGCACGAAAATCTACGTTTTCGCCTTCGGGAAGACGCAGGGTCAACTCCTTAATAAAAGTAGCTACATTCGGATTTGACTCTACCGTGCACTCCCACTGCTTGACGCCGAATACTTCTTCCGGCACCACGATTTTCATATCCTGTTTAACCGGCACCTGACAGGACAGGCGCCAACCTTCTTTCACTTCGCGCGGTGTAAAATGTGATTCCTCGGTAGGCAGAATCGAGCCACCGCCCTCGGTAACAATACATTTGCATTGCGCACATGTACCGCCGCCGCCGCAGGCTGAGGCAAGAAATATTTCTTTCCCAGACAACGTTTGTAGCAGCTTATCTCCGGCTGCCACCTCAATATTTTTCTCGCCATTGATTTCAATGGTGATGTCACCACTACTCACCAGCCGTGAGCGGGCCATTATAATAAAAGCCACCAGCGCCAACACAATGACCGTGAACATGGCAACGCCAAGGAAGATGGTGATATTTTCCATACTCATTTGATTTCTACCACTCCGCTACAGGTCGATGCCGCCAAAGGACATAAAGCCCAGGGACATCAATCCAACGATCATAAATGCACCGCCCAGGCCCCTGAGCCCTTCAGGCATATCACTGTATTTTAGCTTCTCACGAATCCCTGCCAGTGCAGCGATAGCAAGGGCCCAGCCAACCCCAGCACCAAAACCGTAAACGACACTTTCGCTAAAATTGTAACTGCGCTCTACCATAAACAGGGCCGCACCCATGATCGCGCAATTCACTGTAATCAGAGGTAAAAACACACCCAGTGTGTTGTACAACGCGGGCACGTACTTATCGAGAACCATCTCCATTATCTGCACGATTGCAGCAATCACGCCGATGTAGCTGAGCAAGCCCAGAAAGCTTAAATCAATAGTGCTCAGGCTTTCGATGCCCGTCCAGGACAACGCGCCCTCCTGAAGCAAATAGGTGTAAATCAAATTATTGACCGGGGTGGTCACGGTCAACACGACGATGACTGCTACCCCTAAACCAATGGCGGCGGAAACTTTTTTGGATATAGCCAGAAAGGTACACATGCCGAGAAAAAAACTCAGCGCCATGTTTTCAATAAAAACACTACGAATAAAGAGGCTCAGATACAGTTCCATCAGATCACCTCCGCCGCCTGGGTATTAGGCGCCATTTTGAACTCGTCCTCTTCAACCTGATCCTTCTTAAAGACCCGCAAAGCCCAGATAAGCCCGCCGATAAGAAAGAATGCGCTGGGCGGCAATAAGAGCAGGCCGTTGGGCACATACCAGCCACCGGTACTGGCCACCGGCAGTATTTCAAAACCAAACAATTTGCCGGAGCCGAATAACTCACGCACCACAGCCAGCGACATCAATATCGCGCTGTAGCCCAGGCCATTACCTATACCATCCAGAAAACTCGCTACGGGCGGGTTTTTCATGGCGTAGGCCTCTGCACGTCCCATAACGATACAGTTTGTGATGATCAAGCCGACAAATACTGATAATTGCTTGCTGATCTCATATGCCACTGCCTTAAGCACCTGATCAACTACGATCACCAGCGATGCAATAATCGTCATTTGCACAATAATACGAATACTGCTGGGAATCTGATTGCGCACCAGCGACACAAAGAAATTGGAGAAAGCCGTGACCACAGTCAACGCGACGCACATAACAAATGCCACCGACATTTGCGAGGTAACGGCGAGCGCCGAACAGATACCCAGTATCTGCAACGCGATGGGGTTATTCTCTATTATTGGCTTTAGCAGTATGTCTTTTGTTTTTTCAGTCATATCTTTTCCCCTTTAATCTAGCTCCCCTTTCCCTTTCCCTTAACCTATCCTAAGCTTCACCGTCTTTCAGGTTAGCGAGAAACGGCTCGTAGCCGTTTTCACCGAGCCAGAACTGGATTAGATTATCTACGCCTTTACTGGTCAAAGTAGCACCGGATAAACCATCAACCTGGTGTTCACTGCCAGCCCTGCTCGTGTCTACCTTACCCTTGATGACACCCAGCGCAACGCCAGTGTCGTCACCGTAAACACGTTTACCAACCCACTTGGCCTTCCACAGCGGGTTATCCACCTCTCCACCCAGACCTGGCGTCTCGGCATGCTCATAAAAACCAATACCAGCAACGGTATTAAGGTCAGCATCGAGGGCCAAAAAGCCATAAAGCGTTGACCAGAGACCAGAACCCTTGATCGGCAAAATCACTTTTTCTATGCCCTGATCACCTTCTATGAGGTAAACCGTGGCATATTTAATGCGACGAGAAATTTTAGCAATGTCAACTTCACGGGAAAGCTGCTCAGAAAGCGCAGGATCCTTGCTCGCTTTACGTTGGTCGTAAACTGCTACATCGACAGCCTCGGTGAATTTACCGGTATCCAGGTCAATCGCCCTGCTGGTCACCGATGCGAATTGCTCATCGATACTGATACCCGGCTTTAATAGCCCAGCTGCGGCGAGGATATTAGTTTTTCTATCCAGATCCTTATTGGCCTGCTGAGCGGGACGCAACAATACAGCCGCTGCTGACACGAACACAGAGCATACGATACACAGCAACAAAGTAACTTTAATGGTGTTACCGACCGAATCTTTATCAGCCACGAGCAAGCCTCCGTTTAACGTTAGCTTCAACCACAAAATGATCAATCAGGGGCGCAAATAGATTGGCAAACAAAATTGCCAGCATCATACCTTCCGGAAACGCCGGGTTGACCACGCGAACCAACACTACCATCACACCGATAAGCGCTCCAAACCAGTACTTACCAGTGTTAGTCATAGATGCAGATACCGGATCCGTGGCCATAAACATCATGCCAAAAGCAAAACCGCCGACCACCAGATGCCAGTGCCAGGGCATCGCAAACATGGGGTTGGTATCTGAACCTATAAAATTAAACAGGGTCGATAATCCGATCATACCCAGCAAAACGCCGCAGACGATCCGCCAGGAAGCGATACGGGTATAGAGTAATATCGCACCGCCCATAAAAATAGCCAACGTGGAGACTTCACCCACGGAACCGGCCATGCGACCAAAAAAGGCATCCATCCAGGTCAGCTGGTTTTGCAACGCAGCCATTCCGTCGCTTGCCGCTACTGATAATGCCGACGCGCCAGTAAAGCCGTCAACCGCCACCCAGACCGCGTCGCCTGACATGGCCGCCGGATAAGCAAAAAACACAAAGGCTCGTCCAGTAAGGGCAGGATTAAGGAAGTTCTTCCCAGTGCCGCCGAAAATCTCTTTGCCAATAACCACGCCAAAGCTGATACCCATGGCGACCATCCATAACGGCAGGTCGGGAGGACATATCAGCGCATACAATATAGAAGTAACAAAAAACCCTTCGTTAATCTCGTGGCCACGCACGGTCGAGAACACCACTTCCCAAAAGCCACCAACTAGAAAAGTGACCATATATATAGGCACGAAAAAGACCGCACCGTACCAGAAGCAATCCCATATGCTGGTGACGTCATGTCCGGCAAGCATGGCGATTAACACACCATGCCAGCCTTCCACTTCGGTAATGCCGGCAGCGGCCATCGCTGTATTAGCCTGAAACCCCAGGTTATACATGCCATAGAACATAGCTGGAAATGCGGCCAGCCAGACGGTAATCATGACGCGCTTTAGATCAATACCGTCACGGACATGGGAGCCGGTATTAGTAACGCTAGAAGGTGAATAAAATATAGTATCGGCAGCTTCGTACAGGGCATACCACCGCTCGTATTTGCCGCCTTTTTCGAAATGCGGCTCAATGCTGTCCAGTAACTTTCTCAGACCCATAACCACTAACCCTCTTTTTCGATTCGCGTGAGGTTGTCACGCAAAATCGGGCCGTATTCGTATTTGCCCACACAAACGTAGGTACAGAGCGCGAGATCTTCTTCATCAAGCTCGAGACAACCCAGGCGCTGAGCCATTTGGGTATCGCCAACAACCAGAGCCCGCAGCAATTGCGTCGGCAGTATGTCGAGGGGCATGACCTGCTCATAATTGCCGAGGGGAACCATCGCCCGTTCGCTGCCGTTCGTGCTTGAAGTCATATCAAAAGATTTGCCTTTGCTGAGATTGGACAAATAAATAGGCATTGAAGAATGTTGATTGGCGCCGGGCGACATATACTGCATAAAATAGCGTCCGTCATCTTCTTTAATCGCCGTCACCTGATTGTGGTAACGGCCCAGGTAAGCGAGCGCACCGGCAGCCTTAAACCCTGACAATACCGATCCGGAAACAACCCTTGTCTCTGGTCTGGGTTGCCCGGCAAGCAGTTGGCTCAGGTCAGCACCCAACCTGGTACGTACGAGGCGGGGCGATTCCATCTCTGGTCCACCCAGTGCTACCACTCTTTCTGTGGGGATACGGCCTGTGCAAAAAAACCGGCCAAAAGCGACCACATCCTGATAGCCAATGTGCCAGATCTCTTTATGATCAACAATTGGATCGACGTAATGAATGTGTGTACCCACTAGTCCTGCTGGATGTGGGCCGTCAAATTCATGCCCGGTAGCACCTTCTACCACCGGGATATTTGTACTGGGTTTTGTGCATACGTGCACGGCACCATCTGTCAGCCGAGTCAGCACCTTAAGACCATTTTCAAAGTCTCCAGCACATTCAGCTAGCACTACCGAAGGGTCAGCAGCGAGAGGGTTGGTATCAATGGCCGTAACAAAAATCGAATGGGGTAAAGCATCAACAGCAGGTATTTTCGAATAGGGTCGGGTACGCAGCGCCGTCCACAGGCCAGACGCAACCAAATTTTCAACAACTTTGCTGCGCTCCAGACCACTCAACTGGGTTTCACTAAAGCTATCAAATGTTTCTTCTTCGTCTCCGTCCAGCGCTACTACTACAGAAAGTAGTTTGCGCCGATCACCACGGTTGATCGCTTTGACAACGCCGGCGCCGGGAGAAGTAAAACAAACAAAAGGGTTCTTTTTATCCGAAAAAAGCAACTGGCCGAGCTTGACGCGCTCGCCCTCTTTAACAGCCATGGTGGGCTTCATACCAACATAATCGGGACCAAGCAACGCGACAGAATCAACCGCCGCACCATTCTGGATAGTCTGCTCCGGTGCACCTGCTATAGGCAGGTTCAATCCCTTACGGATCTTTATCATAGAAAGCATTCTCACGTTACTAGACTGCACATTCGCCAGCTGTCCAACGAAATCGCTGGTCGATATTTGGCTTCCGGACGGGCAACGCCCTCCTGGGGAGGCACCAACCAGCAGAAATCCCTCAACTAGCTGGTGCAAACGGGTGGAAATTATATAGAGGTCAAAGCCTGTTTGCTAGGACAAACCGAGTATTGAACACACATGGCCTGTCATATATAGCAAAACCATTACAGCAAAACCAGTGATCCACAAAATGCACTGATATCCTGCCAGAGCAAATTTTGTCTATTTAGCCAGCGGAAACATCAGCCAGCTAACTCCAGCCAATTTCTCCAGGCAGCGCAGCACCTGACAGCTGTAGCCAAACTCATTGTCATACCAGCAATAAAGAACACAGCTATTACCATCGACGATGGTCGCTCGCGAATCAAAAATACTGGCATGCCGGTCACCAACAAAATCTGTCGACACCGCCTCAACGGATTTGGTGTAACCAATCTGTTGCTGCAAGGGGGAAAACAATGCCGTTCGACGCATAAATTCGTTAAGCTCATCGACATCAGTATCGCGACCCAGCTGCAAATTAAGTATCGCCATCGATACATTGGGCGTCGGTACCCGTATCGCATTGCCGGTTAACTTGCCATTGAGCTCCGGAATCGCTTTGGCAACCGCTTTGGCTGCACCGGTTTCTGTAAGCACCATATTCAACGCAGCACTGCGACCACGACGTTCGCCCTTGTGATAATTGTCTATCAGGTTCTGGTCATTGGTGTAAGCATGTACCGTTTCCACATGACCGCGCTCGACCCCGTACTCGTCGACCAGAGCCTTGAGGATTGGGACGATAGCATTAGTGGTACAGGACGCTGCAGAGATGATTTTGCTGTCCTTGCCAATTTCATTGTGATTGACACCATAAACAACGTTTGGGACATTCCCTTTACCTGGCGCGGTCAACACAACTTTGCCCGCACCGGGAGAGGCTAGGTGACGCCCCAGATCCTCTTCAGTTCGCCATAATCCAGTGTTATCAACAACGATAGCATCATTGATATCGTACTGACTGTAGTCCACCTGATCAGGTGAATCAGCGTATATCACCTGTATTTCATTGCCATTACAAACCAGTTTGTTTTGCTCGGCAATTATCCGAATAGTGCCTTTGAAGGGGCCGTGAACAGAGTCTCTGCGTAAAAGACTGGCGCGTTTTTCAAGGTCGTTATCACTGCGCCCTTTGCGCACCACGATAGCTCGCAGGCGCAACAGATCACCACCACCTGCTTTTTCGATAAGCAGGCGGGCGACCAGGCGGCCTATGCGGCCAAAACCATAAAGGACAACATCCTGAGGGCGTGGTAGTGGTTTACGTGTACTACCCACATCCTCACCAATCTGATCCTGCAAAAATGCTTCCCGCCCGCGACCATTACCAAGCTCCTGATACTGGACCGTTAACTTACCGACATCGATATGGGCCGGCCCCAGGTCCATAGTCGCAAGCGCCTCAATCATCGGGAAGGTTTCAAATTCAGACAGTTCATTTTGCTCAATCTGGCGAACAAAGCGGTGTGCTTTCATCAAATCGGTTACCGCCTGGTTGACCATATTGCGGCCGTACATATAAAGAGAAACATTATTCTCTCTATACAGCTTGCCGATCATGGGAATCATCGCTTCCGCCAGGGCTTCGCGTTCTTTCCAGTCCTTAAAAAAATCAGTTGGTTCCGGTCTTTTCACTGGCATTTACCTGCTTGTTTTCACTGGGTTATGTATAAAAGGGGCGCCATTATCGTGATTCGCTCTGCCAAGTGCAATAATTAGAACAATTGCTTACACGCAAGTCCGGGCGCCCCGTATTCATTCTCATCGCCATTACTGTTACCCGGTGCTGCTAGAGCGGGAAGAAAACCATGGACGCTGTGCCATGTGCGACCCTGTTGATGAGGCGATTATTCTCCTGGGACGCAATTAATGCCACCATATCCTGGATGCTAATCAGCTTGCCGAACAGGCGTTCAAAACTGAGGTTTTCAGCCTCTCCAGGCCGACTATTTGTTATTATAAGGGGACGCGGCCTGCTTGCCTCACCATGATTCATGCGCCATACCATTATTTCTACATTACGTGCGCTGTCATACATTTTTTGCTGATCAAAATGATCGAACATATAAAATTCTGCCTGATACTCGTAAGCATGGCGGATCATGCCATTCAAGCCAGCTATCAGTGCAAAGACCCGATCGCCCGAAAAATTCACATTCAACGCCAGTTGCATCGCCTCCGTACCCCGCACCAGATTAAGCTCGCCAAAGATCATTGGCCCGGGCATGCCAAATAATTGCTCGATGCGGATATCAACAGATTCAACGGACCCTTTCTGTAACTCAGCAGGATTGCGGTGGTACAGCTTAATGGTCAATTCGCGTAACAGACGTTGTGTCTCTCGATAATGAGCATCGACAACAAAATCAATCTGACTTTTACCGAGATCCTGAACCCGAAAGTCAGCACAGCCAGCCCCTAACAGAACCGTCGCCAGCACTACCGACGTTACAAATTTAACGGGGTTTGTCATTACTACCTACGGCCATTAAACTCAAAACCATTACCCAGAACCATTACCCAGAACCATTAACCCAGAACCCTGCGCACAGAATTAAGCACAGTGCTTTACGTTAAACCATGACGTAACGCACCGTCGCCGTTACAATAACGTATTTACTGTCCCGCCTGTTTTATGCCCTCAGCCACATTATCCGCTATTCCAGCCAGCGCACCCGGAGATCGACGTCAGTGGAGTGGCTTGCATGGCGCCGCCTCTGCGTTGGCAATTGTATCAGCAGCAAAAGAATTTGACGGCCTGACTCTTGTTATTGCCAACTCGGCAAAATCTGCGGCAACATTGCAAAACGAGCTTTGCTTTTTTAGCGCCGGTTCAGATGATCTGCCGATCCTGCACTTTCCCGACTGGGAAACGCTACCCTACGATCTGTTTTCTCCTCATCAGGATATAATATCCGAACGTCTGGCTACCCTGTATCGCCTGCCGAATTTACGCAAGGGAATTCTGGTGGTACCGGTCACCACCACCATGCATCGCCTGGCGCCACCACAATTTATTGCCGGCAACAGTTTCGTCTACAAAATAGGCGAAAAACTCGATATCGGGGCACTGCGCCAGCAGCTGCAGTTCGCTGGGTATCGTTGTGTTGACACGGTGTGCGAGCATGGTGAATATGCGGTGCGCGGTGCTTTGATAGATGTATTCCCCATGGGCTCTACGCTACCTATTCGTATCGATCTATTTGATGACGAAATCGAAACGCTGCGCAGTTTTGATCCGGAGACCCAGCTCACTGCCGAAAAAGTTTCCGCAATCAAGCTGTTACCGGGACGCGAATTTCCCCGCGGCGACGATGGCATAAAACGCTTTCTCGATAACTGGCATTTGCAATTTGATGTCGACCCCCGCGCTTGCCAGGTTTATCAGGATACCCGCTCGGGCATCCTCTCCAATGGCATTGAGTATTACCTGCCATTATTTTTTGACGAGTGCGCAACTTTATTTGATCATCTGCCCAGTAACACGATGCTTTTTACCGAACAGGGGATTAATGAAGCAGCGCAGAGCTTTTGGCACGAAGCAAATGATCGTTACATAAACTATGGTGTAGATCCTGCCCGGCCACTATTAAAACCGAGTAAGGTGTTTATTCCCGTCGAAGAATGGTTTGCTACGCTCGGCAAATTACCCCGCACCGATTTTCTGGTAGAGCCAGCACAAAAATCCTCCGCAATTGCGCCCTGCTTCAATAGCCTGCCGACTCCAGATGTCAGTATCGATGCCAAAGCCGACAAACCCCTTGCTAAACTCGAACAATATCTGCTCGCCCATAAAGGCAAAACCCTGATTTGTGCAGAATCGGCAGGCCGTCGCGAAATACTGCTGGAAATGTTGGCTGCCATCGATATTGCGCCCCAGCATGTAGATTCCTGGGCTGACTTCATCACCACGGAAGCGATAATTTGCATTTGCGTTTTCCCCCTCGATCGAGGCCTGGAAATTAGCCAACCATCCCTTGGCCTGATCAGTGAAACCGAATTGTTTGGCCAGCAGATCCTGCAAAGGCGACGGCGACATCGTTCCCAGGACGGTGCTGAACTATTCATTAAAAACCTTACCGAACTGCAACTGGCCGCGCCGGTCGTTCATGTTGACCACGGCATAGGACGCTATCAAGGTCTCGAAATCATCGACATTGAAGGTGAACCCCAGGAGTTCGTCACCCTGAGCTATGCTGAAGGCGCCAAACTCTATGTGCCCGTAGCCAACCTGCATCTGATCAGCCGCTACAGCGGCGGCGATGACGAACTGGCGCCCTTACACCGGCTTGGCAGCGAGCAATGGCAAAAAGCTCGTGATAAAGCCGCCCGACAGATTCGTGACACCGCCGCAGAATTACTTGTCATCTACGCGAAACGAGCTGCCCAAACAGGCTTTAAATATGAGATCCCTGTCGACGACTACCGCGCTTTTAGTGCGGAATTTCCTTTTGAGGAAACGCCTGACCAGTTTGATGCCATAGCCGCCGTGCGTGACGATATGGCTGGTGAGCAGCCTATGGACAGGCTAATTTGTGGTGACGTCGGCTTCGGTAAGACAGAAGTAGCCATGCGCGCAGCCTTTTTGGCCGTTACCAACAGCAAGCAGGTGGTTATTTTGGTGCCAACCACTTTGCTGGCACAACAGCATTACGACAATTTTCGCGATCGTTTTGCCAACTGGCCGGTCACTATCGAGGTGATTTCTCGCTTCAAAACAAGCAAAGAACAGAACAACATTATCGAGCAGACCAATGCTGGCCAGATCGATATTCTGATCGGCACCCATAAATTACTCAACCAGCAGATTGATTATCCCAACCTCGGTCTGTTAGTCATCGACGAAGAACACCGCTTTGGTGTCAACCAGAAAGAAAAGATTAAATCCTTGCGCAGCGAAGTCGATATTCTCACCTTAACTGCCACACCCATTCCACGCACATTGAACATGGCCATGGGCAGCTTGCGTGACCTGTCGATAATTGCCACACCGCCGGCCCGACGCCTGTCTGTAAAGACCTTTGTCCATCAGACCGAAATGCGCATTGTCCACGAAGCAATTTTACGAGAGCTTTTGCGCGGCGGGCAGGTTTATTATCTGCACAATGACGTTAAATCAATTGACCGAACGGCCGAAGAACTTCGGCAACTACTTCCTGATGCTCGCATCGCCATTGCCCATGGACAGATGCGCGAACGGGAGCTGGAAAAAGTCATGTCTGACTTTTATCACCAGCGGACTAATATTCTGGTTTGTACCACCATTATAGAAACCGGGATCGATGTCCCCAGCGCCAATACTATTATCATTAACCGTGCCGACAAACTGGGCCTGGCTCAACTACACCAGCTCCGCGGCCGCGTCGGTCGCTCCCATCATCAGGCCTATGCCTACCTTCTCACCCCTCACCCCAAACAAATGTCGACAGACGCACATAAAAGGCTAGAAGCAATCGCGGCGGCAGATCACCTTGGCTCCGGCTTCACGCTGGCGACCCATGACCTGGAAATTCGTGGTGCCGGCGAGTTACTCGGCGATGGCCAAAGTGGACATATCCATAGCATCGGTTTTTCTCTCTATATGGAATTACTGGAACGTACCGTCACTGCCATGCGTAATGGCGAATCCCCAGATGGAGACCTGGAATTGTGGTCCGGCGCTGAAGTGAACCTGAATATCCCGGCGCTCATCCCTGATGATTACGTGGCAGATATTCACAACCGACTGATCCTCTACAAACGGATTGGCAACGCCAGTTCCGAGGTACAACTGAGAGAGCTGCAGGTAGAAATGATCGACCGCTTTGGCCTGTTACCCGAGAATCTGAAAAACCTGTTTCGTGTCACTGCACTGAGACAACGGGTAGAAGAGCTGGGCATCAGCCGTCTTGATGCCGGGCCAGCAGGTGGCAAGGTGGAGTTTTGCAAACATACTCCCATTGAGCCCATGACCATTGTTGAGTTAGTCCAAAGACATCCAGAGATATATCGCCTTCAAAGCGCCACGCAACTCAGGTTTAATATCGAGATGTTCAGTGCAGAAGAGCGCCTGCAAACCGTTGCTGATCTGCTCGACCTCCTGACTCCACAACAAAAACAGGTAGCCTGATGAGATTTCCAGAAAAGATACTCATAACCACCCTGCTGTTAGCGCTGCCATTTTTTGCTCATGCGCAAAAGTGGTACCAGGTCGAAGTTATCATCTTTTCACAGCATGATATTTTTGGTGATGAAGGCGGTCCGGCGAATCTAAAACTGGCCTACCCGTCAAGAATGATCGACCTGGCGAATATATCCACTGATGGCATCTACACGACCAGCGATTATCAGATACTTGATAAATCCGCACGACAGCTCAACGCAGATGCCTATACGTTGAACAGCACCGGCGTGTATAAAGTGCTCTATCACCAGGCCTGGCGGCAGGCAGGCCTCAGTGCTAACGATACGCCCTGGATTGCCATTCAGGGCGGGTCAAAAATCGCCGGTCATCACCGGCTGGAAGGTAGCATAAGACTGTATTTATCGAGTTACCTGCATTTGAATACTAATGTTTGGCTGGTTGTTCCCGCCACCACATCAACTTATGCCGAGTCGGCAACGGCAGAAGAATCAGGGATACAATCGAGCTACATGACTACGGACGAACTACCCTCCCTGCCCTCGGCAATGAATTCGCCGGCCAGCACAGATGCAGCAATGACATCAAACGCAGTAAGGATCGACCGGGTTTATACACTGACACAAACTGAACGCCTACAGCTTGGCAGAATACATTACCTTGATCATCCAAAAATGGGGCTGCTGATCAAGGTGACTCGCGCCGAGCCGCCATAGTCGACGATCTCAGCGGCACTGGGTTGATTGCCATGGCTGATACCTTGCCAACATCGCAACCCTCTCAACGTCCTCAACGTCGCAGCGGCACGCCGGGTTCTTGCCCAATATTAGGCACTTGCCCGGCATTACCCTTTAACATAATACTTTCACATAATAGCTTCACAGTTGACTACTTCACCAAGGCTGGATAAGTTACCTACAAAAT
>QNFP01000055.1 GCA_003645535.1 Gammaproteobacteria bacterium | reverse complement strand
GCTCTTTTCGCATAAATAATCTCGAGAACATTACCATGGTCTTTCGCGACGCACAGCCCAAAATAATCCACCTCAAAGACTACCGTGCGCCGGATTATTTTATCGACCGGACCATATTGCGATTCGAGCTCAACGATGAAGAAACGCTGGTAACAGCGGAATTATCTATGCGTCGTGCGGAGCCGGCGAGCAAAGGTAAAGCCTCTCAGCTAATACTCGATGGCCAGCAGCTGGAGTTGCGCAAAATTGCTATCGATGGCGTTAAACTCGGTTCCCAGGACTACCGTGTCTCGGCGGATCAGCTGACTATTTTTTCGGTGCCAGACACCTTCCAGCTCGAAACGGTAGTGGCCATAAAACCGCAAAGCAATACCTCTCTGGAGGGCCTGTATCAATCGAGCAAAATGTATTGCACTCAATGTGAGGCCGAGGGTTTTCGCAAGATCACCTATTACCTGGATCGCCCAGATGTGATGGCCGAGTTCACCACGACCATAGAAGCGGACAAAACCAGTTATCCAGTATTACTCTCCAATGGTAATCCGGTTGATCAGGGTGATTCTGGCGACAATCGACACTGGGTCACGTGGCATGACCCTTTTAAAAAACCTGCTTACCTTTTCGCGATGGTAGCCGGTGATTTGCACTGTATCAAGGATAGCTTTACTACCATCAGCGACCGGGAAATTGTTCTGCAAATATATGTTGAGGAAAAAGACCTCGATAAATGCGAACACGCTATGGTCTCGCTTAAAAAAGCTATGGCGTGGGATGAGCAAGTGTACGGTCGCGAATATGATCTGGACATATTTATGATCGTCGCCGTAGATGATTTTAATATGGGTGCAATGGAGAACAAGGGCCTTAATATATTTAATACGTCCTGTGTGCTCGCCAAGGCGGAAACTACAACAGATGCGGGCTTTCAACGGGTTGAAGCGGTAGTCGCCCACGAATACTTCCACAACTGGAGCGGCAACAGGGTTACCTGCCGTGACTGGTTTCAGTTAAGCCTGAAAGAAGGCTTCACCGTATTTCGCGATGCGCAATTTTCTGCCGACATGGGCTCTGCAACGGTTAAACGAGTCGAAGATGTTAACTTGCTGCGCACTATGCAATTTGCCGAAGATGGTGGACCGACGGCCCATCCCGTGCAGCCGGCATCATTTATGGAAATTTCAAATTTTTATACCGTGACCATTTATGAAAAAGGTGCCGAAATCGTGCGTATGATCCATACCCTGCTGGGTAAAGATAAATTTCGTGACGGCAGCGATCTTTACTTTAAACGACACGATGGGCAGGCAGTCACCATTGAAAATTTCGTGGCCACCATGGAGGAGGTTAGCAGTAGAGACTTCACACAATTTCTTAACTGGTATCGTCAGGCAGGAACGCCACGAATCTGGATTAAAGGTGAATACGATCCGCAACAGAAGACTTATCGCATCGATATAAAACAAAGTTGTCGAGCGATACCTGAAAGTAAAACCAGGGAACCTTTTCTAATTCCTTTGCGTATGGGTCTGGTGGGTAGTCAGGGAGATCTGCCCCTGTATATTGACGCCATTGTCGAAGGAGAAAACGAGACCGTTCTTGAGATAAGTGATAGTGAACAAAGTTTTACATTTGAGCGGGTCAACGAACAGCCTGTGCCATCATTTTTCAGGGGTTTTTCTGCTCCAGTAAAACTTGATTTCCCTTACTCTCGTGATGATCAGGTGCACCTGATGACTCATGATAGCGACGGTTTCAACCGCTGGGAAGCCTGCAATCGACTGGCGCTCAGTGTCTTACAGGAGCTGGTGGACAAATGCCTGGCAGGTACGGAGTTATACCTGGACCAACGTTTAGTGGAGGCCTACAGAAGCTTGTTGGTCGACAAGGCATTAGATAAAGCGATGGTGGCATTAATGCTCAATTTACCCACTGA
Source organism: Gammaproteobacteria bacterium (assembly GCA_003645535.1). GTDB lineage: Bacteria > Pseudomonadota > Gammaproteobacteria > Pseudomonadales > Porticoccaceae > HB2-32-21. The sequence continues at coordinate 13,174 of QNFP01000055.1, read as the reverse complement.
AGCTTATCTCAGCGAAGTCACAGAAGTGATTGAGGTTGAGGCGATACATAAAGCTCGACAATTTGCTCGTCACACCCTTGGGGCAATGTTAAATGAAGAGTTTACTGCCGCCTACCACGCCAATAGCTATTGCGGCGAATACCGGGCGAGCGGTGAACAGATAGCGCAACGCAGCCTGAAGAACATTGCCCTGGGCTATCTGATGTCCGCGAATAGTAGCGTCGCCCTGGAATTAGCCAACAAACAATTTCAGTCCGCCCATAATATGACCGATGCCAGTGCCGCATTAAGCATGCTGGTAAACAGTCCGTTAGCCTCTGAACAAGGCGATACTGATGCTGCTTTGCAAACATTTTATCAGCGTTGGCAGAACGAACCCCTGGTGGTCAATTTATGGTTTCAGTTACAGGCATGGTGCTCGCTGCCTGGCGGTCTCAAACGTGTTCGCGGCCTACTTGGCCATGATGCCTTTGATATTCAAAACCCGAACAAAGTGAGGGCAGTAATCGGTGCATTTGCTATGGGTAACAGTATTAACTTTCACAGTGGTGATGGCGCTGGATATGAGTTTCTAACTGAGCAGATAATTGTGCTTAATGAGCTAAATCCGCAAATAGCATCGAGGTTAGTTACACCCTTAACAAAGTGGCGTAAATATCCAGCGGGAAGGGCTGATATGATGAGGGCTCAGCTTGAAAAGCTCCTGGGGGAGCCGTCGCTTTCAAAAGATGTGTACGAAATTGTAAATAAAAGCCTGGTTTGACTAATATTGTGAGCGAATAGGTTGCCGTTGCGGTGCCAACCGTTGCTCTTTTATTTGCTAGCTGACAAGACTATGTCCCCTTGATCTCGCTCAATAGTAATCTTTCTATAATGATTGAAAATACCTGCCTAAAGAAGGTCTAAAGGAGTCCCCATGCGATTTAAAACCGTTGCCGATGTTCTCGATGTAGTTAAAGAGTTCCATGCTTCTCTGGCTCGACAGTTCGGCGAGTTAGAGCAGATTACTACGTCCGAGCGCGCGCAGTTGATGCTCGATTACCTCAACAGACACGAACAGAATCTGGCTCGGGCTACCGATCAGTTTTTGAATGATGCTGACCCGGGGCTCCTGCGTACATGGCTCCAGTATGTGCCGGAATTTCATCCCGAAGGAATGCTTGAAAAAGTGCGTAATGTAGATCTCAACGATGTAAATAGTATTGTCGCCGTAGCCTTGAAGGTAGATGACTATCTGATCAGTCTGTACGGTGAGATCGTCGATCATACTGATACTGAAGAGGTGAAAGAAGTTTTCAAAAGCCTTATAAAGCTTGAAGATAATGAACGTCACACCGTTGCGCGTAGCGCTTTTCGTTTAAACGATATGTAGGGCACGCACAGGGCAGACTCAAGCGCGGAGCCAGAGCCGTAATTTCGACAAACAGCATTTTTAAAGGTGGGCGGTTTTTAGAGACAGGCTTTTTTAGGAATAGTAAATAGCCCACCAGCTCGCAATTTTTATCCATCGCGGTGTAAGTGGCTACACTGTTTGCCACTGTAAAAGGGTGAAAGGGGTTTTGGCATTCGGGTGATGCTCGAATACACCTGTTACCGGTGAGCCTATATTTATATCCTGTTGCGCATCGCCCAGCAAATTACCAACCATGCGAATATTGTTTGCGTGAGGTAATTCAACCAGTACAACTATATATGGGCAGTGCTCCTGCAAAGCCGGGTGCACCGGGTGCCACACCCTTTCCCAACTGTAAATCACCCCTTTGCTTTCGATTTCGCTCCAGGCAATGTCGAAAGAACGGCAGGCATGACAGATCCATTCCGGACCCCACTGCCACTGCTGGCAATCATTACATCGTTGCACCATTAGTTGATTGTCTCTGAGGCCTTGCCAATAGGGCTCATCGATGCCATCACGAGTGGCCATGGGGGAGGGCAGGCCCTCGGGTAAATAGAAAGTGTTATTGCTCATTACAGTACCTCCTCACAGTGTCTCCTCGCTACCGAAGATGCAATTACTTACCGGTGTCACCATGGGTCCCGAGGTGACCATGGATACCCTGGCTCCAGGTACCTGATTAGTCGATTCGCCACGGATTTGCCGCACCGCCTCGACGATTAACTCCAGTCCATGCATATAGCATTCGGCAAGGTTACCGCCACTGGTGTTGAGTGGCAGTTTGCCAGATGGCGCCACCAGGTTGTCGTAACTGATAAATTGATTGGCTTCTTCATGACTGCAAAAGCCATGTTCAATAATCGACATAACGACGCCGCCGGTAAAATTTTCATAACTTTGCAATACATCTACGTCCTCGGCGCTGACGCCAGCCATCTCGTACAGGCGAGGTGCCAGCGAAGTGAAGCTCGATGTAGCATAGAGGGGAGCGTTGTGGCAGGGCGCCGCATTGCGATGCTCAGAGCCGGCTGCGGCGCCTAGCAGGTAGGCCGGAGTTCGTTGCATATCTCTGGCTCGTTCGGCGGATACAAGTACCATCGCAGCAGCGCCATCGTTTTCCATGCAACAGTCGTAAAGCTGATACGGTTCGACGATCCAACGGGCCTGATCGTATTTTTCAGGGCTTAGGGGACGACCGTGCATAACTGCTCGTGGATTGTTCTGTGCATGATAATAGGTGGCCAACGATATCGCCTTATAGGTATCGCGGGTAACCCCGGTTTCATGCATATGCCGTGTACAACGCATGGCAAACATCTGTGCTGGCGACATAACACCGTAAGGAATGGTATAGGCCGGGTCGCCGGATACCCCAGAGGATTTAGGCCCCTGCCCAAAACGGGCAAACTGGCCTTGCGCTAGAGCTCGAAATACCACTACACAATCAGCTAATCCGCCCGCGATAGCTGCAGCAGCATTGGCAACTGCCGCGCTGCCACCACCACCGCCACCACCCCATTGCATATTGGCAAACTTTAATTCGTGCATTCCGAGTGCGGCAGAAAGCCGCGAAGGGTCACTACGATCATTGCTGAAAGAGGAAAAACCATCGATGCTGCGGGGATCGATACCTGCGTCTTCACAGGCGGCTAAAATAGCTTTTAGAGCGAGGACGAATTCCGGATCTTGCGAACCGCCTCTTTTATAATAAGTTGTTTCGCCAATACCGGCGACGGCGACTTTCCCCCTGAGTGTTCGATTGTTCATTGTTAGCACTCGATCATGATTTTTATGTTGTCGGGTGTTTATTGCCCGGAGGTAATGGCCCGCAGGTAATGGCCAGGTAATTTTCAGGTGATAACAAACTGGCGTATAGTGTGCCCCGCAGTTATAGCCGGATAGTCGGCTAGCTGTCAAACAATGATAGTCTAATATGTATTTAGCGGTTCTAACTTTTCATTTTTATACATTCATTTCTCGCCGGGCGAGCACTTGCTGACTGAGGCCATCAATGATTTTGCTTAATGATGTCGAGCTGCTTCGGGGTGGACGGCGCTTGCTTGATGGCGCTTGCCTGCGGGTTCACAGTGGCCAGAAAATGGGCCTGGTCGGCGCTAACGGATCCGGTAAGTCTTCGCTATTCGAGTTATTGCAGGGGCAATTACACGCTGATCGCGGAGCAGTGACATTACCCCAGGATTGGCGTATTGCCAGTGTCGCTCAGGAGACACCGAGTATAGAGTGTTCAGTACTCGACCATGCAATTGACGGCCACACAGAATACCGCCGGCTTGAACAGCAACGAGCCGACGCTGAGCGGGAGGGCGGAGATTGTCTCGCGCACTGGCATCACGATTTTGAAGCGATTGATGGCTATTCAATACCAGCTCAGGCCGCTAGTTTACTGGCTGGCCTGGGCTTTGATGAAGCCGCTCAGGGGCGTCCGGTAGCCAGCTTTTCCGGGGGTTGGCGGATGCGCGTTAATCTTGCCAGAGCCCTGTTGCGGCCATCAGAACTACTTTTGCTGGATGAGCCGACCAATCACCTCGACCTCGACGCAATCATCTGGCTTGAGCGATGGCTGCTACGTTACGCCGGTACGCTGCTGGTTATTTCCCATGACCGGGAATATCTGGATCGCGTGGTCGATAGTATCGCCCATATCGAGCATGGCAAGATCAATACCTACCAGGGGGACTACACCAGTTTTGAGCGCCAGCGTGGCGAGCGCCTGATGCAACAGCAGAGCACCTACAATAAACAACAGCGCGAACGCGCCCACCTTCAACAGTTTGTCGATCGTTTCAAATATAAAGCCAGTAAAGCCCGCCAGGCACAGAGTCGAATCAAGGCGCTGGAGAAGCTTCAGGCGGTCGCTCCAATTTATGCCTGTGGTAGTTATCACTTTGAATTTGCTGAACCTGATATGTTGAGTTCACCCCTGATCGCTTTTGACGGCATTCAGGCAGGTTATGGTGATAACGTTATTCTTGATCAAATTCATCTTAATCTATTGCCAGGGTCACGGATTGGCTTACTGGGTCGCAACGGGGCAGGGAAATCTACCTTAATAAAATTACTCGCAGGCGAGTTGCCACCTCTGGCTGGCACAGTGGAACGAGGTCATCATCTCCGCATTGGCTATTTTGATCAGCAACAACTGGATGCACTTGACCTGCAGGCGAGCCCATTACTGCACTTACAACGCCTGGCACCGGCATCGACGGAACAGCAACTACGAGATTTTCTCGGTCAGTTTGGGTTTGCTGGCGAGCGAGCTAAAGAGCCGGTAGGGCCTTTTTCCGGTGGAGAAAAAACAAGGTTGGCATTAGCTCTGTTAGTTTGGCAAAAGCCCAACCTGCTATTGCTGGATGAACCCACTAATCACCTTGATACTGACATGCGTGAAGCGCTGATAATTGCACTACAGTCATTTACTGGTGCTGTGGTAGTGGTATCCCATGACCGTCATTTGCTGAGGACTGTCGCCGATGAACTTTATCTGGTTCACAATGGCAAAGTCTCTCCTTTTGACGGAGATCTCGACGATTATCAGCGCCTGCAGCTACGGGGTTTTGACAATGGTCCGCCACTATCAGCATTAGATGCAAAGACACAGGTCGATACTAACGACGGTACGCGAATAGACCGCCAGCAGCGTAAGCGACTTGAAGCCGAGTTTCGACAATACACTGCCGCTCACCGCAAACAGCTGCAAAAGCTGGAGCAACAGATCGGCATTCAGCAAAAAGAACTGGACAACCTGGCTACACAATTAACCGATAGTGCACTCTACAAGAACGCACAGCCAGGCCAGGTCAGCGTGTTGACGAAAAACCACGGTGAGGGCAAAGCTAAGCTTGATGCCCTGGAATCAAGCTGGCTAGAACTCAGTGAAGAGCTAGACCAGCAAAGCAGGGAATTCAATCAGCAAATCGGTTAATGCCTTTAAGCACGACAGCCTTTTGTGCGCAACAATTACCAGACAACAAATATTTTCCTGGTAATCTCACTGCTATTTTTTTGACTATATCCTGCTTTTTCCAGTATCTAAATCTGCTATCGTTTGCTCTCGATTAGCTATTTATTATTTGTGCTGTATTTTCTGCTGGCGTGAATGGCGCCCGGCATAAGAAGCGGCCGGGCAAAAGAACTGACTACCAGTGACGCGCTTACTGAGAAAACGCACTAATTATTCGAAATTATGGTCACCAAAAGGCTTTCGAATTATCCGTTTACACTTCGCAACATATTAATAATCAGGAGATAGATACCATGACTGTAAAACATGTGCTCGACGGCATAAAGGTTCTCGATTTCACCCAATACCTGGCTGGACCAACAACGACCAGGCTGATGGCAGAAATGGGTGCTGAAATTATTAAAGTAGAGTGGGCTCCCTATGGAGATCCGGTGCGCGGAGTTGGCTACATTAAAGACAAACGCAGCGCCTACTATATTCAGCAAAACAGAGGCAAACAAAGTCTATGCCTGGACTTTAACAAACCAGAGTCGCGTGAAATTATTAAAGGGATTGTTCCTCATGTGGACATTGTTATGGAGAATTTTTCGCCGGGCGTCATCGCCCGGCTTGGACTTGACTGGGACACTGTTCATGAAATAAACCCGGAGGCCATTATGTGCTCCCTGTCGGCTTTTGGTCAGACGGGTCCGCTCGCCCGGCTTTCTGGGTTTGACTACATCGCCCAGGCATATTCAGGTGTTACGAGCATGATAGGCGAGGCAGATGGGCCGGCCTACCTGCCCATGCTGGGACTTGGTGACGTCAATACCGGGGTTCACGCCCTGGCAGCAATTAACGCAGCCCTGTTTCATCGAGAACGTGGGCACGGCGGTCAATTTCTGGATATATCATTGCTGGATTCCTATTTTCACTGTCACGAAATAAACGTACAGATGTATAGCGCTAGCGAAGGTCACGTTGAGCCGAGTCGGTCTGGCCAACATCATTTTGCTGTGTCGCCGCTGGGCCTGTTTAACGGCAAGACCACACAAATAGTCATTATCGCTATGATCACCCAGTGGAAAAATTTATGTGAAGCTATGGGGCAGCCAGAGCTGGCTACTGACCCACGCTTCAAGGATATCAGGGAGCGGGTAAAGCATCGCTTTGAGCTGGTCGATATTATTGAAGCCTGGCTGGCGTCAATGCCCAGTGATGAGGAATCCATCCGGGTTCTCGAGGAACACCGAGTTCCTGTTGCACCGATGCTGTCGGTTGCCGAAGCGATGGCCCATCCTCATCTGAAGGAGCGGAAAACAGTTAGAACTGTATCTGATCGCGCATTCGGTGAGGTTGAAATACCCGGAGTCCCCCTGCGGTTTTCTCAGTTCCCTGAACTGCTACCCCTCGAAGCACCTTTTCTGGGTGAGCATAATGAGCAGGTTCTCCGCGACACGCTGGGTTATAGTGAAGAAGCTATCGCTGGTTTGGCAGAACAGGGTGTGCTTATCTCGCGTACAAATAATTAGTCTGGGGCAGCAGGTATTGGCGGCTGATACCGCCCATGCCTACATATTCGGATAATTCGGACCGCCACTTCCTTCAGGACAAACCCAGACAATATTTTGGGTGGGATCCTTAATATCGCAAGTTTTACAGTGCACGCAGTTCTGCCCGTTAATTTGAAAAATATTTTCACCTGCTTCATTTGCAATTATTTCGTAAACTCCGGCAGGGCAGTAGCGCTGCGCCGGTTCATCGTACAAAGGCAAATTGTGAGCCAAAGGAATGCTGTCATCTTTTAGCGTCAAATGGCATAACTGGTCTTCTTCATGATTGGTATTGGAAAGAAATACTGAGGAAGGTTTATCAAAACTTAACTGATTATCCGGTTTGGGGTAATCGATCTCCTTGCAATCTCTGGCGGGTTTCAGGGTCGCATAATCAGGTTTTGGATCCCGCAGGGTAAAGGGGAGTTTACCTTTGAATATGTTTATATCTATAAACGCGAAAGCTGAACCAAGGATATTGCCCCACTTGTGCTGGGCTGGTCCGAAATTGCGTTGCATGTGCAACTCTTGCCAGGCCCATGAAGCTTCATAGGCTTTGCTGTACTCGACCAGTTCATCGCTGCTACGTTCTTTGGCCAGGGCATCTACTACCACCTCAGCGGCAATCATTGCCGATTTCATCGCAGTATGAGAGCCCTTGATTTTGGCGAAATTCAAGGTGCCGGCATCATCGCCAATCAGCATGCCGCCAGGGAAAGTCATGCGCGGCTGTGATTGCAGCCCCCCTTTAACGAGTGCTCTGGCACCATAAGCTACACGTTCACCGCCCTCTATGTATTGCTTGATAACGGGATGGTGTTTGTAACGCTGGAATTCGTCAAATGGACTAACGTGAGGGTTGCTGTAGGACAGATCGACAATAAGTCCCAAAGCTATTTGATTATCTTCAATATGGTAAAGAAAACCACCACCGGCTGATTTGCTTTCATCAAGCGGCCAACCAGCACTGTGAACCACCAATCCTTCATGATGTTTTTCATCACTTATCTTCCATATCTCCTTGATTCCTAAACCATAGTGTTGCGGATCTTTGCCTTCGTCACAACGGTATTTAGCAATCAGTTGCTTGCCCAGGCTACCCCGGCAGCCCTCCGCAAAAAGTGTATATTTACCGTGTAACTCCATGCCCTCCATGTAAGAATCTTTTTTCTCACCGTCGGCGCCAATACCCATATCACCGGTGGCAATACCTTTTACGGAATCGTCGTCGTTATAAATGACCTCTGAGGCTGCAAAACCTGGAAAAATTTCCACGCCCAGAGCCTCAGCCTGTTCTCCTAACCAACGACACAGATTGCCAAGGCTGATAATGTAATTGCCCTCATTGTGCATTGTGCTGGGCACAAACAAGGAGGGAACCTTAATGGCTTTGTTGGCACTGATCATCACATAGATATCGTCCCTGTTTACTCGTGTTTTTACAGGTGCATTATCCTTTTCCCAGTCAGGGAATAGCTCATTGAGGGCGCTCGGCTCGAATACTGCGCCGGAAAGGATATGGGCGCCCACTTCAGAACCTTTTTCGACAACACATACTGTTAGTTCGGCATTTAATTGTCGCAGGCGGCATGCCGCAGACAGTCCGGCAGGACCTGCACCGACAATAACAACGTCGTATTCCATATATTCTCTTGTCACTATATATGCCCTCCACAGAACTACGTAATAGGTATCAAATTTACGGCGCGAATTTTAGCTTTTTCCGCGCTTCTCCGCTACGCTAATTACGGATTAGGGGTTCCCCTGGCACCTTCGACTATGCATCCACCAGCAAGAGTTGATTTCTTACCATCAGCACGGCATTATGGCGCGTCGCGAAAAACAGGGTACTCCTGAGCTAGCTCTTTGCGACCCATAAAATACCAATATTTTTCAACAAGTTAGCATAGGTAATTCATGAAAATACTTATTGCCGTAAAACGCGTTGCAGATTACAACGTGAAAGTACGGGCAAAATCCGACAATACCGGTCCCGATTTAGCCAATGTCAAAATGGCCATCAATCCTTTCTGCGAAATTGCTGTAGAAGAGGCGGTGCGGATGAAAGAAAATGGCATCGCCACAGAAATCATCGCAGTGTCTATCGGCCCCCAGGCTGCCCAGGAGCAGGTACGCACAGCTCTTGCGCTGGGTGCTGACCGAGGTATTCTGGTAGAAACTGACGTCGACCTTGAACCACTGGCTATAGCCAAGTGCTTCAAAGCCATTTGTGACAAAGAAAACCCGGACATGGTCTTGTTGGGCAAGCAGGCTATTGATGGTGATAATAACCAAACCGGTCAGATGATTGGCGCATTAACCGGTTGGGCACAGGCCACCTTCGCTTCCGAGATCACCGTAGACGATGGCAATATTACGGTAATCAGAGAAGTTGATGCTGGACTTCAGACCGTGAAGTTAAAATTACCCGCTATTGTCACGGTAGATTTACGCCTTAACGAACCCCGTTATGCATCGCTACCAAATATAATGAAAGCGAAGAAGAAAACTATTGATAAGACAACACCGGAAGAACTTGGAGTTGATACTGCGCCTCGTGTGATCCTGCTAAAAGCGGAGCCACCAGCCGAGCGTCAGGCCGGAGTTAAAGTCGAAGACGTTGCTGAACTAATCGAAAAACTGAAAAACGAAGCCAAGGTGATTTCATGAGCATTCTGGTTATTGCAGAACACGACAACACAAGCATTAAGGGCGCGACCCTCAATACTATCGCCGCAGCTGCAGAGATTGGTGGTGATGTAGATATTTTGATCGCTGGCGCAAACTGTTCAGCAGCGGGAGAAGCTGCCGCAAAAATTGCTGGCATCAATAAAGTACTGGTCGCTGACAACCCAGCCTATGAGTTTATGCTCACGGAAAATGTATCGCCGTTGATAGTTGAATTAGCGACAAACTATAGCCATATTCTTGCTCCGGCTAGCACCAATGGCAAAAACATTATACCTCGGGTTAGTGCCTTGCTGGATGCCCAGTCAATCTCCGAAATTTCTGCAGTTGTGAGCGCTGATACGTTCCAGCGCCCTATCTACGCTGGCAATATTATTGCGACAGTACAGAGCAGTGATCCGATCAAAGTCATGACCGTACGCACCACGGCTTTCGACCCGGTCGCCGAAGAAGGCGGTAGTGCCAGCATAGAGGGCGTTGATAGCGTACACAATGCTGAAATTTCAGAATATCTCGGCGAAGAAGTTGCTAAATCAGACCGTCCTGAGCTAACTGCGGCATCCATTGTTATTTCCGGTGGCCGCGGTATGCAAAACGGCGAAAACTTTGAGTTATTATACAAAGTGGCGGACAAACTGGGCGCAGCGGTGGGTGCCTCACGAGCCGCCGTTGATGCCGGCTTCGTACCCAACGAGATGCAGGTAGGGCAAACTGGAAAAATTGTTGCTCCAGATCTGTATATTGCTGTCGGTATATCCGGCGCGATCCAGCACCTCGCTGGCATGAAGGACTCGAAAGTAATTGTAGCCATTAACAAAGACGAAGAAGCACCTATTTTCCAGGTGGCCGATTATGGACTGGTTGCGGATCTGTTCAAGGCTTTACCTGAGCTTGATAGTGGGTTGTAGGCGCACCTGATTCACAAAGCGTTCCAGCTAAAAAAGCCGGTCAAAACGACCGGCTTTTTTATGTATTTTTTACGCAATAAGTCTACATTCGAGGCGATTTAAGTAACTCGACCCGTTGGTATATGCCGACGGTGTCGACAATCACGAAAACTGTAACGCAAGCAGGGGTGCCGATTCTATTTGTGGAACAGGCGGGCAGATCGGATATTTCCTGAAGGCGGGAAGGGTAAGCAAATGGATCAGGATTGCCTTAATAAAGCACTAATAAATTCCTAATAAACCACTGCCTGACCGTCTGCATCGCTACTCACGACTCTAGAGGAGGATTGAGAATTGGTGCTGACGAAATCCAGCAACAGCATACCAGCCTCCTTTAACATCGGGTCGGCCTTGTCATCGTCGTCCTTCGATTCCTTACGGAATTCTCGCAACTCCACAAAAGTAGAGAAGGGCTCCTGTGAAAGCTCCTTACGGCGTTTGTTTTCGATCAACAACATTTTACGCTCTCGCTCATCTTGCAAACCTTTCCGCTTTTCCTGATTAAGTGTCAGTTGCTCGATATTTTGTTGTTGATGGAGAAGATCTATTTCAGCCAACATAAATTGCCAGTCGGGTTCCCCGGAAATGCGCTTATCGTGCAGTACTTTGAGTTCAGCCAGTTGCGGCTTAATATTATGATGTTTAGCATGTGGGACTGCATGAATACTATCCCAGGGGAGGGCGTACTCCTGGCTGCTTTCGCTGATATCATCGCGATTGCAGTATGAGGGAAACTTTATATCCGGAATGACACCACGGTGCTGCGTGCTGTTTCCGGAGACACGATAAAATTTTGATTCGGTAAACTTTAACTGCCCGTGTTTCAGGGGCGCCATGACCTGAACTGTTCCTTTGCCAAAGCTGGTCCCACCCAATATCAGCCCTCGTCCGTAATCCTGAATCGCTCCGGCAAAGATCTCTGACGCCGATGCGCTCAGGCAGTTAACCAGAACAACCAGTGGCCCATCGTAAAAAGGTCGTCGGTGTGAGCGTTGATTACGCGTTATATGTTGATTTGCATGCCTGATCTGCACCACAGGGCCGGGGGCTATAAACAGATCGGTAAGGGCCGTTGCCTCTAATAACGAGCCGCCGCCATTATTACGCAAATCCAGAATAATCCCCTGTACGTTATCGTCTTCAAGTTCCAGAAGTAGCTGGCGTACATCTCTCGTGGTGCTTTTGAAGTTGGGGTCACGCTTACGATAAGTTTCAAAATCCATGTAAAAGGCCGGCACCTTAATAACACCTACGCGAAACTCGTTTTGGTCAGCCGATAATTCAATGACCTCACTTTGCGCAGCCTGCTCCTCAAGCCGTACTTTGTCTCTTATGATCGTTACAATCTGGCTTTTGTCTGCCGAATCGACTGCACCGGTAAGTATTTCAAGACGCACCACTGTGTCTTTTTTCCCGCGTATCTGCTCAACAACCTTATCCAGTCGCCAGCCAATAATGTCGGACATTTCACCCTTTTTCCCCTGGGCAACACCAATGATCTTATCCCCGGCACGTAAAGTAGCCTCCTTGTCAGCAGGTCCTCCAGGGACAATGCGCACTATCTTGGTGAGCTCGTCCTCTCGTTGTAAAACTGCACCAATTCCCTCGAGCGACAGCGACATAGTAATGTTGAAATTTTCCAATGTTCGAGGTGACAAATAGCTGGTATGCGGATCATAAATTTCCGTCAATGCATTTGTAAAGAACTGGAAGGCGTCTTCAGAATCCTGTTGGTTTAGCTGATTAATTTGGCTTTGATATCTCTTTATAAGCAATTCTCGGGCCGCCGGTAAGTCTTTGCCCGATAACGTCAGCCTTAGCAATCCATCCTTCATACGTTTGCGCCAGTAGTCATCTGCGGCTTTTTTCGATACTGCCCACTGACGTTGTTTTCTATCGAGCAACAGCGTTTCATCCTTACTGAAATCAAATTTATAATCGCTTTCTAATAGAGTGATATTTGCAGTCAGGCGCTGGTCCATACGCAAACGAAAGCGATTAAATATCTCAAAACCCAGGCTCAGATCAGCTTTTAATAAAGCATCATCCAGGGTCGCCCGTGCGGGCGAAAGCTCATCAATATCTGCTTGCATTAGATAGCTTTTCAAGGGATCTAGATTATCGAGATAATTATCAAATAAAAGAGCAGACAGCTCATCGTCAACCTTCAGTTTCCGATAGTGATTCTTCGATAACTTGGCAATGATCTCTTTGCTGGTCTGAGCTTGAATATTCGTGTACTCAAGGGGTTCTAACGACGCATTCGCCAGGCAGGCAATGCAAAGTGAAAAGAGCAGGCAGGAAGCTTTTTTCATATGTAAAATTTTCTCAATTCATTAATGAATGGGGTAATGGCACAAACTAAATGCTATAAACCACGAATTACAAAACCAGGTGCTACAAAACCAGGTACTACGAAACCAAATGCCACGAACCATTTGTGCAATGGCTAAATAAATTAAACGAAGGAAGTATGGTAGCTGGGATCATAACCTATATTTTAATAACTACTACTATTACCTCAATTTAACATAATATACATTATGCGCAATTCAGGATTGCTCGATGGATCGATTTAACCTGTGTTTCTCATTATCTGGCTATATTCGCGCCACTACCATGCGCATAT
>QNFP01000054.1 GCA_003645535.1 Gammaproteobacteria bacterium | reverse complement strand
GAGTGGCTTTACTACCGGGGCAGCAATTTTCATTGTTGGGACGCAGCTCGCGTCACTCACTGGCATATCGGTACCCCGTGGTTCCAGCTTTGCTGAGCTGCTCCAAACGCTGGTAATGGATCTGACCGCACTCAACCTTGTTACCACAACATTTGGAGTTGTTGCTGTGGTTTTGCTGGCGTTGGCTCGTCAGCCACTGGTCGAATTTCTTACTAACAGGGGCATGAAGCGCGAGACCGCTGGAATTCTCGGGCGTACTGCTCCGCTCCTTGTAGTCGTTGTTGCGATTGTTATTTCAACTGTTGTAGGAGCGAACAAAGCGCTGGATGTAGCGGTTGTGGGCATCGTTCCTATGGGCTTGCCGGGCTTGAGCTTTAGCTTTGTTAAAGCGCCCGGCTGGCTCGAGCTGCTGCCCTCCGCCGCGATGATTGCGGTTATCGGTTACGTGGAAAGTATTTCGGTGGCAAAGGTGCTGGCATTTCGGCGCCGTGAAAAAATCGATCCCGACCAGGAGTTCAGAGCGCTGGGCATTACCAATATTGTTGCTTCCTGCGCTGGCGCCATGCCGGTGGCTGGTGGGTTTTCACGCTCAATGGTAAATTTCGATGCCGGTGCGCGCACCCAACTGGCTGCTATTGTGACGGCGATATTAGTCGGTCTTGCTGCTTTTTTGTTTACTGGATTACTTGAAAACCTACCTAAAGCAGTGCTATCTGCCATCATTGTTGTTGCTGTATGGCAATTAATTGATTTTCAGTCGTTAAAACATACCTGGCTTTATGATCGTGGCGATGGCATTGCTCAGGGCGCTACATTGTTCGGTGTGCTCGCCTTTGGCATTGAACATGCCTTGATGCTGGGAGTTAGTCTGGCTCTACTATTATTCCTTTACCGAACTAGCCGCCCCCATATCGCTGTGGTCGGTCGCATTGCCGACACTGAGCACTTTCGGAATATTCATCGCCATACAGTGCAAACCTGGCCCCACCTGTTGTTGGTGCGTGTCGATGAAAATATTTATTTTGCCAATATTCCCCAGGTAGAAACCGAATTGCATAACCTGATTGTGGAGCGCAACGGACTGACCGACGTTGTATTGATCTTTTCCGGTGTCGCCTACCTGGACACCAGTGGCCTGGAGTTACTTGAAAATATCGAGGAGGAGTTGCGTTCCTCTGGCATACAGTTGCATCTCGCCGAGGTAAAAGGCCCGGTTATGGATCGCCTCGAAGGTACTGAGCTATGCAGTAAGCTGGGGGCCGACAGAATCTATCTTTCAACAGAAAAAGCAGTTAAAAAGCTCACTGAAAGCGGGAATAAAGAAACGCTCGTGACCACCGACTAACAGAGCACTACTTTACCGCTGTTAGCCATTGACCAAAAAATGCGTCCAGATACTGGCTGCATAGCCCAGGGCAATGACTGGTGTCCATTTCAGATGGCTAAAAAATGTATATTGCCCTCGCGCCTGCCCCATCAGCGCAACACCGGCAGCCGAGCCAATAGACAGCAGGCTACCACCAACACCTGCAGTCATGGTTACCAGCAACCACTGAAAATGGGACATATCAGGATTCATGGTAAGGACGGCGAACATTACGGGAATATTATCAACAATTGCAGATAACAAGCCGACCAGTATATTGGAATTGGTTGGACCTAGAAGGCCGTAGCTAAGCTCTGATGCCATGCCGAGATAACCAATAAAGCCTAGCCCGCCTACCGCAAGAATAACGCCATAAAAGAAAAACAGGGTATCCCATTCGGCCTGGGCAATTTTGTCGAACACATCAAAGTGATAATGGTCTTCATTCTGACCCGGTGGGTTTTCGCTAAGGAGAGCCTGAGATCTTGATTTTCTGCGTAGGTAAAATCCGTAAAACTTCAAATAAGCGAGCCCGGTCATCATCCCGTATACCGGCGGTATATGTAGAAAGTTATGGAATGACACCGCGGTTGCAATAGTCAATAGAAACAAGACAACGATAGCCATGCCGCCATATTTCATTGCTTTGCCTTCAACACCTACCGACGGAGGCTTACCAGAAGGTAAGGCAAACTGCATGATTGCTGCTGGCACGACAAAATTGACAACCGAAGGGATAAACAGAGCAAAAAATTCGCCAAACGCAATGATACCTTTCTGCCAGACCATCAAAGTAGTGATATCACCAAAAGGACTGAATGCGCCGCCGGCATTGGCACCAACCACTATGTTAATGCATGCAATCGCCACAAAACGTGGCTGGCCCTCACCCACCGCCAGCACCACAGCACACATAATCAGCGCAGTGGTCAAGTTGTCTGCCACAGGTGATATGAAAAAAGCAAAAATCCCCGTTAACCAGAATAAGGCTCTGTAACTAAACCCTTTTTTGATCAGCCAGTTACGTAACTCCTCAAACACACCTCGCTCGATCATGGCGTTTATATAAGTCATTGCCACTAGCAAGAAAAAGAAAAGTTCGCCGTATTCGAGGAAATTATGTCTTATGCCTGCCTCTACTTCGTGGGGTAGGTCATGGGCGTTATACACCAGCGCGATAACAATCCAGATCAGCCCCGCTGCTAACAACACCGGCTTTGACTTACGCATGTGTATGTATTCTTCTGCGATAACCAGAGAATAAGCTAAAGCGAAAATCGCCAGCGCCGTATAACCTACCCAGTGAGTGGTTAAATCCAGGTGTGTAGCGGATTGAGTGGATGCCCATCCTGGCGCGCTTACTAGCAGTCCAATAGCAATTGCAATATATCGATTAATCAATGCTTACCTCCAGTTTGCGAGATATCAAGCCCTGACTTTTTGCCCATCCGTGTGGATGGGCAAAAGGCGCGTTGGCCGATGTTCCTGCCGAGGAAGGCAGGGTGTTGTTTGTATGATGGTGAAATAAGCCTGGTAAGCAGGGTAGTTTAGTGTTGCTAAGGTATCGGTTTTACAAAACGAAATCCGTAACGGCTTCGCTCGGCATATACGAAACCCAGCTATAGCAGACCATCAATAATAAAGGCGCTATTATAAGATATATTTGTCAGGTTATGGACTACTTAATGATAATAACTTTCCGGAACAGTGCCTTAAGCATATAAGTGCAATTGAAATCACTCGCTACTGATACCTGGGCGATACTGGGCGAATAGAAGGTCGATATCGACATGCACAGCAGGCCAGTTGGTTTCTATGCAAAAAGGTATCTTAACTATTTCCGCTACTAGTTAGCCTGCTGACCTCGCGGTCAATAGTAAACAGGCCATGACCTTCGGCGGTGATCATGTCGATCCGATCAAGTATGGATTTA
Organism: Gammaproteobacteria bacterium; assembly: GCA_003645535.1. Lineage (GTDB taxonomy): Bacteria > Pseudomonadota > Gammaproteobacteria > Pseudomonadales > Porticoccaceae > HB2-32-21. The sequence continues at coordinate 12,003 of QNFP01000054.1, read as the reverse complement.
AGGCGGTGCTCCTCTTCGTGTTGTTCGGAAACATACCACTGTAAAAAGTTGAAAGTTGAAAAATCCTTTTCATCGAGAGCTATTTCAACAAGCGCGCTGATCTCTGCGGAAATACTTTTCTCATGATCAAAGGTCGCCTGGAAAAGATCTCTTACGGAATCCCATGAGCTTGGCGGTGCTGCAATTTCGCTGAGCTGAGGCAGCCCTCCTGTTTCGAGAACGTACACAAATAGTTTTTCCATATGCTGCTTCTCTTCGTCCGCCTGCATGCGGAAAAAAAGCGCACAGCCGTCATAGCCTTTGCTGGCACACCATGCGCTCATTTGCGTATAAAGTACGACGGAAAAGCACTCGTGGTTAATTTGTGTATTCAACTGTTTGGTCAGATTTTCGCTGAGCACGGTGTTTCTCCTGAGTGGATATTTTTAAGCGCCGATTCTGGCTACTAATTTTTGGTGAGGCTCGACACGACCAGGGGGCCTGTTGTGAGCAAACGTATTAATGAATTGATGGTGATTCAGAAACTGGTGAGGTGTAGAGATAGTCGACAAGGGAGTAACCGGCTTTGTAGCCGGTTACTCATCAACAGTTGCTTGTCAGTTACACGTTAGAGATAGGTCAATTATTTCTGCATGTTCTTTATATAATCTACCAGGTGCCGCAGGCGAGCTTTGGCAAGGCTACTTCGTTCGCCGCTATCCTCATAAATGATATTTCCCCACACCGGCATATCGGAAGGACCGTGTGTACGACCTTTTTTATCCAGCTCCGGGTTGCCTTCAACGATCCCTAGTACATACATGTAGGGAAATTCACCGCCGGTTTGTTGCTGCGTAATGTAAGTAAGATCTGGCGGGCGGTTCTTTAAGTGGTTGGCGACTGGCCCGTTACCTTCACCAGTTGCGCCATGACACGATGCACAATAAGTCATGTAATCGGCCTCGCCCGGAGCCTGTTTGGTATCGCCCTCAGCAAATCCGAGGGTAGAAACACTTAACGATAAACCGAACGCAACCTTTTTTAGCGTAGATAGACCCCTCGATTTACTGTGCCTGTTAAAGGCAGGGCGAAGATTAGTGGGATTATTCATATTATGAAGCCTCTAGTTTCAGTGGAGCACTTTGTCAACGTGCTGACAAACTATCAAAATCTATAGCCGATGTCATTGATTATTATCAGTATAGTTTAACTGAATAATAACCGCGATAGTACAGGCTTAGAATTGATTGAGATAACCGCCGGATTGGCTGGCTGCACTTGCCATATGCGTGGTATGCCTGAATGGTGTACGCCAAAGGCGTCGCGGTCATTTACGGTTATAAATTGCCGTAATAAAACCAGGCCCACCAATCCTGACAGGTGCCTGTTCTGATTAACATACAGGCTACTGAAACAGGCTTTTCAGGGCCAATAATGACTGCTGTCCTTTCTCCTTTTGATCCTCGGCAGATAACTCTTCGCCAAAGCCTTCACGTTCTACATCATTTGCGGGTATTTCTTCAAGGAAGCGGCTTGGTTCGGTCTGGTATGTTTGGCCAAACTGTTGCCGCTTTGCAGCCAGCGTCAGTGTCAGAGTCCGTTGCGCTCGGGTAATACCCACATAGGCGAGGCGGCGTTCCTCTTCAATATTGCCATCTTCGATACTATTGCGATGGGGCAACAGGTTTTCTTCCATACCGATCAAAAATACGTGGGGGAATTCCAGGCCTTTAGCAGCATGAAGGGTCATGAGCTGTACTTTGTCATCAGCGGACTCTTCACCCTGTCGATCGAGCAGGTCGCGCAATACCAGCCTGGCTATAGCGTTTTCAATGCCAATATCTGCATCGTTAATGTCTGCGTCGATAGAATCTGTTTCGTCTGTGCTGTTATGGCCGAGTACATCCTTTAGCTGTGTAATAAGCAGCTGAACGTTTGCCATGCGATTCTCAGCCACTGCGTTACTGCTGGCATTTTGGTGTAGCCAGGCTTCATAGCCGATATCTTCGATCATTTCACGGATGGCATCTATCGCATTGTTTCCCTGGCAGTTGCTGGCGATATTTTCTAACCAGGTTTTGAAATTATCCAGGTGCTGGAGGTTAGCCGGTGCGATTTCTTCACGAATTCCCAGTTCACTAATGGCGGCGAACAGAGAGGTTTCGCGTCGTGCTGCGTAGCCCGCTAGTTTTTCCAGGGTGGTGGCGCCGATTTGTCGGCGTGGAGTATTGATGATGCGGAGAAAGGCGTTGTCGTCATCTGGGTTAACCAGTAAGCGCAAATAAGCCATGATATCTTTGATTTCAGTACGGGCATAAAAAGAAGTGCCGCCACTGAGTTGATAAGGAATGCCCAGGGCACGTAGATTTATTTCTAGCAGCTTTGCCTGATGATTGCCGCGATATAGTATCGCGAAATCCCTGAACGGGCAGCCACGACGCAGCCGGTTTTCGATAATCTCATTGACCACCCGTTCTGCTTCTGTTTCTTCATTGCTACAGCGAATAATTCGAATGAGGTCGCCCTGACCGAGTTTACTCCACAGGGCTTTTTCGAAGACGTGGGGATTGTTAGCAATCAAGGCGTTGGCTGCACCCAAAATACGCGTTGTGGAGCGGTAATTCTGTTCAAGTTTAACAACATCAAGACGGGGGAAGTCTTCACCTAGCTGAACCAGATTTTCCGGTTGCGCCCCGCGCCACGCATAAATGGACTGGTCGTCATCGCCAACCACAGTAAGATTTTCGTGTTTGGCGACAAGTAGTTTGACCAGCTCGTACTGGGCGTGGTTGGTGTCCTGATATTCATCGACCAGCAAATAACGAATTTTATTTTGCCATTTGTCGAGTTTGTCCGGATGATCGTGAAAGAGTTGTACGGGCACCAGAATTAAGTCGTCAAAGTCAACGGCGTTGTAGGTTTTTAATGCTTGCCGATAGCGATCGTAAATCATGGCAATGGCCTGTTCACCGCTACTTTCAGCCAGTGATAGAGCTTTGCCTGGCTCTATCAACGTGCTTTTCCATCGTGAAATCTGGTTTTGTACCAGGTCTAGATGATCCGTGTTGATGTCACCATCGCGCAGCATCAATTCTTTAAGCAGGCTACGGGCATCCTCCGCATCAAAAATAGAAAACCCGGCTCTGTAACCCAGGGTTCTACTGTCGCGGCGAATGATATTGAGGCCCAGGTTATGGAAGGTCGATACTGTCAGCCCCCTGGTCTGCTTGCCTTTGATTAGCGACGACACGCGATTCTTCATTTCTCGAGCGGATTTATTAGTAAAGGTGACTGCCGCAATACTGTTTGCAGGCAGTCCGCACTGTTCAATAAGGTACGCTATTTTTTGGGTTATCACGCTGGTTTTGCCACTGCCGGCGCCAGCCAGTACCAGCAGAGGACCACTGATATGACGGGTAGCTTTGCGCTGTTGGGCGTTGAGCTGGGTGTTAAGTTGCGTGTTGCGTTGGGCTTTAGTTTGTTGAGTCACGAGAAGTACGTTGATCTATCGTGCAAAGGCGCGCGATTGTAGCAGCTACTTCCTGGCTAAAGTGATCTTCGTGCCAGTTTTGTTTAAGCGAACAAACCCTGGTGTTGCCAGTCGTGTGTTGAAGGTATTGGCACTACAATAGGCGCCTTTGACTAGTTGGCTGTTGGCTCTTTCCAAATCAGCTAATGGCTTTTTCAGGAGGTCAGTTAATGGCTCTATTGAAGATCAGCTAATGGCTCTATGAAGATCAGCTAATGGCTTTTGTGAAAACGTAACTAATCCTCGGTGTCTCGATGAATGACGCCCTGCTTCAGGACATAACTATGATGAAAGATGCATTTGTTTGTGATGCGGTTCGTACCCCTATTGGGCGTTTTGGTGGTGCTTTGTCTACTATCAGAACGGATGATTTGGGTGCCTTGCCTATTAAGGCGCTAATGGATCGCAATCCTGATGTGGATTGGCAGTTACTCGAAGATGTGTTCTACGGTTGTGCGAACCAGGCGGGCGAAGATAATCGCAATGTCGCGCGCATGAGTGCTCTGTTAGCCGGACTCGATGTCAGTGTGCCAGGTGTGACGATTAACCGCTTGTGTGGTTCAGGCCTCGATGCGCTAGGTAGTGCCGCTCGTGCTATTCGTTGTGGTGAGGCCGAGCTGCTTATTGCCGGAGGTGTTGAATCCATGTCTCGCGCGCCTTTTGTTATGGCTAAGGCTGAGTCTGCTTTCAGTCGCAAAGCAGAAATATTTGATACCACCCTGGGCTGGCGTTTCGTTAACAAACTAATGGAGCAGCGTCATGGCACTGACTCGATGCCGGAGACGGCAGAAAATGTTGCCGAGCAATTTAATATTCAACGTGAAGCGCAGGATCGTTTTGCTCTGTTGAGTCAACAACGCGCAGCTGCGGCACAGGCAGGGGGTTTATTCGATGATGAGATCGTTTCGGTAGAAGTGCCACGCCGTAAGCAGGAGCCGCTGATATTTGCTGCCGATGAGCATCCCCGTGAAACCAGCCTCGAAGCACTGGCCAGGCTGAACACGCCCTTCCGAGAAAATGGCACGGTAACAGCAGGCAATGCGTCTGGAGTGAATGATGGTTCATGTGCTTTGCTGTTGGCTTCCGAGTCAGCGTTTGGCCAACATGGTCTAACGCCTAAAGCACGTGTTGTGGCGATGGCAACGGCTGGTGTTGAACCGCGGATAATGGGCATGGGGCCGGTGCTGGCCACCAGGAAAGTACTTGCCGCAGCCGACCTCGATTTAGGGCAGATGGATGTCATTGAACTCAATGAGGCCTTTGCGGCTCAGGGGCTTGCAGTGCTCAGAGAGTTGGGTTTGCCGGATGATGCTGGACATGTAAACCCCAATGGCGGAGCCATTGCTTTGGGTCACCCTCTTGGCGCCAGTGGCGCACGGCTAGCGACTACTGCGATGTATCAATTGCAGCGCAGTGGTGGAAAATATGCGCTTTGTACTATGTGCATTGGCGTGGGGCAGGGCATCGCTCTGGTGTTGGAGCGTATTTAGCAGCATGCGCAAGGGTGTACCGAGAAGCGCTGGTATCGCAATTATAAATTAGAGAGTTTCTATAAATTAGGGATTCTATAAAGGAGCAGGAATGAAAGAGCTTTGGCGGCCATCTGACGAATGGCAACAGCAATCCAATATGACTGCTTATATGCAGTGGTTAGCGGATAATAGGAATTTGCGTTTTAGTGATTATGATGAGCTTTATCAGTGGTCAATTGAGCACATTGAAGACTTCTGGCAAAGCATCTGGGAATATTTTGGCATAATCTCGACAACGCCGTACACGCAGGTGCTGGCTTCTCGTATTATGCCTGGCGCGCAATGGTTTCAGGGGGCAAGTCTCAATTTCGCTGAACATATCTTTCGGCGCCGCTCAGATGAGCGTCCAGCGCTTCTCGCCGAGTCGGAATCCGATAATTTGTATGAAGTGAGCTGGGCTGAATTAGAGCATGACGTTGCCCGCCTGGCTCACTACCTGCGCGTGCTGGGGGTACAGGCGGGTGACCGGGTAGTTGCCTATATGCCCAACATTCCCGCAACCCTTGTTGCCTTCCTGGCTGCTAACTCTATCGGTGCAGTGTGGTCTAGTTGCTCTCCGGATTTTGGTACCAATAGTGTCGTTGACCGGTTTGAGCAAATTTCGCCCCGGGTGCTGTTTGCCGTTGATGGTTACAGTTACAACGGAAAAACCATAGATCGACTCGACGAGGTGGCGCGCCTTGGCAATGCGCTGCCGAGTGTCGAGCGTATAGTGCTCTTTGATTACTGCGGCAATGCTAAAAATTCGCGTATCGATAAGGTCGATCACTGGCAACAGGCCCTGGATAACGAAGCAACGGATATCGTTTTCGAGCAGGTGGCGTTTGATCATCCCATGTGGATACTGTATTCCTCAGGAACCACTGGCATTCCCAAAGCAATTACGCACAGCCACGGTGGCATTCTTGTCGAACAATATAAGCATATGGCGTTGCATTGTGATATCAGGCCTGGTGATCGGTTTTTCTGGTTTTCTACTACCGGTTGGGTGATGTGGAATATTGGCGTGTCTTCACTACTTGCCGGCGCGGTGCTGGTTATTTACGACGGTAATCCGGCTTGCCCGGATTTAGATCGACTCTGGTCTATGGCTGAGCGGGCTCGATTGACACAATTTGGCGGTGGTGCGGCTTATTATATCGGCTGCATGAAGGCCGGGATGGAACCGGGCAAAGACTTTGATTTGAGCACGCTCAGGTCAATTGGCTCCACAGGTTCGCCTTTGCCTGAAGAAGGCTTTGAGTGGGTATATGAAGCGGTTAAGCAAGATTTGTGGCTGATTTCTATTAGTGGCGGCACCGACATCGCCTCTGCTTTTGTTGGCAGTTCACCGCTACTGCCAGTCTATTCCGGCGAGATTCAATGCCGTTTACTGGGTGTCGATGTGCGAGCGCTAGATGATAAGGGCGAGGCTCTTATAGATGAGGTGGGTGAAATGGTGATTACTCAGCCTATGCCCTCAATGCCCATTTATTTCTGGAATGACAAGGATGGCAAACGTTATCAGGAAAGCTATTTTGAGGAATATCCAGGTTGGTGGCGCCACGGTGACTGGATGCGTCTATCGGCTGCTGGCACCATTGAAATCGTTGGTCGCTCGGATTCCACGTTGAACCGGGGTGGTATTCGTATTGGCACCAGCGAAGTATATCGGGGGGTTGAGAAGGTGGAGGCAGTGGCCGATAGCCTGGTGATTAGTATCGAGCTGTCTGGTGGGCGGCACTACATGCCTCTATTTGTGCAGTTAAAACCTGGTTTGACATTGAACGATGAGATCATTGGGCAAATAAAAAAATCGCTGCGACAAGATTTTACCCCACGCCATGTGCCAGACGAGGTATTTCAGATCGATGAAATACCCTACACCATGACCGGTAAAAAGCTGGAAACTCCGATAAAGAAAATACTCATGGGTTTCGATCTTGAAAAGTCAGTTAATAGGGATGCTATGCGTAACCCGGAGACAATCGATTATTTTATAGAATTTTCAAAAGTAACCCAGGCTATGTAATGCTTATATCTCCATAAACCGCGCAATGAACAGCAAATGATAAGGTGAGTATTTATGACTATAGAGCAGTTGATTGAGCAAATCAGAAGCCGGGCACAAAGCATTGAGTTTGATGATGTGATGGAAGTGATCAATACCAGTTATCGTTATGTTGAAACGCGTTTTACCAATGGCGTGGACGATGATCTGGTGGTTAATGAAGCGGGAAGTAACGCTGGTTCCTGCCGAATTTTTGCCTTTGGTCAGCTCAATGGCTTAAATGAAGCAGAAATCCTGGCTTGTTTTGGGCGTTATTATAGAAATGATGTGCTTGCCAACCCGATGGGTACAGATCACGCCAATATTCGCACTTTTATGCGTCATGGTCTGCCCGGACTTTGTTTTGATGGCCAGGCCTTGCAAGCCCGCTGAAACCTGTGAAGGTTTATGCGGGCCTTTTCTGGTTTTTTAGCCGGCTTTATTTAGCCGCCGGGTTTAAGCAGCTCTTTTTAGGCGGCTTTTTTAGGCGGCATAGGGGTTGGTGACAATAGTTTCTTCCGGCTCCTCGGCTTCCATGTCAACGGCAAGTTCTATCGGCTCCAGTGATAAGGTCAACCCGGGGCTTTCATCAGCAACGTCTGCGGCAGCGATATGCTCCTCACCTGTTTCGTCTTTAGTTGTCTGAGCTGCCTGGTCTTGCGTCGATGCAGGTGCAGTTGCAGTTGAATGGTCATCGCTCTGCTCCTGGCCATCCTCTATTGGCTCCGCGGCACTTGTTTCAGCCGTGCCTTCTTTTAGCCGGATCTGTAAACGTAAATCATTTTTGGAATCAGCATTTTGCAGGGCATTTTCAAGGCTGATTTTGCCTTCTTTATAAAGCTCATACAAAGCGGTGTCAAACGTTTTCATGCCCTCGTTCTGAGATTTTTTCATGACTTCTTTGAGTTCTTCCACGCTGCCTTTTTTGATCAAATCCTTTACCCGGGGGGAACCCAGTAATACTTCAATCGCCGCTGCCCGCTTGTTATCTATAGTGGGAACCAGACGTTGGGAGACAATGCCCCGTAGGTTTAATGACAGGTCGAGAAACAACTGCTTATGGCGATCTTCAGGAAAAAAGTTAATGATACGATCCAGTGCCTGGTTGGAGTTGTTGGCGTGCAGCGTCGATAAGCACAAATGGCCGGTCTCGGCAAAAGCCAGTGCATGTTCCATGGTTTCACGGCTGCGGATTTCGCCGATCAAAATCACATCTGGTGCCTGGCGCAAAGTATTCTGCAGGGCATCCTCGTAGCTATTGGTATCCATACCTACTTCGCGCTGATTAACAATGCTTTTCTTGTGCGGATGCACAAACTCTATGGGATCCTCGATAGTGATGATGTGACCCGCTGAGTTGCTATTTCTGTAATCCATTAATGATGCGAGCGAAGTGGATTTACCCGAGCCGGTGGCGCCGACAAACAATACCAGTCCGCGTTTTTCCATCACTAGTTGGGGGAGGATATCGGGCAAACCAAGGTCTTTAAAATGAGGAATCTCGGTTTTGATAACACGGATGACCATGGCCACTTCCCCTCGTTGTACAAAGATATTGACGCGAAAGCGACCAATATCCGATTGGGAGATAGCCAGGTTCATTTCTGGTTTTTTCTCAAAAGCTGCTATCTGATCAGCATCCATGATCGAATAGGCAATATCCTTCACTTCACCTGCGTTGTAAGCTCTATCACTGACAACGGTCAGTTTGCCTTGAATTTTCATGCTCGCAGGTGCGCCAGTGGACAGATATAAATCTGATCCGTCACGGTCCACAATCATTTTGAGCAGATCGTTAAACTGCATGGGGCTTCCCTCAGTGGTTGATTTTACGGGGCTAATATCTAATGAACCTCTGATCAATTCATGAACTCGTATCTTGCATCCAAAATGCCCAGCTTCTTCGTTGAAAATCTTCGCAATAGCCTGCTATTACGTGCGATTTTCGTCTTGAATCTGAACATTTGGGCTACAATCTACTTCGTCCAGAATTAATCAGAGGTCCCCTAACTTAAGTGCAATTAGTAATAAGTAGCCCTAACATACTGATTAATAGGGTTATCTGAAAGCTTTTAGTTTGGATTTATCCAGCAATGTTGTAAGAGTGTGAAGCGGTTCACAACAACGCTGGTCTGCTCCTCGGTTTGGGCGATATTCCCTGAACCGTCGATAACTGTATGGGGATGGCACTACAATAAAGTCGCTATTTGATTGTGACTGCAAAGATGTTGGGCTAATCTGGCTGGCAAACGAATTATTAAACTCTTGAGGAGGGATCAATGAAAGCAGCGGTGTTACGAGAATTTAACCAACCCCTATCCATTGAAGAAGTAAGCATCAGTAAGCCAAAGGGCCGCGAGGTTCTGGTGCGCACAGCGGCCAGTGGCATTTGCCACAGTGATCTGCATGTTATTGATGGTTTGCTGCCCATGGGTACGCCAACTATTCTCGGCCATGAGCCTGCGGGCATCGTTGAAGCGGTAGGGTCTGATGTCACCGAGTTTAAGCCCGGTGATCATATTATCGGCTGTCCCTCTGCTTTTTGTAGCCATTGCGAATTTTGTATGGAGGGTCGTGGCTATCTTTGCAGCGGCCAGGGTGAATTAGTCAGGGGCAGAGATGAGGAACCAAGACTCTCCGCTGAAGGTGAATACATTCGCCAGTTTTCCAACCTGTCCTCCTTTGCTGAAAAGATGCTTATCCACGCCAACGGCCTGGTTAAGATTCGTGATGATATGCCCCTCGATCGAGCTGCATTGATTGGCTGTGGTGTGACCACCGGCCTGGGTGCGGCGCTGAATACCGCACAGGTGGCAGCGGGTGACTCGGTATCAGTCATCGGTTGCGGTGGTGTCGGTCTGTCTATTATTCAGGGTGCACGCATTGCCGGGGCGAACAGAATTATTGCCGTTGATACACTGCCCTGGAAGCTGGAGCTGGCTGCCAAGATGGGTGCGACGGACGGTGTGAATGCTACCGAAGTCAATGCGATTGAGGCGGTTCGGGAGTTGACTTCCGGTGGCGTCGATTATGCTTTCGAGGCTATAGGCGTGAAGCAAACGGTTGAGCAAGCATGCGGTATGGCGCGGCGGGGTGGTGCGGCAGTTATCGTCGGTGTGGTCCCAGCGGGCACCAAAATCGAATTTGATGGCCTGGATCTGGTGCTTCAACAAAAACGCATACTCGGTTCCATCATGGGTTCTAACCGCTTCCGCATCGATATGCCCCGTTATGTGGAATTCTATATGAGTGGTCGTTTACAGTTGGACGAAATGATCAGCGAGCGTTTCAAGCTGGAAGAAATTAACGAGGCGATTCAAAAGTTGCGTGACGGCAAAGTGGCGCGGGGCGTGATTGAATTTGATGCGTAAATAGATTGTAAATCTGAAAGTTAGTGATTAGGTCTTAGCAATTAGGACTAGGTAATATTAAGCCGATAGCGCCGGGTTTTCTTCTAAGGGAACCCGGCCATCCTGATCTCCTTTTGGGGCTATCTATTATCAGGTACTAGCTAATGCTACACACCAGCGTCGAGCCAATGTCGAGGTAGCGCTTAAGCTGGGTAGCGCCATTGCCAATAATCAGGGAGTCAAAAAGGTTTCGAACCTGCGCGGCCGGGTTCGACCTGGCAGGTCACATTCCATAGAGCAAATAAGATTGTGGTGACCAATCAGTTCCGCTAGTCTTTGGTGCTTATAATTAATATAACTCTCCGGGAGGTTTCCATGAAAGCAGCGGTATTACGAGAATTTAACCAACCCTTATCAATCGAAGAAGTATCAATTAGTAAACCTAAGGGCCGCGAAGTCCTGCTACGCACGGCGGCCAGTGGTATATGTCATAGTGACCTTCATGTTATGGACGGCTTATTGCCCATGCCCGTCCCGACTATATTGGGACATGAGGGTGCTGGGATCGTCGAGCAGGTAGGCCCGGATGTCACCGAATTCAAGCCAGGTGACCACGTCATTGGCTGCCCTTCAGCTTTTTGTGGCCACTGTGATTTCTGTATGGAAGGCCGGGGTTATCTATGTACAGGTCAGGCCGAACTGGCCAGGGGCGAAGGCGAAGAACCGCGACTTAATGGCGAGCAGGGTGAGGTTCGGCAATTTGCGAACCTTTCGACTTTTGCAGAACAAATGCTCCTGCACGCTAACGCCCTGGTGAAAATTCGCGACGACATGCCGCTGGATCGAGCAGCGCTTATCGGTTGCGGCGTCACCACCGGGCTGGGGGCAGCCATTAACTCCGCTAAAGTCGCACCGGGGGAAACCGTTGCGGTCATCGGTTGTGGTGGTGTTGGATTATCGATTATTCAGGGCTGTCGCATGGCCGGTGCCAATAGAATTATCGCCATCGATGCACTGCCCTGGAAGCTCGAACTGGCTGCCAAAGTCGGTGCTACGGATACCATTAATGGTCAGGAAGTTGACGCCGTTGAAGCGGTCCAGGAGCTGACCTCTGGCGGTGTTGACTATGCTTTCGAAGCCATCGGCCTCAAGAAAACCGTAGAACAGGCCTATGCGATGGCGCGTCGCGGTGGTGCTGCGGTCATGGTTGGCGTGGTGCCAGCGGGGACTAATGTGGAATTCCCAGGCCTGGATATGGTGCTCTCTCAAAAACGTGTTATCAGTTCCATGATGGGCTCCAACCGTTTTCGCATCGATATGCCGCGCTACGTAGAGTTTTATATGAGTGGCCGTCTTATGCTTGATGAGATGATCAGCGAGCGTTTTGTCCTGGGGGAAATCAATACCGCCATACAAAAACTAAGGGATGGTAAATTGGCGCGGGGCGTTATTGATTTTGATCTGTAAATTACGGATTTTGATCTGTAAGCAGACACTTGCCTATCGTTAACAGCACGAGCGTGTAGCGCCGGGTTGCTTTTATGGCAACCCGGCGTATTAACATTTCTTTGAGCTAATGTGGAG
>QNFP01000053.1 GCA_003645535.1 Gammaproteobacteria bacterium | reverse complement strand
TTGCTCAGTCTCAAACACAACTGTGGCCAGGATCTGGTCTCGCGCTCCATCACCTGCGGAACCAGCTCACGGAGCAAACAGTCGATGAGCCGGTCGCCGGCAAGTTCCAGGCCCCCGGCATGCCGATCCGCACATCCGATTATCCTGCCAATGGCGACTACCGCGCACCCCGAATGATACAAAAAGAGATCCAGGTGTATCTGCTAGCTTAAATAGAAAAAAAGGGGACGCTACCCTTATTGCCAGGCTAAAGGGCGGCCTAATAGAATGGTCCACCCCGTTCCCGAAACGGCTACTATCAACCCGGCACTATCTACGTCACCGGCCCATTTGCGAAAGCCTCACTACACTACCTGGTCGAGCACCGGTATCCTCACCATTTTTCATGATTACCTGGCCAGATACCAGGGTGGCCACATAGCCTTCAGCGCGTTGTATTAAACGCGAACCGCCAGCGGGTAAATCATTTACCAACAGGGGTGCGAGGCTGGTCAGTTTCTCCAGGTCAATCAAATTGATATCGGCCCGCTGCCCTGACAATAATTCACCACGATCCGTGATACCGTTGCGCCGTGCGGTGTCGCTAGTTTGTTTGCGAACCACCATTTCTAGCGGCAAGCCATCTTTTCTATCTCGCGCCCAGTGGGTCAGCATAAAGGTCGGTACACCGGCATCAACGATAAAGTTGCAATGGGCGCCACCATCACTGCCACCGACCATGGATGTAGAACTCAGTAGCATTTCCCGCGTGGCATCGAGATTGCCATCAGAGAATCCGGCTGTTGCGCAAAAAAGGAAGGCCTGGCCGTCATTTTTAAGCATTAATTCATAAGCTAATTCTGCAGGTTCGCGGCCCTGTTTCTCGGACAAGGTCTTGATATTGGTATCCGGATCAGGCTCGTAGTCGGGCACCTCTCCGAGCTCAAAAGTCAGTGGCCACGGATTGGCAAACAATTGAGTCCACGCAGTAAGTGCCGGATCCTTATCGGCAAGAATCCGAGCTTTAACCTCTGGGTCACGCAGAGCAGCCAGTCTGTCCGGCTGAGGCTGGCCTTTAAGTTCAATAAAACTCGGAAAACGCGCAAAGGGGTTTTCACTTTCAAAGCTAAACAGCATGCCCACAGGGCGACAGGATACCTGGGGAATTAACATTGCACCGGCAGCATTAGCTTCTTCCGCCAGCCGGAATGATTCGCGCCACAAGTCGGGGTCTTTGCCAATCTGTGCCGTCAGGTAGGTAACCGCACAGCCGGACTCAAGTGACAACCTGCTCATCAAAGCTATTTCGGTTTCCTGGATCTCCCGCTCGCCGGTTTCTACACCAGCGGCGATAACTTCCACCAGGCCACCATTACCATAGCTGCCCACGGCATTCGCTATGGCCATTAATTCAGCTTCTTTTGCAAATGTTCCGGGTATGGGATCGCCACCAGGTGTGAGATGGATAGCGGTGCGCGAGGTAGAAAAGCCTAAGGCCCCGGCCTCCATCGCTTCGGACATCAGATCTGCCATTTGCTGAGTTTCTGCTTCGGTGGGATCTTCATCCTGAGCCCCGCGCTCGCCCATCACGAAAGTGCGTAGCGCACAGTGCCCCACATAAGAGCCAACATTAATGGCTCGAGGCATGCGATCCAGCGCATCCAGATACTCGGGAAAACTGACCCACTGCCAGTCAATCCCGGCTTTCAGGGCATCGGCGGAAATATCTTCGACAGATTCCATCAAATCAATCATCCAGTCACGATGATCAGGGGCCACGGGCGCAAAACCGACGCCACAATTACCCATAATGGCCGTTGTCACACCGTGCCATCCCGATGGTGTTAATAGTGGATCCCAGGTAGCCTGTCCGTCGTAGTGGGTGTGTGTATCTACCCAGCCCGGAGTGACTAACAGGCCTTCGGCATCTATGATCTCTCTGGCGTCCTCAGATACCTGACCCACCGCCGTGATCTTGCCGTCGTCAATGGCGATATCGCCAATAAAACTCGAAGAGCCCGTGCCATCGACGATGGTGCCTCCCCGGATGATTAAATCATGCATCGTTTCTTCCTCATTAGCCTGTGTTTTTTAAAGCTGCTGTCTAGCTAGTAGCTTTAAATCAGATTCATACTGTCTGTACCTGCGTAATGCCAAACTGGGCAGCAGCATTACCACCGAGCATGCGAGCGACTATCGCTTCGTCAATACCCGCATTGCTCAGTTGCTCAATGGCGTCCCAGGCACTGGTGGTATCCTGTTGCGGGTAGTTAGAACCCCAGACGATTTTTTCTGCATAGTCTTCAGGTAATTGTAGAATCATCCGTTCCTGGGCATCAAAACCCAACATTACCTCACCTTCTTCCCACATTTTCTCGGGGTCTGTACGTACCGGATAGGTGTGTAACAGGGGAAAAGTCAGTACCGAGGCTTCCATTTTTTCAAGCACTTCTTCCATCCATGATGCTTTGCCATGAGCCATGACCACTTTCATTTTTGGATAGCGCTGCATCACCGTATAGCCTATCAGCGTAGAACCGACAAACATGTGATTGTCCAGCCACGGCGAGATAACCGGTGATATTGGGTGGCCGATTTCAGGGACCGGAGAAAACCCCAGGTTTGGGCCATTGCCGCCACCCGCACCGGGCCCACCTCCGGCTTCAGTTAGCAGCGTCACCTGGCTCAATCGGCCTTTCATTTTCTCGATAAACTGGCCGTGGGACGTCCACTCAGGGTTCCACAAGCCGCTGGCCGGATGTACTGCGGCAGTAATGCCAAGGTCTTCCAGAGTCTGCCACAAAGGATCGTAATAGGGGTGAGTAAAATACCTGCCCTCGATAAACATGGGGCGGATAAAGGCCCCCTTAAAGCAGGGGATGGTAGCAACGCGACGTAATTCTTTAACGGCAAAATCCATATTTTGCAATGGAACCATTGCCGCAGCAAACAGGCGCTCGGGTGCGGCGGAGCAAAAATCTGCGATCCAGTCATTGTAAGCCCGTGCCAGGGCATAGGCCACATCGGGGTCTTCTACCAGGTGAAAACCTTCAGCAAACCAGGTGGGGTACAACAGGGTCTGGTCGATGCCCATGGCGTCCATATCACTTAGTCGGGCCTGGGGATCTGACGCGCCCTGGGTTTTATCATGACGAATCTGGGGATCAAGTTCACCTATCTGGTCCCAGGTCATACCTGGCTTCCATATTGCGTGGCGAGGGATGTTCGGGTTCATGGTATCGCGATATGTTTTGCCATTGACTTTGAGGTAGGAGTTGAGCTCCCCCTCTTCTCGCCACAACGCGGACTTAGCCAGCGTTCGGTATTCAGTGTCGACGTATTTTTCCCAGATCTCATGGGGCTCAACGATATGGGAATCGCTATCAAAAACTGAAAAATTCTTGGCCTGGATGTTAGTGACAGACATTACTTTTCTCCTCCTGCGGCACGTTTTGATGGGTTCCCAATAGTCGGCTTTGGAGGGGCAAATACGCTCGATTCGGCTTTCATGGCAATATCAATTTCGCTCTGTGTCGGCCACCAGTCTGGGCGTTCTATCTCGGTCACGCGATGCCGGATAAAGTTTTTTGGCGCTGGAATATTGTAGGCACGGCGCGCGTTGCCACCCAAAAATTTGGCCTGACGATCTTCGGATAAATTGGCTTTATGCATGGTTTCCAGCGCGCGCCAGACATCATCGCCATCGTGGTGATAAACATCTGAAGCCCAAACTAAAATATCCTCGTAAAAATCGGGCATTCGGGAAGGCGGGGCTTCATCGCCCTCAAAACCGGTCACACAACGTTCAAAAAACGTCTCGCTAGGTAATTGCTTGAGCGGAGCCATACTGCGCTCGTTGCGATAGAGTTTATAAAATTTGTCACACTCGTCCAGAACAAAGCTCAACCAGGTAGAAGACGCCTCAAAAATAGCGGCATTCAACGCGGGAAAGCGCTCAAACAAGCCCGATAACAAGGCCGATATCAGCCACACTGAAGCCTCGGACTGAAAGTTTTGTACGTTGGTCAGGAAAACATGAGGAATACCCGACGATGACAGTGTCTTGTTGATTAGCTCCGAAGGGGAATGTTGTTCAGTGTAGCCCGCCGGTTTGAGTGAGCCAAAGGCCGGGAAGGGATGCATGCCGTAGACGACACCGGTTTCCTGCATGGCTCGCCATAAACCATCGTACTTCGGTTGCAATGGGTAATTACCCATCGCGTCAATCGGTCGCACCAGGCCAACTCGACAGCCTTTATCGGCAACTCTGTACAACTCCCGCACCGCTGATGCCGGGTCCTGAAGGGGCAACATGGCAGCAAAAAATATCCGCTCAGGGTCTTCCTGGCAGTATTCCCAGGCCCATTCGTTATACATTTTACACAGGGCAGCGGCGCCCGGCCCATCCTGTATCCAGGGGTAGGTATCGATATCGGTAGGGATAATCATTACCTGGTCAATGCCCTGGATATCCATATCCTTCAATCGTGCCTTAGGCTCGTAGGCGCCTCTATGATCAAGATAAGTTGCCTGCTCTTTAGTAATCGCAGTCCCCGCTTTCAAGTTGCGTACATTAATTGCTCGTTGAATAGGGTGTTTCATGCCCGGTCCTGCTACTGAGCCGGGGTTAATAGCACCGGCAGTAACGGGTAATCCCGATATGCCTGCACTCATCGTGCCATTCACGGTCATTTGGCCCGTTGTACTGTCGTACCAGATTGATTTTTTTAGTGCACTTAATTCTTCTCGCGTCAGATTGTCTTCTGCCCGCTCCCAGGTCAGTGCGGACTCTACAACGTGAGCATCACAGTCAAAACTGGGGAAGTTCTTACTCATCGGGGGAAACTTTTGAATAGGCATATTCGCCCTCCTGTACTCTTGTAATTATTGAATGAAACACGACAACATGTATTGAGGTCGCATGAGTTTTGATGACGGCAAATGTAAACACTCTTTTCTGATTAGATCAAATATCACTTTTTCGGCAGGTTTTGACCTTTATTACTTTTCTTTTATGAGTTTGTGTCAGGGGAAGCGACATGCTTGCTGTTCGTTAATTTAGAGAGCGGTACTTAAATTTCAACAAAATTTTCAACAAAACCCACTGATCGAGACGACCTGCCTTCTTGCCCGCATTTTCAAAAACCAGTTGCATCGCAATCATCAATGCCCGGCGATTCCCCTGACCCCGGGATTAAAACGATATATCTGGTACGGTGCGTGTGCACGCATTTCGTCCGGCGAGACAAACAACACATTTTGCAAAGAACTGCAGGTCACATAGAGATTGCCGTCCGGTCCAAAACTAAAACCGTCTGGCCATCGCAAGCGCTTATCCTGAACCAGGGTTGTTAATTTTCCCTCCGGGTTCAAGCGGTGTATCGCTGAGTGTTCCATATCGGAAAGATAGACGTTTCCCTCTAAATCAGTGGTGAGCCCATCGCTGAGTGTTTTATCCGCAAAGGTTTCAACGCGTGCGCCCAGCGCCTCGTCACTGAGCGAGGTGTCATTGAGATCAGCGCTGCGTATTCGATACAGGGTATCGCTGTTTACCGCGCCGTAGTAAAGCCACTGGCCATCACGATCCAGTGCAATCGAATCCACACCCACACGCATCGCGTAGATTCCAAAAATAATCATGTCGCGGCCGGGTGCCTGGATCAGATAATTTTCTGGTAACACGGATTCGTGACTGTCGAGAACACGCCGGCTTTGTTGAGTTGTTACATCGTAGATGATGAGCGCCGGATGGTGGAGCAATGGACTGGTTTCGGCGATGTATATTTTGTCACCTTCGGGCGAGACCTGGAAGTCGTTGAGCATCGAAGTCAATCCCGCCACATCGGGCGGAAAATCGTAGGTATGTACGAGTTCGTTCGTCCCCAGGTCAAATGCCGAGATTCGCGGGTTGCCCTGGCCAAAATCAGCAAAGTCCAGCACCCACAGGCGATTGTGTCGATCAATACGAATGGCAAGGATCGACTGAAAAAAGGGAATCCCTTCAGTCTCAGTCTGATATTCAAGGTTAGGATAGGCAACCGGTTCGCCGTCAAATAACTCATGAACTTTCGTCGGCGGTCGGCCATCGGGATGCAAGGTAAAAAACACTCTGCCATCTTGAGACACCGCAATATTGCCAGGTGGATACTCCAGGTCTGCAACAGTCTCCAGAACGTCACCCGAAAAAACAGGTATGGTGGTCCGATCTTCAAGCCGCATACCATCGCCGAATTTCGCCTTGATACCAACACCCACTACGATGATGACGATAAAAATACCGCCGAATGCGTAAACAACTCTTCGCATCAATTTCTCCCAGTGAGCAAAGGTAAAACCATCCAGCCTAACACCGTATTTCCGATTAACAATCGGCAAATCGCGCCTGCTTTAATAAAGAACCAGAGCCAATATCACTCGTTTAAGATCACAGCAAAGAATATGAGCCGGGAGATTGTTAAAGCTCTGCTAGACCGCTGGTATAAGACTCAGAATAAGGGACGGAAAAGGGGACGCTGCGCTTATTACTGGGCTTAAAGCTAGACCTAATGGAATGGTCCGCCCCACTCCTGAAACAGCTTCTATTAGCCTGGCAATAAAAAAACCCCGCAATGCGGGGCTTTCAGGTCGCCAGCAGATGTCACTGGTCTTCAATATGGTGCAGGTCACACGCACATATCTTTCAGCAATGTGTATACACATTCAGCCTATATATTCACGCACGAAAATATACCCCCATAAATACCCCCTATTTTGTCTTGCCGATATTGGACACCACTGGGTGTTAAAGCGAATAGTAGGTAAAAACTCGGTGAACTATGGCGGGACTCTCGTCGTTAGCAATGCTACTTCAACACCACAGGAGTGGCGTACCTAAGCAACTGTTGTGACAAGTGAGTTCTAGCTGCTTTGGCCAGTGGATCCGTACCTTCAGGCCACCCACAAATATCTGCGTGCCATTTATATTGACTTTCTTCAGGAACAACGTCCAGCGTATTCCCATTGTGCCTAGCTGAACCCACCATAATTTCATCAAAGTAAGCGGTTGCGAAAATTGATGATTTCCCTGAGTTGAGCATCACTCTTTCTTCTGCTTGGTCTATTTCGTTTCCTTTCATTCTGTCCGTGCGAAAGACAGATTTTACATATGGACTCATCTTTGGCGTGAAGTGATTTTCTTTAAGGCGATTATCTTTTTTATGAACCTCTTTAGAAAAACGGACAAAATAAGACAGAGCTTCACTCGGCTCAATACTCTCTGTCGTATTACGCAGCTTGATCCAACTCCTCATAAAGGCTAATAATTTCTTCAATATACACCCAAACCGGTTTTGGGAACCCTTTAGATACGTTTCCTTCACCATAAACCGAACAGTCTCCACAATTTATTCCTGAAAAAGATATAACATTAGATGGGCCAAAACTTACAGAGAACAAGTGCTCGGGATCAATGTACCATTCAAACTGAATATAGCCATCTGCTTCAGGACAGATTTCCGGTACAACACCAAGGCTTTCAACTTGCTCCAGAAATAAATTAGCACTGATCAAAGTATCTAATGCAATCGGCAAAGCTCCCTCTCCATCCCAATTTGGAGACAAATACTCTAAATACTCACCGCCCAAGTGGGAGAGGGGGACATCGCGCCCGTCAAACCCGCCATCCTCAATTGCAAGCCCATAAGCCTCAATTACATGCTTATCAACATCCTGAGAAATATCGCTAACGCCTAATGTTCGAGTGAGAAAATCTTTGGAAGACAACCGGGCAAAACCGCTCATAATTGGGTTTATAGGAAGTGCTGTAGCGGTACTCATTTGCACAACTCCAATGCTGCTTTCGTCATGGTATTGAAGAAAATTATATTCTTTGCCTTTCGCATCAATTCTAAACTCGACCAAATCTTATCATCGTCTGGGTAATCTTGCTTAAATTTCAAGAAAATATCAATATCTAAGACAAGAGGTAGATGCTCATTAGACGGCTGCTCCATTGTCTGATTTATGATCGCCGTAGCACCAACCGG
This sequence comes from Gammaproteobacteria bacterium, assembly GCA_003645535.1. Lineage (GTDB taxonomy): Bacteria > Pseudomonadota > Gammaproteobacteria > Pseudomonadales > Porticoccaceae > HB2-32-21. The sequence goes on along the minus strand of QNFP01000053.1, from coordinate 7,676 downwards.
CGATTTCAATGACAACACGAGCCTAGATAAGAAATGGTCCAGTTCATCACCGAGCCCCGGTGGTAGCTGAGGCCCATTACTCAAATAGAGATCAAAATCGATTAGGTTATTTTCTGGGAAAGGTATTTTTAGCGCGTTTATGTATCTTACGGCTAATCTCACCACATCAACCGATTTAGTTACTTCCTGATATTTTAACCAAATAATTTTTGCCATGAGAAGTAGTTCTTCCCAATCCGCGTAGGGTGCTAATCGACTAACCGTCATTCCATTTTGTCGAAATTGCACAACGAATTCACTGTTAGAGCTCTCATAACGATAACCGACACAGGTGCGCACCCCCCCACTACTTTGCGAACCCTCAGGCCCTGCCTCAAACTGAAGCTTGGTCAAAAGGATCTCAGTCGGTGTCGAGAAGTCATCTAATGATGTCTTCAACGACTGAATATCTACCTTGCTTCCGTTTACCTGAATATCAATTAACGCCTCCTTAATTGGAGCATTCTTCAACGGATATGGCTCAGACACAAACTACCTCTAGGTAAACTTTTCGCTTGTTGGTTTCTAAATTTTTCTTGTAAAACTGTTTTCAGGCCACACCACTAACTACGATCAAAGTTAATCATCCCAAGGCAAGCAAAACAAACTCCTCTCGCAATCCATAGGCATCTAGAAAGCTATTGGGTTACGCCAGCGATAAACCGAAAATAGCTACAAAGTAAAAATCGAGACCAAAGGCTGAGTCACATTCCTCTTTCGTCATCATCTAAATATAGCCTTTCATTCACTAGCATCCCACATTTGCGAGATATTTCAGACCAATCAAGGATGAATTTCAATCGACCGTACCCCACTTTACCAAAGCTATCGCTGGACGCAAACAGATACTAGTGTGACCTTACCTAATACTAGTATCGCCGTCGAGCGGTCATGTGATGAAGCACCCAACAACAGCTCATAAAAAGGGGAGCGCTACCCTTATTGCCAGGCTAAAGGGCGGCCTAATAGAATGCTCCACCCCACTCCCGAAACGGCTTCTATTAACCTGGCATAAAAAAGCCCCGCAATGCGGGGCTTTCAGGTCGCCAGCAGTTGTCACTGGTCTTCAATATGGTGCCCAAGGCCGGACTTGAACCGGCACGGCTTTCGCCACTACCCCCTCAAGATAGCGTGTCTACCAATTCCACCACTTGGGCTAATTTTTTCACTTATTCCTCAATCGGCAGCTGCTCGCTCGGCAACTGACTGTCGAGTTCGGGCACACCCGGTATCTCTATCGCGTCCAAATCACTGCTCTCGGTTCCGAACGAGGGTATTTCAGCTTCATCATTGAGCTGCTGACTTTCAGCATCGAGAATTTCCATTGCTGGTATATCAACACTACCAATGCCAGCATTGTTACGAGCCATCACCGCAAGAGTCAGGCTGGTAACAAAAAATAGCGCCGCCAACAGGGCGGTCGCCTTACTAAAAAAGTTCCAGCTACCGCTACTGCCAAACAAAGTCTGCGAAGCGCCACTACCGAAAGAAGCTCCTGCCTCGGCACCCTTGCCCTGTTGTAACAGGATCATCCCGACAATGGCCACTGCGGTCAGCAGGTGCACTACCAGTATCAGTTTTTCCATCAGTTTAATTCCGCCAATTTACAAATAGTTATGAACTGCTCTGCATCTAACGATGCGCCACCAATGAGGGCTCCATTGACATCTTCCTGTGCAAACAGGTTTGCTGCATTTTCCGCCGTCACACTGCCTCCATATAGCAGTTGGGTATGCTCACCTGAAGCGCCCAGTTTACAACGCACCTCTGATAGCACCTGTTGCGCTTCCTCCGCGGTAGCCACCTGGCCAGTGCCAATGGCCCAGATCGGCTCATAGGCGATGGCAGCAGAAGCTAACGCCGCCACACCCACTTTGTTAACGACGGCATCTAACTGACGCGCTACAACTTTGCCAGTTTGTCCCTGCTCGCGCTCTGTCAGCGTCTCGCCAACGCACACTATTGGCTGCAAACCAGCATCCTGTGCGGCAACAAACTTATCCGCTACCTGCTGATCACTTTCATGATACATCTGGCGCCGCTCGGAATGCCCGATGATCACATATCGACAATCAAACTCGCGAAGCATGTGTCCGGCTACCTCGCCGGTATAGGCACCTTTTTCGAATTCGCAAATATTTTGCGCGCCTAAGCTAACCCCCGTGCCCTTGATATAGTTAGCAACCTCAGCCATAAAAACAACAGGCGGGCAAACCACGACTTCAATATTACAGCTGTCGAGACCGGCTACGAGCTCAGCAGTGAGACTGGCCACACCACTGCGTGAACCATTCATCTTCCAGTTACCTATTACCAGTGGGTCAGGCATTACCTAGCTGTCGAACCTAGCAGTCGAAAAAAGGGCGCCAATGGTAGCGAAATAGCACGACACATACAAGATTATTACCAGCAGATTATTAGCAGCAGATTATTGTCAGGAATGTGTACGCTAACCAGCACTCTGACTATGAGTCACGACGACCACATCGGCAATATCGCCCGCCAGCTCATCAACCAGCGCGACATCCTCTCCTTCAACCATAACGCGAATAATTGGCTCTGTGCCCGACGGCCTCAGCAAAACGCGACCGCTGCCAGCCAGCCTCTGCTCAGCTTTGCTTACCGCACTCGTCACCGCGTCATGCTCAAGGTCAATAGAACTCTTTACTGGGACATTGACCAGCACCTGGGGCAGTTTATGCATACCCTCCTTTAATTCAAAGAGCGTTTTGTCAGAGTCGAGCATGGCTTTGAGCACCTGCAGGGCAGCGACAATGCCATCTCCTGTGGTAGTCAGATCCCCACAGACAATGTGACCAGAATTTTCACCGCCTAAATCCCAGCTGTTCTCGCGCATGGCAGCAATCACATAGCGATCACCGACCCTGGTGCGAATAAACGGAACACCAAGCTCTGCCAGTGCTTTTTCTAAACCAAAATTACTCATTAAAGTACCTGCAACACCTGAACAGGTACCATTAGTATGGCGAAAACTAGCAATAATATATAACAGTTCATCCCCATCAACGATGTTGCCCAGGTGGTCAACAAACAGTACCCGATCCCCGTCGCCATCCAGTGCAATACCCACATCAGCCTGCGTCTCGCGTACTGTTTCCCTCAATAAATCAAGGTCGGTAGAACCGCATTTATCGTTAATATTGACGCCATTGGGTTGCACCCCCAGTTCAATGACCGTTGCACCCAGTTCTCGCAGAACATCTGGAGCAACGTGATAGGTAGCACCATGCGCGCAATCAACGACTAACTTTACTCCGGCCAGAGTAAAGCGGTAGGGCAGCGTACCCTTGCAAAATTCGACATAGCGACCCGCGGCATCGTCTACCCGGTGGGCTCGACCAAGGTCGATGGACTCGCTGGTAGCGATATCTGTATCCAGGTATCGCTCTATATCCAGTTCAACCTGGTCGGGCAGTTTAAATCCATCCGCACCGAAAAATTTGATGCCGTTATCCTGAAAAGGGTTATGCGAAGCGCTGATAACAATGCCAGCCTGGGCACGAAAAGTACGGGTCAGATAGGCAATTGCTGGTGTCGGCATAGGTCCGAGTAAGCTCACGTCAACACCGGCTGCAATGATCCCCGCCTGCAAGGCGGACTCAAACATATAGCCAGATACGCGAGTGTCTTTGCCGATCAGAATGTGCCCGTGGCCTTGTTCCTGAAACACTTTGCCAGCAGCCCAGCCCAGCTTGAGAACAAAATCTACCGTGATCGGATACTCACCAACTTGACCGCGAATACCATCGGTCCCAAAAAAACGCTTATTCATATATTGTCAGGCCCCATCATGAATCATCTCTCGTGCAAAGGTCTCCAGGGCAGCTCTGGTCAAGTTGCTTAGAGCTTCCCTAATTGTAACTTTCTATCGCTGCCAGCACTTTGAGAGCATCAACCGTACCCGCTACATCATGCACTCGAATCATGCTGACCCCCCTCTGTGCGGCCAGCATTGCTATCGCGATACTGCCATACACGCGATCAGCAACCGGTTTATCCAATAGCTCGCCAATCATACGCTTGCGTGACAGGCCAACCAACACTGGCAGGCCCATGGCAGCAAAGCCTGGCAAGGCCCTGAACAAACTCATGTTATGTTCCAGAGTCTTGCCAAAGCCAAAACCTGGATCGATAGCCAGCCTGTTACGGTCAATGCCCGCGGCTTCACAGGCAAGCACACGGCCGGCTAAAAAATCACCCACCTCGCTGGCTACATCATCATACTGAGGCGCTGCCTGCATGGTTCGCGGCTCGCCCTGCATATGCATCAACACCACCGGCAGCTTAGTCTCCGCAGCAGCCTGTATAGCGCCGGGAAAGCGCAGGGCATAGACATCGTTAATCATAGCCGCGCCTTCCTGAGCGGCTAGCTTCATTACCGCGGGTACACTGGTATCAACTGACAGAGGAACATCAAAGCGCCGCGCCAATGCAGCCAGCGCCGGGATAACCCGTTCTATCTCTTCGGACTCAGTGACTGGCCTCGCACCCGGACGGGTTGACTGGCCGCCAATATCCAGTATATCGGCTCCCTGATCAATCAATTTAGCTGCCCAGGACACTATGCTGTCAACGTCGGGACGACCACTGGCGTAGAGCTTCCCCCCGTCCGAAAACGAATCCGGCGTAATATTAACCACCCCCATCACCAATGGGCGGCAATGATCTACAGCAAACAGGGAACTATGTGAATTCATATCGGAGAGTGCATATCCCCTATCGATATATAAACTGCTAACTTATATAACAATAGCTATACGATAACGGCATATACGATCAGGTATACAGTCGGGCACCACGCTTAAGTAGATTGCCACCCCAGTCGCTAAATCACTTTGCTTTTATCAATTATCCCCGACGGGGTCACCAATTGGTGTGTCCGGCTTATCAATATCTGTTTTTTCAGCCGCTTCTTTTTCAGTGCCGTCCTGTTCTTCTGTAGCCTTCGCCTGACCTGACGAACTATCAGTGTCAGAATCATCCCAGTCTCGCGGTGGTCGCACAGCACGACGTGCCATCAAGTCGTCAACCTGATCGGAATCTATTGTTTCAAACTCCATCAACGCATCTTTCATGGCATGGAGGATGTCGATATTTTCCTCGAGCACAGTTTTCGCGCGCCCATAACATGTATCAATAATTATTCTCACTTCTTCATCAATTTGCTGCGAAGTCGTACTGGAAAAGTTCTTGCTGCCCTGGCCGGGAAACGCTGATTCTTCATCGCCATAGAGAATAGGGCCCATTTTGTCTGACAAACCCCATCGGGTGACCATACTGCGTGCTAACTGACTGGCCCTTTCAATATCATTGGAGGCACCCGTAGTGACTCCATCAAGACCGTGTATCATCTCTTCCGCAATCCGCCCCCCGTATAAACTGCATAACGAACTCTCCAGTTTGCGCTTACTCATGCTGTACTGGTCTTCTTCTGGCAGGAACTGGGTAACACCCAGAGCCCGGCCACGGGGAATAATGGAAACCTTGTGAATGGGGTCGTGTTCCGGCATCAAGTTGCCGACAATCGCGTGGCCGGCCTCATGATAAGCAGTATTTGCTTTTTCCTCTTCCGACATCACCATGGAACGCCGTTCTGCGCCCATCATGATTTTGTCGCGTGCCTTTTCAAACTCCTCAATGGTCACCAAGCGACGATTAGAGCGGGCTGCAAACAGGGCCGCTTCGTTAATCAGATTAGCTAAATCCGCTCCTGAAAAGCCCGGTGTTCCCCGCGCCAGCACATGGAGATCCACTTTGTCGTCAAGAGGCACCTTGCGCACATGAACTTTAAGGATTTGCTCGCGGCCGCGAATATCCGGTAAACCTACGTCTACCTGCCGATCAAAACGACCTGGACGCATTAACGCCTTGTCGAGCACATCAGGACGGTTGGATGCCGCAATGACGATGACGCCTTCATTACCCTCAAAACCGTCCATCTCCACTAACAACTGGTTCAGGGTCTGCTCGCGCTCATCGTTACCACCACCAAAGCCACCACCACGGGTACGGCCAACCGCATCAATCTCGTCGATAAAAATAATACATGGCGCCTGCTTCTTGGCCTGTTCGAACATATCTCTGACCCGTGAAGCACCCACACCGACAAACATTTCGACAAAATCCGAACCGGAAATAGAGAAAAACGGCACATGGGCTTCACCGGCGATCGCTTTGGCCAATAAGGTTTTACCGGTTCCGGGCGGGCCAGATAACAGCACCCCGCGCGGTATACGCCCACCCAAACTCTGAAACTTGGAAGGGTCGCTAAGAAATTCCACCAACTCGCCCACTTCTTCCTTCGCCTCATCGACACCGGCAACGTCAGCAAATGTAGTTTTTATCTGATCTTCGCTGAGAAGCTTGGCTTTGCTTTTGCCAAATGACATGGGACCACCACGCCCTCCGCCTGCACCACCTTGCATTTGCCTCATAAAGAACATAAAAATCAACACAATCAATAAGATAGGAAAGGCTGCCATCAGCAGTTGAGACCATACACTGGGCTTTTGTGGCTCACGACCCTCAATATTGACACTGTGATTAAGCAAATCATTCATCATGCCGCTGTCGTACACATCGGGCCTCACCGTCCGAAAACGTGTGCCATCGTGGTGCTCGCCCTCGATAACCTGACCTTCAATGACCACACTGCGCACACGGTCATTTTGTACTTCATCGACAAAATTCGTATAAGAAATCGTATTCGGCGCGGGACCTTCCTTGAAGTTCTGGAAAATCGATAACAATACCGCCGCAATAATCACCCACAAAATCACGTTTTTTACCATTTCACTCAACAGAATACCCTCGCGTCCGCACAATACGAACATAGTGCTTTGTTAACTTTAATATAACCCAGTATAGCCCGGATTAGCCGGGCGGTGTTGCCTCGCCTCGATAGCCTTTAGCGACCCAATATACCTCCCGTGATCTACTCCTGGAGGCGCCAGGCTTTTTTGCTGAGACCTTGTCAAAACGACCCCGCACACTTTTCAATAACTGATCAAAACCCTCGCCATGGAACACTTTGGTAACAAATACGCCACCCGGCCGCAATACCTGGGTCGCAAAATCAAAGGCTAACTCTACCAGATACATGGCACGGGGCTGATCTACAGCCTTCATACCACTCATATTGGGTGCCATATCAGAAATAACAAGGTCTGCACCCTTGCCGCCAAGACAACTCACTATCGCATCAAATACGGCAGGCTCCTTGAAATCACCCTGCACAAACTGCACGTCAGCAATGGTATCCATCGCCAGTATATCTGAAGCGATTACGGTGCCTTTGTCACCCACCCTGGCGGCAGCTACCTGCGACCATCCCCCGGGAGCCGCCCCCAGATCCACTACTACCTGTCCGGGATTAAATAATACTGACTTGTCATCCAGCTCAAGCAATTTGTAACTGGCACGGGAACGGTAACCATCTTTACGAGAACGTTGCACATACTGGTCTTTCTCATGCTCCTGCAACCAGCGACGACTACTTTTGGATTTTGCCATGGGGTATACAGTCTGTTTCCGCTATAATTCTCGCGCTCAATACCGAGCCGTACTATGACACTCTCAAATAAAACCGTCTTAAATACAACACCATCAACCTTGAC
>QNFP01000052.1 GCA_003645535.1 Gammaproteobacteria bacterium | reverse complement strand
GACAACATTCAGATGGAAGTGACGCTGATTGCGCCGATTGCGATGGAAGACGGTCTGCGTTTTGCTATCCGCGAAGGCGGACGTACGGTCGGTGCCGGCGTGGTCGCTAAAATTATTGAGTAGCGACTTATTTCAAGTTGGAATAAGTCAGCACCAGTTGGGATCGGCTTACTACTGAAGGGGCTGGCTCCGCAGTTATAGGTGAATAACTATTAGCTGCTACGATTGGGAAATTACAGGCCAGTAGTTCAATTGGTAGAGCACCGGTCTCCAAAACCGGGTGTTGGGGGTTCGAGTCCCTCCTGGCCTGCCAGTAAAAAACGGTAAGGTAGTGATGTCCGTAGCCATAGAGCAAGGTGCGCAGTGAGCGAAGAGATAACATTCCGGTTAGATGGTGTTAAATGGGCGCTGGTGTTTCTGCTGGTAGGTTTCGGAGTGTTTGGCAATTATTACTTTGCTGCTCAGCCACTCCTTTACCGTGTGTTGAGTTTATTGGTTATTGGTGCGCTGGCAGCAGCGATTGCTTTGCAAACAGCCAAAGGGGCCGCTTTTTGGGGGCTAGCAAAAGGAGCTCGAGTAGAGGCGGGAAAGGTTATTTGGCCTAACCGTCAGGAAAGAAACCAGACTACCCTGGTGGTTGTTGGGTTTATTCTGCTGATGGCGATGTTGCTGTGGGGGCTGGATGCATTCATTGGTTGGTTGGCGACGTTCGTTATAGGCTAGGGGTCAGAAATGTCGAAGCAATGGTATGTTGTGCACGCCTATTCCGGATATGAGAAAAAGGTCGCTGCAGCTATAAAAGATCGGATCGAACTGGAGGGTATGCAGGACGATTTCGGCGAGATTCTCGTGCCTACAGAAGAAGTAGTGGAGATTCGCGGTGGGCAGAAGCGCAAAAGTGAGCGAAAATTTTTCCCTGGCTACGTGCTGGTGCAAATGGAGCTCACCGATGATTCCTGGCATCTGGTAAAGGAAACGCCTCGGGTGATGGGTTTTATTGGTGGCAAGGCGGATAAGCCCGCGCCGATAAGTGATCGGGAAGCTGATGTTATTTTTGCGCGTATGCACGACTCTGAGGAAGCGCCTCGACCGAAAACAATGTTTGAACCCGGTGAGTTGGTGCGTGTGATTGATGGCCCATTTAACGACTTCAATGCGTCGGTTGAAGAAGTTAACTATGCCAAGAGCAAACTGAAGGTGGCGGTGACGATTTTTGGTCGTTCCACGCCGGTTGAGCTGGACTTTATTCAGGTTGAAAAGGCCTGAATAAAGTCCTGATTTAGAAACGCCCGCAGCGACGGGCCGGGAAGCCTGGGATGGGTTATTTGTAAGCCCTGAGGCGCTAAACCCATGAGGAGATAACAAGTGGCAAAAAAAGTAGAAGCGTATGTCAAATTACAGGTGCCTGCTGGGCAAGCGAATCCCAGCCCTCCGGTTGGCCCTGCGCTCGGTCAGCACGGCGTCAATATTATGGAGTTTTGCAAGGCCTTTAACGCCCAGACACAGAGTGTAGAACAGGGCTTGCCAATCCCGGTGGTTATTACTGTATATAGCGACCGTAGCTTTACTTTTATCATGAAGACGCCGCCAGCATCGGTGTTGCTGAGAAAAGCAGCAGGTGTAAAAAAAGGTAGCGGTCGGCCCAACACAGAAAAGGTGGGTAAGGTGACCCGGGCGCAACTCGAAGAGATTGCCACACAAAAAATGCCGGATTTGACTGCAGCGGATATGGACGCTGCGGTGCGTACCATAGCCGGTAGCGCCAGAAGCGCTGGTCTTGAAGTGGAGGGTGTGCAATGACTAAATTGAGCAAGCGTCAGCGAGCGATTAACGAAGCGGTTGAGCCAGGCAAAGTTTACGGTATTGAGGAAGCGGTTGAATTACTTAAATCATTGCCCCCTACCAAATTTGAGCAAATGGTTGATGTATCGGTAAACCTGGGGATTGATCCGAAGAAATCTGATCAGGTGGTTCGCGGCGCAACCACTTTGCCTAACGGTACTGGTAAAGACGTCAGAGTAGCAGTTTTCGCGCAGGGTGATAGTGCCGAAGCCGCCACCGCTGCGGGTGCTGACCTGGTTGGTATGGAGGATCTTGCGGAGCGGATTAAGGGTGGAGAGTTAGGCTTTGACGTGGTCATTGCCAGCCCGGACGCCATGCGAGTGGTTGGTCAGCTTGGCCAGATTTTGGGTCCTCGAGGGTTGATGCCCAATCCGAAAACTGGAACAGTGACGCCGGACGTAGTCGGTGCTGTGAAAAATGCCAAAGCCGGGCAGGTGCGGTTTCGTGCCGACAAGAGCGGTATTGTACATGGTGGAATCGGTTGTATTGGCTTTGAGGCAAAGGCTATTAAAGAAAATCTGGAAGCATTGATCACTGATTTGTCAAAGGCCAAGCCGGCCTCGGCCAAGGGTATTTTCCTGAAGAAAATTACCCTGTCGACAACCATGGGTCCCGGCTTGTTGATCGATCAATCTTCATTGGGAGCGTAGTGCTCCGACTGACTTTGGGGCCAGTGCAAAAGATTTGTCAAAGGATCTTTAGCGCTGACCGTTAAAGACCGCAGGTTCCCTATATAGACTTTCTTTAAGTAAGAGTAGTTGGGGTTTAATGGTACGAATGAGGCAGAGTTGATCTGATCTCACCATATACCGCCCGCGTAAACGGTGTGACCCGATTCAGTGTTAATGCTGGATTTGATCACCAGAAACTGTTCCGGCTTTGTAGTTTGTCGGAATAAATACGGAGTCGTAAGGCTTCGATCAAACCCAGGAGATATTTGTGTGGCATTAAATCTCGAAGACAAAAAAGCCATAGTTACCGAGGTTAACGAGACGGCCTGTCAGGCCCTGTCACTGGTGATTGGTGATGCGCGAGGTGTGGGTGTTAGCGATATCACTGCGCTTCGCAAACTGGCGCGGGAAGCAAGTGTTAACCTGCGTATCGTCAAAAATTCACTGGCAAAACGGGCTTTTCAGGGCACTGATTTTGAGTGTGTAGAGGAGCTTTTGGTCGGACCATCCCTGTTTGGTTTTTCTATGGAAGACCCCGGGGCAGCAGCGCGGCTGTTCAAGGATTTTGCAAAGGAGAACGAAAACTTTGAAGTCAAGGGCCTGGCTGTTAGTGGTCAAATGTTGGCTAAGGAGCAGCTGGATGTGCTTGCAACATTGCCGACCCGTGATCAGGCACTTAGCCTGTTACTCAGCGTGATGATCGCCCCGGTAACCAAGCTGGCGCGTACGCTCAATGAAGTGCCGACCAAGGTGACCCGAGTAGTAGCTGCCGTTCGTGATCAAAAACAAGAGGAAGCCGCGTAAGCGGTTTCGGTTCTGTAAATTATTAGCACTAAATTGTTAGTGCTAAATTATTAGTAAATAGGAGATTGAGTCATGGCTCTTTCAAAAGATGATATTTTAGATGCGATTGCTGAAATGAGTGTTATGGATGTTGTTGAACTTGTTTCTGCAATGGAAGAAAAATTTGGTGTTTCTGCCGCTGCCGCAGTAGCTGTAGCTGCTGCCCCTGGAGAGGGCGGAGGTGGAGAAGCTGCTGAAGAACAAACTGAGTTTGATGTAGTGTTGTCGGCGATTGGTGACAAGAAAGTCAATGTAATCAAGGCAGTTCGTGCTATAACAGGCCTGGGACTTAAAGAAGCCAAAGGCATGGTCGATGGTGCACCGGTTACGGTTAAAGAAGGAGCCTCTAAAGAAGAAGCTGAGGCAGCAAAAACCCAACTCGAAGAGGCTGGTGCAGCTGTCGAACTGAAATAAGCTTGCATCGCGCAAGTCTGACTGTGCCCGCTTGACGGGATACAAGGCTGGTGAGTATGACTCTCCAGCCTTTTCCCGCTTGTAGAAAAGGACGCTGTGTCAGTCCAGTGATTTTGCTACCGGAATGCGGTGTAGCAGGATTATCCGAAACGCTAAACGTGCCAGGGAATATCGATGACTTATTCATATACAGAGAAAAAAAGGATCCGCAAAGATTTTGGCAAGTTGCCAGAAGTGATGGATCAGCCCTACCTTTTAGCTATACAGCTTGATTCGTATCGAAAGTTTACTCAGCCCGGTGTAGCTGCTAAAGACCGTACCAACACTGGCTTGCACGCGGCTTTTGGTTCGGTGTTTCCAATCGAGAGCTATTCGGGTAACGCGCGTCTTGAATATGTCGATTACCGTCTCGGCAAGCCTGCTTTCGATGTCGAGGAATGCAAACTGCGCGGCACTACCTATGCAGTACCGTTGCGGGTGCGCGTTCGTCTGGTGCTAATTGATAAGGATCTGGCCAGCAAACCGATAAAGGATATTAAGGAACAGGAAGTCTATATGGGGGAAATCCCCCTGATGACAGACTACGGTACATTTATTATCAATGGTACCGAGCGAGTGATTGTTTCCCAGTTGCATCGTTCTCCAGGTGTGTTTTTTGATCATGACAAAGGCAAAACTCATTCTTCCGGTAAATTGTTGTATTCAGCCCGAGTAATCCCCTACCGTGGTTCCTGGCTGGATCTTGAATTTGATCCTAAAGATCTTGTTTATGTGCGTATCGATCGACGACGTAAGTTGCCAGCGACTATTTTGTTGCGCTCGATGGGCTACAGTACAGAAGAAATCATCGACATATTCTTTGACACCTCTACGTTTAGAATTGACCCTGAGGGTAATTTTATTCTAGAGCTGGAACCTTCCCGTTTGCGCGGTGAGATGGCCGCCTTCGACATAGTCAGTAAAGGCGGTAAAGTGGTGGTAGAGCAAGGGCGTCGTGTCACTGCACGACACATTCGCCAGCTCGAAAAAGACAATATGACCGAAATAGCGGTGCCGGCTGAATATTTGCTTGAAAAAGCTATTACCCGAGATATCGTTGATGAAGAAACTGGCGAGGTTCTCGTTGAATGTAATTCGCTGATTACTGAAGAAATCATCGAGAAAATCCGCGAACTGAAACTGACTGAAATCGATACTATTTATACTAATGATCTTGATTGTGGGTCGTTTATAGCAGATACATTGCGGGTTGATGCCACGCGCACTGAGCTTGAAGCTCTGGTGGAAATATATCGCATGATGCGCCCGGGTGAGCCGCCGACTAAAGATTCCGCAGAGAACCTGTTTAAAAATCTCTTTTTTAGTTCCGATCGCTACGACCTTTCATCTGTAGGTCGAATGAAGTTCAACCGGCGTTTAGGGCGGGAAGAGGTCGAGGGTACCAGGACCTTATCGAGAGAAGATATTGTTGATGTATTTAAGGTGCTGCTCGCTATTCGTAATGGCCAGGGCACTGTGGATGACATCGATCATCTGGGTAATCGTAGAGTACGTTCCGTTGGCGAAATGGCTGAGAACCAGTTCCGCATTGGTCTGGTTCGTGTAGAACGTGCGGTCAAAGAGCGCTTGTCTGTTGCTGAGTCTGATGGGCTAATGCCTCAGGATATGGTTAATGCCAAGCCTGTGGCCGCTGCAATGAAAGAGTTTTTTGGTTCCAGCCAGTTGTCCCAGTTTATGGATCAAAACAACCCGCTCTCAGAAGTTACTCATAAACGTCGTGTCTCAGCGTTAGGGCCCGGTGGTTTGACGCGCGAGCGAGCAGGTTTTGAGGTGCGTGATGTGCATCCAACACATTATGGTCGCGTGTGTCCGATTGAAACGCCGGAAGGGCCTAATATTGGCCTGATAAACTCACTGGCAAATTATGCTCGGACTAATGATTACGGCTTCCTCGAAACTCCCTACCGTAAGGTCGTCGATGGCCGGGTAGCTGACGAGGTCGAATATTTGTCAGCAATAAACGAAGCTGAGTATGTTATTGCCCAGGCATCGGCAACGCTTGATAAAAATGGCAAATTGACCGAACAATTGGTGGCCGTACGTTACCAGAGTGAATTTACGGTGAAACCTCCGGGCGAGGTGCAGTATATGGATGTTTCCGCGCGCCAGATCGTATCGGTTGCTTCATCCTTGATCCCCTTTCTTGAGCACGACGATGCTAACCGAGCATTGATGGGATCTAATATGCAGCGTCAGGCTGTGCCGACACTGAAATCTGATAAACCTTTGGTGGGTACGGGCATTGAGCGCGTACTGGCTAGTGACTCAGGGGTTTGTGTGGTGGCGCGCCGCGGCGGTGTAATTGAGAACGCCGATGCTGCGCGTATTGTGGTCAGGGTTAATGATGATGAGGTCGATACGGGCGATGCCGGTGTCGATATTTACAATCTGACCAAATACACGCGATCCAATCAGAATACCTGTATTAATCAGCGCGCCATTGTGAAGTCTGGTGATGTCATTGCGCGTGGTGACATTATGGCTGATGGTCCTTCGGTAGACCTCGGAGAGTTGGCGCTCGGGCAAAATATGCGCATCGCCTTTATGCCCTGGAATGGTTATAACTTTGAAGATTCGATTCTGGTATCCGAGCGGGTGGTTGAAGAAGATCGCTTTACGACGATACATATTCAGGAATTAACCTGCGTCGCTCGTGACACTAAACTTGGCACTGAAGAAATTACCGCCGATATTCCAAATGTCGGTGAGTCGGCGCTATCGCGTCTGGATGAGACAGGTATTGTTTATATTGGCGCAGAGGTTAATTCGGGCGATATCCTGGTGGGCAAAGTCACGCCGAAGGGTGAAACACAACTGACTGCCGAAGAAAAATTGCTGCGGGCGATCTTTGGGGAAAAAGCCAGTGATGTCAAAGACACTTCACTGCGCGTGCCCGGCAGCACTAAAGGTACTGTTATCGATGTTCAGGTGTTTACTCGCGAAGGGCTGGAAAAGGACGAGCGTTCTCTCCAGATTGAAAAAACAGAGCTTGATCAGTTTCGCAAGGACATCAACGATGAATACCGCATTATGGAAAATGCCACTTTTCAACGTCTGCGCAGTTCTCTGGTGGGCAAAGCGGTTATCAGGGCGCCCGATCTTAACAAAGGTGATCTACTGACCGACGACGTAGCCGGTAGCCTTGATGCGAGCGGGTGGTTCAGCATTCGGATGAATGATGACGAATGTAACCAGCAGCTGGTGCTGGCTGAACAGCAATTGGCAGAACGTCGCTTGTTGCTGGATGAACGTTTTGAAGACAAGAAAGGAAAGTTGCAAACTGGCGATGATCTAGCACCCGGGGTGCAAAAAATCGTCAAGATCTATCTTGCCATCAAACGCCGTATTCAGCCTGGCGACAAAATGGCCGGTCGGCATGGCAACAAGGGTGTGATCTCGGTGATTATGCCGGTAGAAGATATGCCCTATGACGAAAATGGGCAACCGATAGATATCGTGCTTAATCCGCTAGGTGTGCCCTCGCGTATGAATGTCGGGCAGATTCTTGAAACCCACCTTGGGCTTGCTGCCAAGGGTTTGGGTGATAAAATCAATGTTATGTTGAAAGAAGAGCGCAAGGTGTCTGAGTTACGTCAGTTCCTGCAATCCATCTATCGTGTCGGCGATAGCAAAACCAAAGTGAACCTGAAAGATCTGAGTGGACCTGAAGTAGTGGAGCTGGCTGAGAATCTTCGCGGTGGTGTGCCTATGGCGACACCCGTATTTGACGGCGCCACAGAAGCTGAAATCAAGGAATTGCTTGCACTTGCAGGCCTGCCGGAAAGTGGGCAAATGACCTTATATGATGGCCGCACGGGTGACGCTTTTAGCCGTTCAGTGACAGTTGGCTATATGTATATGCTCAAACTCAACCACCTGGTTGATGACAAGATGCATGCTCGCTCAACGGGTTCCTATAGCCTTGTTACCCAGCAACCACTGGGTGGTAAAGCACAGTTCGGCGGTCAGCGTTTCGGTGAGATGGAAGTCTGGGCGCTGGAAGCCTACGGGGCGGCCTACACTTTGCAGGAAATGCTCACAGTGAAGTCTGATGATGTCCAGGGGCGGACTAAAATGTACAAAAATATAGTTGACGGCGACCATATGATGGAGCCGGGTATACCGGAATCGTTTAACGTTTTGGTGAAGGAGATCCGTTCGTTAGGCATCAATATTGAGCTGGAATACGAATAAGAGCCACTGTGCGTAGTCGAGCGCCGGCCTTTGTGGGCCGGCGAGGCGAACATCTATTGGAGGAAAGGCCTTGAAAGATTTATTAAATTTGCTCAAATCCCAGGATCAGAGAAGCGATTTTGAAGGCATTCGAATCGGCCTGGCTCCGCCTGATATGGTGCGGTCATGGTCTTTTGGCGAAGTAAAAAAGCCGGAGACAATTAATTACAGAACTTTCAAGCCGGAGCGTGACGGTTTATTTTGTGCCAAGATCTTTGGCCCGGTGAAAGACTACGAGTGTCTGTGCGGCAAATACAAGCGCATGAAACACCGTGGCATCGTCTGTGAAAAGTGTGGCGTCGAGGTGACGCTGGCGAAGGTTCGCAGGGAGCGTATGGGCCATATTGAGCTAGCCAGCCCAGTCGCTCATATCTGGTTTTTAAAGTCTTTGCCATCGCGTATTGGTCTGATACTTGATATGACCCTGCGCGAGATTGAGCGGGTACTATATTTTGAATCGTTTGTCGTTGTTGATCCGGGTCTGACTACACTGGAGCGCGGTCAGCTACTTACGGACGATGAATACTTCGAAGCTATGGAAGAGTTTGGCGACGAATTTATTGCCCGCATGGGTGCCGAAGCGATCCAGATGCTGATGAAAGACATCGATCTGGAGAAGGCTGCGGCGGACTTGAGGGAGGAAATTCCCAATACCCGCTCTGAAACCAAGATCAAAAAATTCTCTAAACGGCTTAAGTTACTTGAGGCATTTCTAAAATCCAGTAACAAGCCGGAGTGGATGATCCTCGAAGCGTTGCCTATTTTGCCGCCTGACCTGAGGCCTTTGGTGCCGCTGGATGGAGGTCGTTTTGCTACCTCTGATCTTAATGATCTGTATCGCCGCGTGATCAATCGTAATAACCGGCTAAAAAGGCTGCTCGAGTTAAATGCGCCAGATATTATCGTTCGCAACGAAAAACGTATGCTGCAGGAATCGGTAGATGCCCTGCTTGATAATGGCCGTAGAGGTCGCGCAATAACCGGCTCCAATAAGCGGCCATTAAAATCCCTGGCCGACATGATTAAAGGTAAGCAGGGGCGCTTTCGTCAGAATCTGTTAGGCAAGCGCGTTGATTATTCCGGTCGTTCGGTAATCGTCGTGGGTCCGACATTGCGCCTGCATCAATGTGGCCTGCCCAAGCGTATGGCCCTTGAGCTATTCAAGCCCTTTATTTTCTCCAAGCTGGAAGGCCGTGGCCTGGCCATGACCATCAAAGCAGCGAAGAAGATGGTTGAGCGTGAAGAGGCGGAGGTATGGGATATTCTCGACGAAGTGATTCGTGAACATCCAGTGCTCCTTAATCGCGCACCGACTTTGCACAGGGCTGGTATTCAGGCATTTGAACCGATCCTCATTGAAGGTAAGGCTATTCAGTTGCACCCTCTGGTGTGTTCCGCATTTAACGCGGATTTTGATGGTGATCAGATGGCAGTGCATGTGCCGTTGACGCTGGAGGCTCAGCTTGAGTCGCGGGCGTTGATGATGTCCACCAACAATATATTATCGCCGGCCAGCGGCGAGCCCATAATTGTGCCCTCACAGGATGTGGTGTTGGGTCTGTACTATATGACTCGCGAGTGTGTAAATGCCCAGGGCGAGGGCATGGTGTTTGCCGATTTAAAAGAACTAGCACGTGCCTATTATAGTGGTCAGGTAGGACTCCAGGCGCGTATCAAAGTGCGTATCAAAGAGGTGAGCTTTGACGAGGACGGTCAGAGAACTGAAACGTTCACGCTGAAAGATACCACGGTGGGGAGAGGCTTGCTGTGGGAAATTGTTCCCGAAGGACTGGGTTTTGACCTTGTCGATCAGGACATGAATAAAAAAGCGATTTCCAGGGTGATCAACCAGTGTTATCGCTTACTGGGCCTGAAGCCTACCGTAATTTTTGCTGATCAGCTGATGTATACCGGCTTTGATTTTTCAACCACTTCCGGTGCATCGATCGGTATCGATGATTTTGTTATCCCGGAGTCGAAAGCTGAAATAATCGATAAGGCGGAATCCGAAGTCGTTGAGATTGAGTCACAATTTGCATCTGGTTTGGTGACCCAGGGTGAAAAGTACAACAAAGTCATCGATATTTGGTCTCGAGCTAATGATCAGGTGGCCAAGGCGATGATGGAAGCCATATCCAGGGAAACGGTGATTAACAGTGACGGTGAAGAAGAAGAGCAAAATTCTTTTAACTCTGTATTCGTGATGGCAGACTCCGGTGCGCGGGGCTCGCCAGCACAGATTCGTCAGTTGGCCGGTATGCGAGGTCTAATGGCGAGGCCTGATGGCTCGATTATTGAAACGCCTATCACTGCCAATTTTCGCGAGGGACTCAGTGTTCTGCAATACTTCATTTCTACTCATGGCGCGCGTAAAGGACTTGCAGATACGGCCCTTAAAACAGCTAACTCCGGATATCTGACGAGACGCCTGGTAGATGTGTCCCAGGATCTGGTGGTTACCGAAAAAGATTGCGGTACTGATCAAGGCCTGTTGATGACTCCGATCATTGAGGGTGGGGATATCATCGAGACGCTTGGTGAGCGAATTCTTGGTCGCGTTACTGTCGAAGATGTGTGCAGACCAGGAACCAAAGATGTTGTGATCCCCGCCAACACCATGATTGATGAGAAGTGGGGTGAAGAAATCGAAGCGATGAGTATCGACGAGATGTTGGTGCGTTCGCCAATTACCTGCACAACTCGTTATGGCCTTTGCTCAAACTGTTATGGTCGCGACCTGGCTCGAGGCCACATGATTAATATTGGCGAGGCGATTGGCGTTATAGCGGCGCAATCCATTGGTGAGCCGGGTACCCAGCTCACTATGCGTACTTTCCATATTGGTGGTGCTGCGTCCAGGGCTTCTGCAGTTGATAATATTCAGGTCAAAACGACGGGTGCAATCAAACTTGTTAATGCCAAAGTAGTCGATCGTGCTAATGGCGAGCTGGTTGCATTGTCCCGATCAACAGAGTTGACGGTGGTAGATGAAAATGGTCGCGAGCGCGAGCGTTACAAACTGCCGTTTGGGGCTATCATCAAAATAGCGGATGGCGCACCCGTCACTGCGGGTGATGTGGTCGCTAATTGGGATCCACATACGCATCCGATTATTACAGAGGTGGATGGTAAGGTCGTGTTCTCAGGCATGGAAGAGGGTCTGAGCGTGAGTCGCCAGACTGACGAAATGACAGGCCTGACCAGTACCGTAGTGTTAGATCCTAACGAGCGCCCTGCGGCCGGTAAGGATATGTCGCCAATTGTGACATTGCTTGGAGCGGATGGGGAGGAGCTTTGCTTTCCCGGCTCTAACATGCCAGCTCACTACATATTGCCTGGCGATGCAATTATTACCATCGAGGATCAGGATCAGGTGCGGGCGGGCGATATTATCGCCCGAATCCCTCAGGAAAGCTCGAAGACCCGTGACATTACCGGTGGTTTGCCCCGTGTTGCCGATCTGTTCGAGGCGCGTAAGCCGAAAGACCCCGCTATCCTTGCTGAGATTACCGGGACGGTCAGCTATGGCAAGGAGACCAAAGGCAAGCGTCGACTAATTATTACGCCCAGTGGTAGTGATGAGCATTACGAAGCTTTGATCCCTAAATGGCGCCATCTCAGTGCTTACGAAGGTGAGCATGTGGAGAAAGGTGAAGTCATCTCTGAAGGGGCGTCTAACTCCCATGATATTTTGCGTATTAAGGGTGTTGAGGCTTTGGCAAACTACATCGTCAACGAAATTCAGGAAGTTTATCGCCTGCAAGGGGTGAAAATTAACGATAAACATATTGAGGTGATTGTGCGGCAAATGTTGCGCAAGGTTGAAGTGAGCGAAACCGGCGATTCATCCTATGTTAGAGGCGAGCAAGTCGCATATGGCGGCATACTCGAAGCTAACGAAACTCTGGTTGGGGAAGATAAAATTCCAGCCAGATTCAATCGGCTACTACTGGGTATTACCAAGGCCTCACTGGCTACTGACAGCTTTATTTCCGCTGCATCATTCCAGGAGACGACCCGTGTGCTTACCGAAGCGGCAGTGACCGGCAAAATGGATCCGTTGCGGGGCCTTAAGGAAAACGTGGTGGTCGGTCGTTTGATACCTGCAGGAACTGGTCTTGCCTACCATAATCAGCGGCGTAAAGATAAAGAAGCGGCACTGGTTGATCAGAGCGTATCTGCCAGCGAAGTGGAAGCGGCGCTGTCCGAAGCATTGAGTGCTAGCGACGGCTAATAAAACAGACCTGTTAAATGGGTGATTTATCTTGACTCAGGTAGGTGCTGTCATTAGAATTCCGCCTCCCTGATTCAAGGTCACCCCGGTGTGATGGTCAGGTTATTTCAAAGCCTTCTTCGCGAAGGCATTTTGTTACCCGGAGTAATTTAAATGGCAACGATTAACCAGTTGGTTCGTAAGCCTAGAAAGCGCAAGATTGCCAAGAGCGACGTGCCAGCATTACAGAGTTGTCCGCAGCGCCGCGGCGTTTGTACGCGTGTTTATACTACAACGCCAAAAAAACCAAATTCTGCGATGCGTAAAGTGTGTCGTGTTCGTTTGACCAGCGGCTATGAGGTGACTTCATATATCGGTGGTGAAGGCCATAACCTTCAGGAGCACAGTGTGGTTTTAATTCGCGGCGGCCGTGTCAAAGATTTGCCGGGCGTGCGTTATCACACAGTACGGGGCAGTCTCGATACTTCCGGTGTCGATGGTCGTAAGCAGAGGCGCTCAAAGTACGGAACCAAGCGGCCCAAGGGCTAAGCAAATTTATAGTTAGGATGACGGCGGTTATATCGCTGTTGTTCATTCAACCAGTAAGGCCGGTTCGATATTCCATTCGCTTACCGGAATAACCTGAAGAAGAGAAAAAGATATGCCAAGAAGACGCGTAGTAGCCAAGCGGGAAATTCTGCCAGACCCGAAGTTCGGTAATAGTACACTGGCAAAATTCATGAATCATGTCATGGTCAGCGGGAAAAAATCCGTTGCCGAGCGTATCGTCTACGGCGCTCTGGATATTGTAGAGCAACGTCTGAATTCAGATCCTTTACAGGCATTTGAAGAAGCGCTCGAGAATATCGCGCCAATGGTAGAGGTTAAGTCCCGCCGAGTCGGTGGTGCCACCTATCAGGTACCTGTAGAAGTCCGCGCGTCACGGCGAGGTGCCCTGGCTATGCGCTGGTTAGTAGATTATGCACGTGGACGCAGCGAAAAATCTATGGACCAGCGACTGGCTGGCGAGATTATGGACGCCGCGCAAAGTAAAGGTGGCGCAGTGAAAAAACGCGAAGATGTACATCGTATGGCTGAAGCCAACAAAGCTTTCTCTCATTACCGGTTCTGACTTTTAAGGGCTGGTATTTCAGCGCATACAGAGTACGAAATATAGAAGAAAGGCGGCTATTTAGATGGCTGCCTTTCGCAGTTTTAGACCAACATTTTAGATCAATACATTTGGGGAATAGATAGTGGCACGTAAAACACCTCTCAGTCGTTACCGAAACATAGGGATCGTTGCGCATGTTGATGCGGGAAAAACAACGACTTCCGAGCGGGTTCTTTTCTATACTGGCCTTTCGCACAAGATTGGTGAAGTCCATGATGGGGCGGCAACCATGGACTGGATGGAGCAGGAACAGGAGCGGGGAATTACTATCACCTCAGCAGCCACCACCTGCTTTTGGCGTGGTATGCAGGCGCAATTTGAAGAGCACCGTGTCAACATTATCGATACCCCTGGCCACGTTGATTTTACTATTGAAGTTGAGCGTTCACTGCGCGTACTTGATGGCGCTGTGGTGGTGTTGTGTGGCTCTTCCGGCGTGCAACCGCAGACCGAAACCGTATGGAGACAGGCCAACAAATACGAGGTTCCACGTATCGTTTTTGTGAACAAAATGGATCGGGCGGGTGCAGATTTCCAGATGGTGGTGGATCAACTCAAAGATCGTCTCGGCGCTAATGCGGTGCCCCTGCAGATGGCCATCGGCGCTGAAGAAAAATTTAAAGGCGTAGTCGACCTGGTCAAGATGAAAGCTATCTTGTGGAATGAGGCTGACCAGGGTGCGACCTTTGAATATGGCGATATTCCTGAAGACATGCTCGATGTGTGTGAGTCCATGCATGAAGAGTTAGTCGAAGCCGCTGCCGAAGCCAATGACGAGTTGATGAACAAGTACATTGAAACTGAAGATCTGAATGAAGAGGAAATTAAGCAGGGGATTCGTCAGCGTACTCTCGCTAACGAGATCGTACCTATCCTGTGTGGTTCTGCATTTAAAAATAAAGGCGTACAGGCAGTGCTGGATGCTGTTATTGAATATATGCCCGCCCCCACCGAAGTTAAAGCTATTGAAGGCGAGCTGGAAGACGGCACTGCTGATACGCGCCAGGCCGACGATGAAGCCCCCTTTTCTGCGCTGGCTTTTAAGATTGCGACTGACCCGTTCGTCGGTACCCTGACCTTTTTCCGCGTGTACTCTGGCGTCGTCAACCAGGGCGATTTCTTATATAACTCGGTCAAGGGCAAAAAAGAGCGCATTGGCCGTATGGTGCAGATGCATGCTAATCAGCGTGAAGAAATTAAGGAAGTGCGAGCAGGGGATATCGCTGCTGCTATTGGTCTTAAGGATGTCACTACTGGCGACACGCTCTGTGCACTCAAAGAGGTGATTACCCTGGAGCGTATGGAATTCCCTGAGCCGGTGATATCTGTAGCCGTAGAACCTAAAACTAAGGCCGACCAGGAAAAAATGGGCATTGCATTAGGCAAGCTCGCTCAGGAAGATCCGTCATTTCGCGTGCAAACTGATGAGGAGACTGGCCAGACTATTATTTCCGGTATGGGTGAGCTGCACCTTGATGTTCTGGTCGATCGTATGCGCCGTGAATTCAGTGTCGAGGCAAATATCGGTAAGCCGCAAGTGGCCTATCGTGAAGCTATTCGCAATACCTGTGAGATTGAAGGTAAATTCGTGCGCCAGTCCGGTGGTCGTGGTCAATATGGTCATATCTGGGTCAAATTTGAGCCTCGCGAGAATAATGAGGAAGGACTGGAGTTTATCAATGAAATAGTCGGTGGTGTGGTGCCGAAAGAATTCATACCTGCTGTTGAAAAAGGCATCGCTGAACAAATGAAAAGTGGTGTGTTGGCTGGCTATCCCTTATTGGGATTGAAGGCGACTTTGTATGATGGTTCTTATCACGATGTGGACTCCAGCGAAATGGCGTTCAAATTGGCCGGTTCGCTGGCTACCAGGGCGCTAGCTCAGCAGGGTGGTGCAGTACTGCTAGAGCCAACTATGAAAGTAGAAGTGGTGATGCCGGAAGAAAATATGGGTGATGTGGTCGGCGATCTGAACCGTCGCCGCGGCTTGATTCAGGGCATGGATGAAAGTAGCTCAGGTAAGGTGGTAACTGCCGAGGTGCCTCTGGCTGAGATGTTTGGCTATGCGACGGACGTTCGTTCGGCGACTCAGGGGCGAGCCACATTTACCATGGAGTTTTTGAAGTACTCTGAAGCACCCAACAATATCACCGAAGAGATTATTGCGAAAAGCGCATAACTTGTAGCGACAATTCAATAACAATTCAGTTTTAAGAGGATAAGTAAGTGTCGAAAGAGAAATTTGAGAGGCTGAAGCCCCATGTCAATGTAGGCACGATAGGGCACGTAGATCACGGCAAGACGACGTTAACGGCGGCCTTGACGCGGGTTTGTTCAGAGCTATGGGGCG
>QNFP01000051.1 GCA_003645535.1 Gammaproteobacteria bacterium | reverse complement strand
TAGGATCAATTCATGGCGGCACAAAACGTAATGTCATCCCCGACTCGGTAAAGCTGGAACTGACCGTGCGCTCCTACAGTGACGAAGTACGTAAACAGTTACTTGACGGCATCTCCCGCATAGCCAATGCCGAAGCACGTAGCTATGGCCTGCCTGACAACTTATTGCCGGAAATCACCTACAGTGACTATTACACACCAGCCGTTTACAACACCCCAGAGTTAACCGATCAGATGTTACCGGTATTGCGTAAAGCACTGGGAAAAAAAGCTGTACTTGAAGTGTTACCGGTCATGGGTGGTGAAGATTTCGCTCGCTATGGACGACAGGAACCGCTTATTCCCAGCCATATGTTTAAACTCGGCAGTGTTGCGCCCGACATTGTTGAACAGGCAAAAACCAGTGGCTCAAGTCTGCCCTCCCTTCATTCAGCCTTTTTTGCACCAGAGCCAAAGCAATCCATCAGAACGGGCATTAAAGCGATGACTGCTATGGTATCGGCACTCTTACCCGTTCCCGACAGAGACAGGAAATAACACACTGCTTAGCGAGGCGATTTAGCCAATAAAGAGGCTTCTCACCAGTTCATTGCTATAGCTGTCCACAACCACCATAGCCACCACACAGAGCAGTCCACTCGCCAGCAGGATGATTGCAATTTCTGTAGCGAGGAGTCGTGCAATGGTTGAGCGGCTGCCACCGATACGGAACACGGTGCGGATTTCACGTTGACGCAGTCGGAGTGAAAGGGCAAATACCAGAATCAGGGCCAGCGCAGTCGCTATTCCAACCACAAGAATTACCGCATCGAGGACATTTTTGATACGGAAGATATTGGCCAGCAAGCCATCGATGACATCACCGGGCTCGACAATCTGGTATGGGTTCGACGCGTCGAGATAACGCCCACGCAAAATAGTGCCGGTGCGCTCATCATTGGGCAGTAGCAGTACGGTGGTCAGCGGATAGTCAGCAGAACTTCCGTGAAAATGAAAACTGTCGATATTATCCTGCGTAATCTCGGTGTATTGCATCAGTTTGGCATTGGCGACGACATTATCCTCACCGCGCTTTATGATCACACTGTCATCCTCAGTCTGAGAGACGTCTTCATGACCATGTACCAGCCCCTGCACCACCCAGGCAGTTTTGATATCCACTAGCACAGCAAGATCATCCGCTGTGTAGCTGCGCGCCAGCACCCCCACTACTTTCATCTTCAGTGGATAAACTCCCGCAAGGTCGAACATGGTCTCTGGTGAGGATAGCAGTGAGTCTCCTGGAACAAGGCCAAGTCGCTCCGCCACCTCCGCGCCAATAACCGTCTCACCGAGTAGAGCCAGTTGACGGCCCTGGGCGATGCGCAGCTCACGGAAGTCGAAATAATCGAGCGTGGTACCAACAATGGGAAACCCTCGCGCCTGAAAACTCACATAAAAAGGTATAGGTATCGCGAGGCCGGAGGCATCAATCTCGTCTACGACACTCATGGAGATCAGTCCGGGCGTCTCATCATCGAAGTACAGGCTGTTCATCACCAGATCGAGAGCGCTACCCCGACTCCCCAGCAACAGTGGCGTCGAATCCGCGCGGGACAATAGCTGCTGTTCACTCTCATTCAGTAATACTTCCAGCGCCAGCGGCAGCACGGCAATCAGGGTAACGCAGGCAATCAACGTTGCCGTGCGTGCTTTGTAGTACATGATGTACTTCCAGGCGATGGTCAGGCTATCCATCATGCTGGGTTCTCATGCAAGGTAGTCATGCAAGGTAGTCATGCAAGGTCGGCGCCGAGAAAGTCGTTGAAATCAACGATGCGATCAAAGCGTGGCAGCAGCTCGTGATCGTGGGTGACAGCAAGCAAGGTGGATTCGTGTGCCTGGACGGCATCAAATAGCAGATCCAGAATGTGTCCCTTGTTACGGGGGTCAAGATTACCCGTTGCCTCATCGGCGAGGACCAGTTGCGGCGATGGCAGCAGAGCACGACAGATCGCCACGCGCTGTTTCTCGCCCTGGGACAGTCGTTCAACGCCACGGGTCAGCTTGTCGCCAAGACCCATCTGTTGCAACAACTCCCCTGCCCGGTCATGCACCTCTTTAGTCAGCTTCAGTGCTCTGGTAATGCGATAAGGATGCAGGACGTTATCCAGTACATTCAGATAATCGAGCAATTCGAAATCCTGAAAGACGAAGCCGATGCGGGTGATGCGAAAGTCACGACGGGCGGCATCGCCCAATGCACTGACCTCTCTACCGCCACAGCGCACCGTCCCCTGTTCAGGCACCAGGATGCCGGCCACCAGGTTCAGCAAGGTGGTCTTGCCCGAGCCACTGGGACCGATCACCGCTACCTTCTCCTGTGTGCCAACATGGAAGTCGGGAATACGCAGGGAGAAATCTGTATCGGGGTAGCCGAATTTGAGTGAACGGATTTCTATCATGCTGTCATGCTCAAACCGCTATGACCTGGGGAAATATACATTGACACTTTTGCACAAAAGCCCTTCCACTTTTGCCTCGCCTGAAAGCAAAAACATCTCTCGTGCAAAGGTCTCATATTGCCGTCTGGCCGACCTCATTCGACCTCTGGCTCTATGGTAACAGGCGCATTTGGATCGATGCGCCTTTCTTCCAGCAGTTCGAGATCGGTGATCTTCCAGCGACCATTAATCGCCTCGACAATCACCACGGCATCGTAGAGATTCTTACGCATGTGTGTGTGTCCCCAGTGCCCAACCGAACCGAGTGCCGTCCAGCGTCCGGTGATTGCATAACCCAGCGCCCCGCTATCCAGTCGTTTAGCCTGCGCCTGCTGTATCTCAACTGACTTGATCTTTGCCTGTGCACCACCGGCCTTTTTAATCGCAAAGGACTTGCGGTTTTGCAGGTACAGCTCGGCCAGTAGATCCCCTTTCACAGTCAGTGCCAGTTTGTCGTAGACATCTTCTTCGTCGCGAAAATCAAAGGCACGGTAAACGTTTTTCAGCAAAGCCTGCAACAGTGCTCTGGACTGTTCATCCCCCAGCTCGCCGGCCACTGCGGCCGGACGTGCAATGCTTACCTGCGTGTACGGATAACTGGCGACACCGCCAAGCGACACCAGCACAGCGACAACCACTATCCCCTTCACCGGCGCACCGCGTCGGGATCGGCTAACCAGCAACCCACCTAACGGCAATAACAGAAGCAACGCAGTGAGCGTACCAAGCGGAAGTTTCATCTCGCCGAGGGAGCCCTGCACCGTGACCTCATGCACCGTTGGCAAGGTGTAATTTTTCAGAAAATTCGTCCAGCTGTGGACGTTATCATCCGGGGTTAGAAAGGTCGGTAGTGGTCCTGCAGGATCGGTTGCCGTAGCGGGCACGCTCTGCACCTGGTCGGTGAACAGTTCCCAGTCCACCGTCACTTGCTGCGGTAAACCATCGGTCAGATAGGTGATGATGACGCCAACAATGGCGGTGGAAATTTCCAGTCGCTCCGGTATCTCCACTAGCTTGATGCCGGTCAGCGATACCTTAACGTAGTTCGTCCGGTCCAGAATCGGCCTGACCGCTTTACCATCAATCAATACCGGATTTTTTTGCAGCAGGAACTCGCCGATGCGTTGCTTCAAGCCCTCAAGTTCATCCAGCTCTATGTATTCATCACCGCGCAGACCCAGGTCCATCCACTCGCCCAGGTCCTTGACGCGGGTCAGTATCTCGTGGCGCACCTCGTATGGCTCGACATAGAGGAACGACATCAGCGCAGACTTGTGATGCCGCTTGAGGTTAGGATTGTCGAACCTGGTGTACCAGGGGTCGTCCCAGTCCAGCACTACGCGCGCCGGTGCACCCAGATAGCGAAAATCGATAATGGGTACCGCCTTGTGATAGGCGATAAAGCCAATATTGACGAGAGCGTTGCCTTTGTCGTCCTGTGGCGGGATGAAGGTCAGAGCGGCAGGTCGCTGCTCAAATGGATAGCTGATTTCTACATAAAGCACTCGTTTGTCCGCCGGTGCTCCGGGCACCCGCTGGCGAGTGAAGGGATTAATCATACCCGCGTAAGCAGACTTGCGGTCGACGCGCGCCCGCGGTTCCACCAGATCAAACCGTGCAGGTAGCTTTTCGCCGCTATCCGTTACTACCTGCATCGTGTGTTCCGAGAAGTGACGCATACGTGCTTCCAGTGTCGGCCTCTCAGCTGCACCATCTTTCATCCAGTCATCGGGTACCAGTTCCTCGAAAGTTTCGAGGTCGCCTATATAGACTTCCAGTACCAGCTTCACCCGGTCCTCAAGCACATAGATCTCGGCGATGTTGGCTGCCGTCTCCGACCCCGTGAGATTGATAAAGTCAGCGCGTGTATTCATTGCTGACAGGCAAAGCACGAGCATCAGCACTGCGCCGGCAAGTGCACCCAATGGCAAACACAGCGTGCGATACCCTAAGGAATAAACTAATGGATAAACCAATGGATGAACCCGACCAGTCAATTGAATACCTCCTGCAAATTTTTCACGTTGTGTTGCATCACGCTGAGAAAATCGCCTTCATTCGGCCGCTTGCCTGCGGGATCGAACACCATGCTTTCCACACCCAAGTCACGCAAGCGCCTGGCGCTATCGGGGTTCGGTTCAGCTTCCCATAGCATCCAGCGGGCCGGATGTTCCTTGAGGCTTCGTTCCAGCTCGGTCCATTGTACTTCGCTCGGGACTTCTTCCGGCTCCCACATGACGCTATGCAAGTTAAGCCCGTAACGGCGCTGAAAATACTGATATACCGGGTGCGAGGCCAACAAAGGTAGGTCCGGCCTGGTCGCCACTATCGATTGAAGCTGTTTATCGAGCGCCAGGAGATCGGCTTCCAGCGCTGTAACGTTGTGCTCGAAGACTGTCTCCAACTCTGGTCGCTTTCGTGTCATCGCGTCAGCGATTGCCCGTGCCTGCTCTGCTGCCTGATTGAAATCCAGCCAGGTCGTAAACGCAGTGCCTGTATGAGAGTGGTCCCCATCGGGGCCATGACTGTGGGTCACGCCTTCATTCCCATGAATGTATTTGTCCCGGAAAGCCGCTGAGGTATCGACCAGTTTGCGCCGCGACAGGGAAACACGGTTAAGCCAGTTTGCATAAGCCGCACCGTTCAATAAGATCAGGTCGGCCTGCTGGTAGTCGGCAATAATTTCCGTGGATGGCTGCCAGAAGGCGGGGTCAACATCAGCGGACGCAGGAAACACCACGTCGGCATGTTCACCGGCGATGCGTTGCGCAAAATACTGTAATGGGTAGTTGATTGTGTAGACGGTCAATCGGTCCTGCTCGGCCGCCAGAATCGACACAGACATGACTGCACACAAGGCCGTGAGAAGAATAATACGCATTACTACTTTTGATTCCCGTTGGCTATATAACAATTCCGTGGATAATACACTTAATCGGGCAGTGGCTATTCGTCTTCAGGGTTGTGCTGAGCGATAAAAAAAGGCCGAACATTTATCCGGCCTCATCGTTCACTGCTTACTTACCTTCCATCATTTTATACATTCCGGGTCGCCAGTCCTGATCCTCAAGCTTGTACTTCTTCATGTACTTATCCATCGCTTTATCTTGTGCTTTATAAGCAGGCTGCCAGTAACCTGAGTTGGAAAAGTCACTGAAGACCGGGCGCAGACCTTTCTGTTGCGGTGGACCTTGCGGGTTTGGACCGGGCACAGACCAGGCATCATCAGTAATAACCGCCATGCGTTCCCTTACACCGTCTGGTGTTACG
The DNA here is from genome assembly GCA_003645535.1 of Gammaproteobacteria bacterium. Taxonomy (GTDB): domain Bacteria; phylum Pseudomonadota; class Gammaproteobacteria; order Pseudomonadales; family Porticoccaceae; genus HB2-32-21. Next base: position 10,143 of record QNFP01000051.1, on the reverse strand, counting down.
TTCCACACCATATTATCGGCCGCCATGGAAAGCGGTCCATCGTAGGTTTCGCGAATGGCCTGGTACAGGTTATAGCGGGTCGCTTCCTCGTTGAGAAAGTGATAGGCAACACCATGTTTTGGCGTGATAGTACTCATCATCTTGCCGAAGGCCTGCCCAGATGTATGAAACGCACAACAGGCACGCCAGGCCAATTGCGGTGGCTGGTTGTACAATTCAACGAAGTCACCCGGCACCATAAATGCCTCGTGAATCACTAAATCAGCATTGGTGCCATACTTAATAAACCACTTATTGGGTGCAGTATCACCGCCAATGACGACTTTCATACCCTCGTATTCAGCAATGTAACTAACCGGGCCATCACCTGTATGGATGGCGGGTATAGAGCGGATCACCACACCGTCTTTTTCGTAGACTACTTTATTCACGGCGCGGTAGTCGAACTCGACAACCTCAATTTCACCGGGCAGTGGAGATATCTGGAATGATCGGGTTTCCTTGTCCCATGCGACAAATTTAAGAAAGCTTTCGATAGCTGCCCTGGTACCCAACTCCGGGTGCAGGCCTGATGGTCCCCAAACCTTTAACCCAGCGGGTCGGCCAGCCGTCCAGCCACCTGCCCAGAGCCCATCCAGGTCACCCATATGGTCGGTATGCAGGTGGGTCAGGAAAATTTTGTCGAGAAATTCATAGGGAATCATGTAAGCGGCAACGTTAGCCATCGAGCCGGTGCCAATGTCGAATAGAATCTTTTCACCATTGCCGAACTCCACCAGAAAACAGGTTGCCGCCTGATTGTGGCGAGCGGCTGGCATTCCAGTGCCACAGGCCGTAACTCGGATTTCCTTTTTTCCCAGCGCCTCAGTGCCGGGATAATAGACGTAACGATCCGGTGCAATACCCGTACGACTGATTACCTTGCCACCGGCAGCATGCGCTGCGGACGCCGCTGTGAGTATGGTTATAAAAACTAAAGCTATCAATCTATATTGCATAGAACTCCCATGAGCTGGCCACGGATAACAAAATACGGCCGTTTTACGGCTGTTAGCCCTGGCTTGACATCCGTGCCATTACGATTGTTGAACGCCTCAATCTGTGCGTTGGTAACTGCCGCAGATTCGGGTTCAATGCTTTTAGGTGTGGTCTCACTGAACGTACCTGCCAGAATCTTCATCGATTCCGGTGGCTGCTTCTGTTTTTATGGCAGCGTCGGGAAGGTCTCGTGATTCGGCACCGGCCATGCAGGTACGGATATCACCTGCCTCGCTAGCGCTCCGACCATGGTTTCAGCGGGTAGATGATCGGGCTATCCCTGCGCTCTATGGGCAGCACCAGTAAGCGGTAACCATTCTGCCATTGCATAACAAAGGTTTTCTTCGCCAGCTGTTTGCCGCTGTCGTCTATATGGTAACGTCCAAGCAGGGAGCCAAATTTCATCTCTAGCAGCTGCTCGCGAACCACATTCCTGTCCAGAGAATCGGCCAGCCGTACTGCCGCTTCCAGTACCTCCCCCGCCGCGTAACCATAAGCTGCATGCGCGCCTGCATTTCGTCCGGTTATTTCCTTGTAGCGGAATGAAAAATCGTAGGCCATGGGCACGTTGCCACTGCGCATCCATGACACGACACCCAGTATCCCGTCAGCATCGGATCCCAGTGCGTCGCCGAACTCTACCAGAGCCGGCCCAACTGTAAAGGCAAGCGCACTGGGAGAGAAGTTCTGGCGTTTGGCCTCGCGAACAAAGGCAATCGAATCCTGGAGGTAGGTGCCGCCAATGACCAGATCTGGGCGAGTTGCCTTGATGCGCAGGACCAACTCGGTAAAGTCCGTGCTGTCCTCCGGGTACTCTTCATCGAAGACGATGTTCATTCCCACTGCGGCTGCCTGGGTGCGGACACCACGGGCGACCTCACGGGGGAAGTCGCTTCCCGCGTAGGCCAGCGCGATAGTGGTAAGGCCCGCATTACTGGCTGACTCGATCAGCAGGTCCATATACCGATCAGCCGGGCTGTCGACCTGGAAAATATTCCGGTAACCGCGTGACCAGATATCTGTAGCTGCGGCACTCCCGGAGACCATAGGGAAGTTGTGACGTTCAGCAACATCACTGGCGGCCCGGGTGACGTCGGAGGCGTACGGACCGATCAGCAGGTCCACCCGGTCATCGCTGATCAGGCGTTCATAGAGCTGAGCGCTAACGGCCGGATCTGATTTATCGTCGTAGAATACGATTTCGACCTCCCGGCCCAGCAATGCACCGCGGGCATTAACGTCATGTGCCCACATTTTGAGCCCTGCCAGCAGGTTACTGCCCGGGGCGGCATAGGCGCCGGTGAGCGAGGCAGTCACACCAACCCTGATCGGTGGTTCCGCAGCGAGCGCACCCTGTGTCACCAGTTGGGCACTCGCTATTGCCAGTGCGAGAAAGAAGGTCAGCCAGGCCCTCATCGACAAACCCTGTATTTTATTCATAGTGACCATAATTTATTTCTCGATGTCCATTTTTCGCTTCGTGGTATACAGCAACTTGACCCAGTCGTATTCAAACGGTGTACCGGTTTCGTAGTAACGGAACCCGACATTTGCCCGGCTATCGATAGCTTGCATGATAGTCAACGCCCATTCCTCGCCGTCCTTCATCTCCAGTTCGTCAATGACAGCTGTATAAGCAGCCCAGTCCACGCCTCGGCCAACGCCGTCACGAACATTAGAGGGTCCCAGGAGCGGCAGCACCAGGTACGGCCCGTTGTTGACCCCCCAGTAGCCCAGCGTCTGACCAAAGTCCTCGTTGTGCTTCGGTATGTCGACCATGGTGGCAACGTCAATAAAACCCAGCAGGCCAGCGGTGGTATTAACCAGGAAACGACCGGTGGTTTGCACCGTCTTGGTCCCATTCAACTGCAGGATGCTGTTGAAGAAGGTGTTGATATCACCCAGATTCAGGAAGAAATTGTGGATCCCTTTCTCCAGGAAATCCGGCGTAATGGTCTTGTAACCATTGACGACCGGCAAGAAGAGATACTTGTCAAAGCGGTAGTTGAACCGGTACATGGAGCGGTTAAAACCTTCCCACGGGTCCGAAATTCCGTCCGAGAGATAAGTAAGGTCATTATCGAGAACAGTGTCCGCGCTGAAGCTGGGCTCGATAATGGCGTCACCCTGCTGCTCGGGAGCGGTACTGCAGGCCCCGAGAGCCAGTACGGCAACCAGTAGCAGGATGTACCGTTGAAGTTGTATGTATGCTGTTTTCATTTGTGCACCTGTCCTACTTGCTGAATACGTTGACCATGTGGGTCACGTTGTCCCGAAAATCCATATTACCCAGGTGCCCGCCCCGGGGATAAATTTTGGCACGGTCGCCGAAGACCCTCGGGAAGAAGTCGATTTCCCCCGGCTCAAGGATGATGTCGTCGAGGTTATGCATCACCTCGATCTTTTCTGCACCGCGCAGGTAGTCCTCAATACTCGACAGGCTCATATCATTGATCAGCTGGCTGCGCGTCAGGGAGGGGTTCTTTGCCTTTTGAAAAGGGTAGAAGTACACGTGGTAATAATCGGTAAAGCTGAGGCGGTGTGCGACCTTGTTGTATACACTCGGTGAGGAATTTTTGGTCATGGTGATGTTTTTCGGCTTGATATAGCCGAAATCCGTCATCAGATCCGTAGTGTAGGTCATGTTCGCCGAGGAAATACGGAAGGAAACCCCGATAAGGGCAGCCAGTTCTTCGGTATCCGGGTTGACTGCCTCGAAGGCTTTATACAGAAAGTCCTCGCCGATATCGACCGTGTCGGCGTTTTTGTAGACCCGGGTTAGCTGTTTCACCAGCCGGTCATAGAACTGCGGGAAATTATCAATCCCGCCGGGGATATTATCCAGCATCCGATCCAGCAGTGAAATAGAGCTGTACAGGCGTACCGGCGGATTGATCAGCAGGGCCTTCCTGAAGTTGAAGACCTGTTTCGTTTCGTCCAGCCAGGTAACGAAGGCCGCGTTGAGCCCACCCAGGCTGTAGCCGGTAACGTAGAAATCGGTGACCTCGATCCGATCCTCCAGCTTACCCCAGATACGTTCCATCACGCGGTAAATATCCTCGGCATCCTCAACTGTGTGGCCGGGCACACCCGACCTGGAAGCCGCCACAATGAAATTCATGTAGGTCGGTGAAGAGATGGAAATGACATGGAAGCCGGCCTGGTAGAATGCCCGTGCCATGTCGACGTTTTTTGCCCCATTGTAGGCCGCTCCCGTACCGGCGATCAGAAAGACCAGCGGTGCCGACCCTTTCTGTAATGCCTGGGAATAGCGCAGCTTTGCATCGAAAAAGAAGGGCTCGGGGACCTTACGGTCCCCGAAAATAGTAATACTGCGATGTCTCAGCGGGATTTTCTTCGGTAATTCAGCACGATAACTGGGAGGTGTCCCGACGACGGTGGCGAGAAATTTGTTATCGATCGGATAGTCGTAGGCATCGGCAGATGCCCACCCGGGCGATAGCCATATTACTGCAAGCAGAAATGCCGAAATTCTCAACATCTGGATTCTCCACATTGTTTAATATTTTAAAGTTGATCTTCGATGGGTAGGATCAATATAAAGTCGGACAGGAAACGCTGCCCGAAGATGGTCTCCCGGTCTTTGTCGTAATGCACCTCTTCACCTTCGATCTCGGTTACCCAGGCCATATTACCATCCTCGTCCAGTAACACCCGGTAGCTATTTTCCAAAAGAAGGTCATAAATGCAAGGTCTGTCTGTTCCGACACCAAACAGAGCACCCCCCGCAGGGGCCAATTTATAGTATCAACATCTTACCCCATTTCATCTCAACAGTCTCAGGGGTTTCATTATCAGGCTCCCAGTCAACGGGGATCCTGGCGCTAAATTGCCGCACTACTAATCGAAAAGTGGGTGTTTCACCAGCGATGGAATCACCGGAAAGATATTGAACTTGATCTTCCAGTCCGCGCCAAAATCATCCTGACGCACAATCGATTTAATGTATGGTTATGATTGTGTAAGGCATGCATCGAATTTTCTAAACATCAAAAGGTATAGCGTATTGTCCCACCCAGGGAAAAGATCAGGTTGGTATCGAACTCTCCTTTGAAGCGCTCGCCCTGGGCCGTCTGATCCACCTTGCCGTCACCTGCATACATAACGGAGGTGCCGAGCGCATAGGAGAGCTTTTCGCCTTCCATGAAATAACTGGCGCCCGCCTGCCATTGCTCATCCATAGGCAAATCAATGGTTCTATTCTTGTCCGATACCGGTGAGCTGTCGTAGGACAGGCCAAAGGCCCACCCTGCGGTACCGGCCATATGTCCAAAAGCGATACCGGTGCGCCAGGTATCTTTCCACTCCCTGTCGAGCACCGTGACGCCCGGGGTAACCTCCAGTTTGTTTTCACTGAACTTTGACCAGTCCTGCCAACCCAGGTTGGTCGCTATATAATAGTTATCATCGAGGTCAAAGCGCAGTGCTGCCTCCAGCCACTGGGGATTGTCCCAGCTTAACTCCACGTTACCGCCGGGTAATGGTGCGCCCCTGAATTTCACGTTGCCTTTAAGATTTACATCCATTTCCGCTCGGTACACTACTCCGAGCATCACCCGGTCAGAAAAGTGATAGGTCAGTCCCAGAAAAGGCTGGTAACCCCAGTCATCCAGGTCCTCCATTTTGACCTTGCCATCAGATGCCGCCCCCGGGAGGTTGATAGCCACATCCTCTTCAAAAAGAGTATAGGTGAGACTTACACCCGCGCCGATGGCCAGCCGGTCATTGACCCTGTAACCAATGGACGGTGATATGCCCAGTCCCTCCAGGGACACCATCTGGGCTCCGTAACGCCCAACGAAGTCGTCGCCATAGTCCATGGCCCCGCCCGACGTCGCAGTTATCGCCAGTCCTACACTGGTCTGGTCAGACAGTTTCTTAACCAGGAACTGGCTGGGAATGATGGCCACTTCACCGGCATTGCCACCGTCACTGCCACCCGCCTCGGCGACGGAGGAATCAAACTTCATGTCTGGGTACAGCAGGGTCAGGCCGGTCACACCCACAGTATCCTCCTCTAGCTCAACCATCCCGGCTGGCTGGGCCCACGCGGAATCAGCGCCCCATGTATTGACCGTATTCGTCACCCCGACCGTACCAATGCTCAGCGGTGTGCCGACCTGGGTCAGGTAAAAGGCTGCAGCCATACTTTGCTCTGCAGCCAACAGGGCAACCCCTGTCAGAAAAGCAGTTACTGCAATAGCAGGTTTCATCTTCATCGCCCTGTCCTTCGTCGAAAATCAGATCGGCACTATACGTGCGGAAAACCCTTACAATATATGCGAAAAGCCCTTAGAGTTTGAACTGGAAAAGCCCTGCTCGTTCAGTCCAGACCGCAAGCCTTCTGGATCTGGGCAATCCGCGCATCAATCTTATCGTTATAATCGCCAGTCGCCATTTTCACGTTCTTTCCCTCCGTTCCCTTGGCAGCATGAACAACCAGACTGATTGGGACAATTGACTCTACTCCTTTCCCAATTCTATCCATCGTGCTCAGCTTTTCGTGCTTAAGGTGCGCGAGGTCCGCCTGTGCAGTGGAGCAATCCACAGCAGCCTCTTCAGACCAGGAACTTTGCGCAGCAAAAGACAGAGTAATGGTGGCGGCAACGATAGTAGCTATGCGAGTTTTCATGATGTTGTTTCTCCGAAGATTATTGTGAATCATGGTTATTACGAAACCTGGCTATTACGAAATATTGTGTTACAGAATATCGAGTATGGCCTCGTTCCTGCTTTTTATATTCGGCTGGAGCGATGTGTGCAACAGATTCTAGTTGAGCTCGTCATTCCTGGAGTACTTGGTACCCTGAATAGTCAACTGCAGCGCCAGACCTTTCTCAGTAAGTTGGTAGATACTCACGCCATCAGGGATCGAGACAGCGCCACTTCTTCCGCCGCCCTTTTCACCGGTAGTCGCTGCAGCATCGGCCTGACCTTCGGCACCCCAACCTTCGTTGAGGAACTTGTCGAACTTATCCCGGGTCTGAAAGACAAAAATCACCCGATAATCCTTGATGCCGAGGCCCGGACCCGCTCCCGCGGTATACATTTTCATGTATGTCTCTTTGCCTGACTTATTGTCATGTGCGATACCGTGACCGAATCCACCGCTGACTACCAGAACATGCACCCCGGTGTTATCGAGCACCGCGTAACCAACAGCCCTGGCGATTTCTGCCTTCGTATCGGACTGTTCCCTGTAAAGCCGAGTCAGCGTCTTGTCGCGCATCTGACCAATTTCTGCGCGTTGCTGGTCTGGCGTTTTGTCATCGCCAAATAAACCGGCAATAGCTGCTACCGGCAGTGTTATCAATACCAGGAATGATGCTATTTTCAGATTCATTTTTTACCTCCAGATGTTAAATGGTACGAACAACTTCCCCGCACCCGGTTACTCCTTTGGCAGCGGCGGTGGGGTAAAACCCTTCCAGACACCGTCCATAACATACTTGGACATCTTGGCTTCGCCGCTGCGCGGGGCGTTTTTGTATGCTTCTGTTGTCGAGGGCGGCGTAACACGGTCAGGAAAGCTTGCCATCCGCATGGTGATGTTGTCTTTCGTGACATTCCATACCATCAGATCGGTAGCAATTGTCAATGGTCCATCATAAGTTTTTCGAATCCCCTCCAACATACTCTGATGTATATCGGGTAACAGTACTGTGTGATATGCCACCGCCATGCGTGGCTTGATCGCAGACATGACCTTTCCGAAGCCCTGCGGTGGAGTATGAATATACGATGTAACGAAGGTGGCAGGGCGCATCTTCCAGTCGTTAAAGGCTGCCAGCCCTGCTGGCGTAGGAAAACACTCGTGAATAGCGAAATCAGCATTCCTTGCGTATTTGTTAAACCATTTATTTGGCCGGGAGTCACCTCCAAACACAAAACTCAGCCCATTCCATTCCAGTCGGTAGCTTACTGCACCATCGAGACTGTGGATGGCAGGCCAGCTTGTAATCCTGATCCCGTTCTTTTCGTAAACCGGCTGGTTTTCCTGCTTGAAATCAAACTCGTGAGCGATGACCTGTCCTCCCGCATCGGGCAGCGCGCCAGTGCGACCTTTAATGTCCCACGCGAGAGCTTTCACCACGTGATTTACGGCCGCCCTGGTTCCCAACTCAGGCGTCTCACCGGACCCTCCATAGACATGTAGTGGCGTATAACGACCACTTAGCCAACTGCCAACGATAAACGCATCCAGATCGCCGAAATGATCAGAGTGCAAATGGCTAAGGAATATCTTGTCAATTCTGGAAAAATCGGGACGTAACCCGAACAGATTCTCCATCGAACCCGATCCAATATCGAAGATAAATATATCGCCATTTCCCAACTCGACCATCCACGCCGTGGATTTCTGAGCCCGAGTTGTCGGCGTCGGAAGCCCCGTGCCGAGAGCAGTAATACGCATTTCGTCTGCCCTCAGCTCTTCCGTGTTTGGAAAGTAGGTCGGCAGGCGCTTGACTGCCGCTTTCTCGGTACCTTCCTGTGCTGCCGATGCCGTTTGCAGAATGCTTCCTGTAATACTTATGGCGAACACCAGTGCACTGACAAGTCCAGCCATAATTACTGCAGTTCTTTGTGACCTGGCATTCACCCTTCCGCCTGGAAATCTCAATTAATTTCTTTTCCTCCAGCTCCAATGGGCGGGCATCTTACACCTCGAATTTCTCAATTAGCTCATCTGAAAAATCATCATCGCTATTTCGCGGCTACTTCTTCGGCATCGGTGGTGGCGTGTAGCCTTTCCACTTGCCACTCGATATGTACTCGGACGTGTGTTTCTCGTCTGAACGAGGTGCTTTTTTGTACGCCTCGGTAACATCGGGTGGAAGTACGTACTCATCCACCGTTGCCATGCGTACTTTCATCGTTTCCCTGGTGACATTGATGACCATCAGATCGCGTGCCAGGGTCAGCGGGCCGTCATAGGTCTTGCGCACGCCATCCATGATCGCGGCGTTATTCTCCGGCGATTGCACCGAGTGGTAACCAACGGCCATACGTGGCTTGACGGCGGACATGACCTTCCCAAAGGCCTGGGGCTCGGTATGGATTCTTGTAGATACCCACATGGCCTGTCCCAGGTCCCAGCCAAAATACGCAGCCAGGGCCTTGGGCGGAAGGAAGGCCTCGTGGGAAGCTACATCCGCATTTGTAGCGTATTTTATATACCACTTGTTCGGATAGGTATCCCCGCCAAACACATACTTGAGCCCCTTCCATTCGAGACCGAAGCTCACCGAGCCATCAAGGGCGTGAATCGCCGGCCAGGATCGAATCGTGACACCGTCTTGCTGGTAGACAATCTCGTTTTCCTGTTTGTAGTCGAACTCGTGCACCACAATCTGCGCGCCCTTGTCCGGCAGCGCGCCACTACGTGTGGCGAGATCCCAGGCGTAAGCCTTCTGCATGCCCTCGACGAATGCTTTGGTCCCCAGTTCCGGTTTGGAACCGGTGGGTCCGTAAATATGGATCGGGGTATAGCGTCCGGACAGCCAGCCGCCGATATGAAGCCCCATAAAGTCGCCGACGTGGTCTATGTGCAGGTGGCTGGCAAAAACCTTGTCGAGCTTCGAAAAATCAGGTCGCAGGGAGAACAGGTTTCCCATCGAGCCCATCCCCAGGTCGAACAGGAACTTGTCCCCATTGCCTAGTTCAACCAGATACGAGATGGATACGGCTGCCTTGGTCTGGTTGGGCATGCCGGTGCCAAGCGCGGTGATCCGCATTTCAGCAGCGCCGAGTAACTCAGTATTGGGAAAATAGCTGGCCGGGTATTGACCATTGACGATAGCTGTCGCCTGGCGGCCCGATGGCATATTGTCTTTCACCGTGGCGGCGTGTACGTCCTGCTGCATAATGCCTGCCAGGCAGAAGGCGATGACCAATGCGCTGAACAGGCCGGTCATTGCCAGTGAGGTATTTCGTTGGGCTATGGTATTCATTTCTCCATCCTCTCTGACTTTATTGAAGAGCTGGCAGCATGTGGCTCATGAAAATTCCCTAACCCTCATGCGGTCCACTTATTTTGCATGTTTGGCCCTTAATTTCAAGTTACAGCACAATACAATACAATAC
>QNFP01000050.1 GCA_003645535.1 Gammaproteobacteria bacterium | reverse complement strand
CTTGTATGCCTTGTATGCCTTGTATGCCTTGTATGGAAAAAGAGGGCACTGATCATTTGAAATCGCTGTGCCTTAATCTGCTGTGCAAAATTTTATAATATCGTTAATAAAACAAGGCGATGCATTGATTGATGACCACAGGCCCGCCGAGCAACAGTATTAACCTTATGGCCCCACAGGCCCGTGCGCATCATTTGACTAGAACAGCATCAATCCTTTTACGGTCTTCGTGATTGGTAAATTTGCAGGTCTTATCGTTATCATTATTAATAGGCTTGCATTCACACACTGAAATTTTAGTGGTCGGCATCCAGTGTACCGCTATCATTGCGTCAGCAGCATCAATCGCCCATGCAGAGCCATCCATCAGTTTGATGACGGTCCCGTCAGGACTAACCGATTCGATCGTTTGACTCTCCTCGCAAGCGGATGCTGCTAATGTTGCTGTGCTAAAAAGACTGATCAATAGCACAGCGATTATTGAGGCTTCACGCTGAAATATTTTCATTACTTTTCTCCATGGAAAACCTGTTGTTGTCGGGACTAGTCATTCCCTCTAATTCCAGCATTATCAATGGGCCGGAACTACCGTTAATGTAATAACTATTTGCTAACGAGGCAACCGGGAGCAAACTGGGAATAATATAATACAGTACTGAGAACTCATAGAGCTTGAATTGCTTTTAGGCCTCGGCACACGGAGTGTGCGGAGCAAATATTCCGGCGGCTGAGCAGCCTGGCATAGACTTTACTTAATAAAAGGCGGATGGAGCGTATGCCAGTCGGTAGCTTGCTCATAGGCATGGCCGGCCTGACAGAGTAGTTGCTCATCTTCGTGACGGGCCACCAATTGCAGCGATAGAGGTAGTCCTTCGCGGCTAAGTCCACAAGGTAGCGACAAAGTAGGTGAACCAGTAAAATCAAATACTGCGGTATACCGGGTCAGACCGAAATCAAAACCCTCCACAGCACCATAAAGACTTTCAGCTTTGAAAACAGGTGGCAATATGGGTATGGAGGGCATCAATAACAGATCGACAGTTTGCAACAGAGCGCGATATTCCTGGCGGCAGACATGACGAAGATTATTTGCCCGAGCGTAATCTACGCCCGATATATCTTGACCTTTGTCGAGCCAGTTGCGCATCCATAGACCGTAATCTTCACGCCGTGCCGGGAAAGTTGTTTCATGAGCCAGGGCGGTTTCGGCGAGACAAACATCAGACCATGCCGGTATATAGGTATCTGTATTTGGGAAATCCACTGTAATAATATTGGCTCCTAACTTTGCCAGGACGTCGGCGCCAGCAAATACACCGGCGGCAACTTCAGGGTCGGCGTGCTTTTCGATATTTTCCCGGTCGATACCAATGCGCACCCCGCTGATGCCATTGGCGATGACTTCAGTAATAGGGGGAACTGGGCTTAAGAGACTGGTGGGGTCATGATCGTCTGCGCCCGCTATCGCCTCAAATATCAAAGCAGCATCCCTGGTACACCGAGTCAGCGGTCCGATGTGGTCGAGGGATTCGGCCAACGGGATAATACCGTAGCGGCTAACTCTGCCCCAGGTGGGTTTGAGACCGACCACGCCACATGCTGCTGATGGAAACCGAATGGAACCACCAGTGTCGCTGCCCAATGTTGCATAGGCCAACCCAGCTGCGGTCGCTGCCCCGGATCCGCTTGACGATGCCCCTGCCCACCGATCCAGTGCCCAGGGGTTTGCCGGGATAGCAAAGTCATGATGATAGCCGATCATGGCACCTTCGGTGAGGTTGAGCTTGCCAATAAGTATGGCCCCGGCCTCCGCAAGACGGGTGACAACGGTGGCATCATAGTCCGGCACATGGTCGGCAAAAACTGCCATACCACCTTTTGTTGGTGCGTTTTTGGTAAAGCACAAATCTTTAACTGCAACCGGAATGCCGTGCAGTGGACCGCGATCTTTGCCACTCGCTAGTTCCTGATCGGCTCGGTGTGCTGCTGCCAGCGCCTCTTCGCGCATAACGGTGGCATAAGATTTTATTTCAGGATCCAGATGACTTATGCGATCAAGTATATGTTGGGTTAATTCCGTTGCGCTGATTTTCCCGCTATGAATCAGTTCGGATGCCTGGGTAATCGTCAGGTAGTGCAAGTGCTCAAATTGAATAGACATGGCCTTTTGGATTCCTTTGATTTCTGATTATTAGTATGGCCGCAGAATCGGTTGATAAGTATTTGCCTAATTGTCATAGTTTTTTAAGCTAACAGGTCGTAGCTAAGCAGATTTAGGCTCAATGTGGTAGCTATTCTGGATCGTACCATGGAGGAGAAGTAAAGCGATCCAACGCTGACACTTGCCAGTTCGCCGCAAGAAAAGGGATTAGATAGAATTTACCTCACTGCCACCTGATCCCAGGCACGTCATTTGACAAGAGTAGCGTTAACCCTTTATTCGGTTTTCGTGATAGATGAATATGTATGTCTTTCCGCCATTGTTCACTACTGGTGAATCAAGTTGGCTGACCACTTGATTCACCAGTAGTGAACAATGGCGGGCCGGGTATTGAAATAATACATAGCGCTGGCCGGGCAATAATCTGCACCAATTTAATATTTCGCTTCCCTAAAAGGGTGCAATGCATACGTGTCCAATATTGAAAGCCAGTAAAAATTAAAAAAGTAATAAGACTAACAGTAGTATAGGGAGATTCTGTTTTATGTGGCGCGATTATTGCTTGTGTGTCTGTGCGTGCATACATGCGCACATATGTAAGCAGCAGGTGGTTAGTTGCTCCAGCCGTATAAACGTCGATTCAGAGAGAATGTGATATGTCTTATTTAGTGCCTTCAGAATTTGTCACCAAGATGGTGGATTCGGGTGAATCAAAAATCTTCATGTCCACTAGAGACACGCTGATCAGAGCTTATATGGCAGGTGCTATTCTTGCACTGGCTGCTGTATTTGCGATTAGCGTCGCTGTTCAAACTGGCTCTCCGCTCATCGGTGCGATTTTGTTTCCGGTAGGCTTCTGCATGTTGTATTTAATGGGTTTCGACCTGCTAACTGGGGTCTTTGTATTAGCGCCGCTGGCGTTGCTGGACAAAAGACCCGGTGTCACGGTCGGGGGCGTTTTAAGGAACTGGGGTCTGGTGTTTATCGGTAATTTCGCTGGTGCTCTGGTGGTCGCCTTTATGATGGCTTTTGTATTCACTTACGGGTTTTCGATTGATCCAGGGGCTATTGGGCAAAAGATAGCAACCATTGGTGAGGCGCGGACACTCGGTTATGCAGAGTACGGTGCAGCGGGCTGGTTGACTATTTTTATCAGGGGTATGTTGTGTAACTGGATGGTTTCTATGGGTGTGGTCGGAGCAATGATCTCAACAACCGTTAGCGGCAAAGTGATTGCTATGTGGATGCCGATCATGTTGTTCTTTGCGATGGGCTTTGAGCACTCGGTGGTCAATATGTTTTTGTTCCCTTCGGGCATCATTATGGGCGGTGATTTCTCTGTTATGGATTATCTGGTCTGGAACGAAATCCCAACGGTTCTAGGTAATCTGGTAGGTGGTTTGGCCTTTACGGGTCTCACGCTTTATAGCACCCATGTGAAAACCGCGCCTAAACGTTCGTTTTGATTGTTCTCGACAAATGCCGGAATTCCAGCTGTCTTTCATCCGCTATGGCGCTTCAGTTCCGAGTTGCTGGGGTCTTAATAGCAGTTGCGGTGTGATTGACAGGAGGTTCCTCGACACGGGGTTTATTGAAGTATGGCCAGCCTGTTAAAAATATCTACGGGGCAATATTCTGACAAGGGCCGCAAGACACTTAATCAGGATTTTTACGGTATTTATAGTCCGCAAGAGCCACTGTTAACTTCAAAAGGTATTGCCATCGCTCTGGCCGACGGAATCAGCAGTAGCGATGTCAGCCATATTGCCAGTCAAACCGCCGTTACCAGTTTTCTGGAAGATTATTTTTGCACATCAGAAGCCTGGTCGGTAAAGAAATCGGCTCAATGCGTCCTGAACGCTACCAATTCCTGGCTGCACTCCCAGAGCCAACAAAGCCAGTACCGTTACGATAAAGACAGAGGCTACGTATGCACGCTCAGCGCGATGATCATCAAATCGGCAACCGCTCATATTTTCCATGTCGGTGATGCGCGAATCTACCAGGTTCATGGAAATGCCCTGGAACAATTGACTGAAGACCATCGGCTCTGGATTTCACAGGAAGAAAGCCACCTGGCCAGAGCCTTAGGTATTAACCAGCAACTCGAAATTGATTATCAATCTTTACCACTAGAAAAGGGTGATACATTTTTATTGGCAACAGATGGTGTTTATGAGCACGTCAACGCCAAATTTATTGGCCATGTCATCGAGGACAATAAAAATGATCTGGATAAAGCCGCTCAAGCCATCGTAGCCGAAGCCTATGAAAAAGGTAGCACCGATAACCTCACCACTCAGATTATAAGAATTGATGAATTACCCGGCAAAAATGCCAGCGAGATTTATCAAGCCTTGACCGAACTGCCGTTTCCACCGGTACTGGAAGCGAGGATGGATTTTGATGGCTACAATATTGTCAGGGAGGTTCATGCCAGCAGTCGCAGCCATGTCTATCTGGCTACGGATAGTGAAACCAATATTCAGGTCATTATAAAAGCACCCTCTATTGATTTGAGGGATGATCCAGCCTACCTGGAGCGCTTCCTGATGGAAGAATGGGTGGGCAGGCGTTTAAACAGTCCCTATGTGCTTCAGTCCGGCCCGCAAACGCGAAAACGCAACTACGTGTATATCGTCACAGAGTTCATCGATGGTCAGACCTTGATGCAATGGATGACTGACAACCCGAAACCCGATCTGGAAACTGTACGGGGGATCATTGAGCAAATAGCCAGGGGACTCAGTGCTTTCCACCGGCAGGAAATGCTGCACCAGGATTTGCGGCCAGCAAATATCATGATCGACAGCACTGGAACGGTAAAGATTATCGATTTTGGTTCAACAAGAGTGGCCGGCATCATGGAAACTACAGCCACCATCGAACAGGAAAACTTACTGGGTACCGCTCAATATAGCGCCCCGGAATATTTTTTGGGGGAGAGTGGCACACCATGCTCAGATTTATTTTCTTTGGGAGTTATTGCTTACCAAATGTTGACGGGCCGATTACCTTACGGTGCCCAGGTTGCAAAATGCAAAACAAAGTCAGCGCAAAATAAACTAACTTATAACACTGTGCTTAATGACGACCGCGAAATCCCTGCCTGGGTAGATGAAGTTATCAGGAAGGCAGTCCACCCAAATCCACTAAAACGTTACGAAGAACTGTCAGAGTTTATCTACGACCTGCGCCATCCGAACAAAGAATTTATAAATAAAACTCGTCCACCGCTTATGGAACGCAATCCGGTGCTTTTCTGGAAGAGTGTTTCTTTTATCCTGATGATTTTTATTATCATGTTGTTACTGAGGTGAAAGGTCGCTCAGAAACAAATAACAAGGGACAAATATCAAGGTATCAGCCAGCTTGATTTGTATCTGTTGCTCAAACAGTGCATAAAGATGGCCAGGGATTCTTTATTTGTGGCGTGACCAGCAGGTGGAGATGATTGGTCATCATGATGTAGGCGTATAATCGGCTAAGTGCCTTCGACAGTGCTAGCTTTATACCTTCTTTTACCCGAATCATGCTGGCTGACCTCTTGATACGCCTTGATACCGTGATCTCTTACTCTGATCTCTGGAAGCAGCAGTGGATTTGACTCCTTTGACGTTTATGTCAACCCCTGCGTTGTAGATCACTAAAATCTAATCTACCATCGTTGCTCCAGTTGCCCGCCAATATTGCAATATTCGATAATTTCAACGTCGAAAAATAACTAGAGAGGATACTCATGTCATATCAAAGACCCAAATTTAAAGATCAGTACGAGAATTACATTGGTGGCAAATGGGTGCCTCCCGTTGACGGCCGTTATTTTGAGGATACCTCTCCCATAGATGGGCAGTTGGTAACTCGTGTTCCCCAATCGAACGCTAAAGATATTGATCTGGCTGTGGAGGCAGCCTGGCAGGCAGCGGCCACCTGGGGGAAAACGACCGCCGCCGAGCGCAGCACTTTGCTCTTTCGTATTGCCGACAGGGTTGAAGAAAACCTGGAACAGCTTGCGCTCGTTTCGACCTGTGATAATGGCAAGGGAATTCGCGAATCCCTGGGCGGTGACGTGCCCATGATAGCTGACCTGTATCGTTATTATGCTGGTTGTATTCGCGCTGAGGCTGGCAGTGTTACCCACATCGAGCCGGATCTGGTTTCTATGGAAGTACATGAACCGCTGGGCGTAGTGGCGGCTATCGTTCCCTGGAATTTTCCTATGGCCACAGACGCCGGAAAAATTATCCCGGCATTGGCGGCAGGCAACTGCATGGTGTTAAAACCCGCCGAGCAAGTCCCTGTGCCAATGCTGATTATGATGGAAATCATTGGCGATTTGTTACCACCCGGTGTCCTCAACGTCGTCAATGGCTTCGGTGCTGAGGCGGGTAAGGCGCTGGCCAGCCACCCGGGTATTCGAAAGATCACCTTTACTGGCGAAACCACAACCGGTCGTTTGATTAGCCAATACGCATCAGAAAATATTATTCCGGTCACCCTGGAGCTCGGCGGCAAATCGCCAAACATCTTCCTGGAAAGCGTCATGGCGGAAGATGACGAATTTCTCGATAAAGCCATAGAAGGTCTGGTGATGTTTGCGTTTAACCAGGGCCAGGTTTGTACTAGCCCCTCTCGAGCCCTGGTGCAAGAAAGTATTTATGAGAAGTTTATGGAGAAGTGTTTAGCCCGTGTCGCGGCCATTGATATGGGCGACCCCTATGAGCTAACTACCATGATGAGTGCCCAGGCTTCGAATGACCAGTATCAGAAAATCTTACGTTATCTTGATATCGGTAAACAGGAAGGCGCTGAAGTATTGTGTGGCGGCGAGGCACATCACAATGAACAATACCCCGATGGGTATTATATCCAGCCCACTATATTCAAGGGGCATAACAAAATGCGCATCTTTCAGGAGGAAATATTTGGTCCAGTATTATGTGTCACCACCTTTAAAGATGAAGCGGAAGCCCTGGAAATTGCCAACGACACAAGCTATGGCCTTGCTGCCGGTGTATGGACAAGGGATATCCATCAGGCACAAACATTTATCGATGGCATCGAAGCCGGGCGTGTATGGGTCAACTGTTATAGCCTGTTCCCCAGCGGAGCATCCTTTGGTGGATATAAAAATTCCGGCATCGGGCGGGAAAGTCATCACATGACGCTGGACCACTATCGTCAAACCAAAAACGTGCTGATTTCCTACAATAAAAATAAATTAGGTTTTTTCTGAGGAGTCAATCAATTTTGCTGATGGACAGGGGTTTTGAAACCGGCCCATCATGGCCTGGATAAGCAGTGTTAATTTACATACTACATTCAATCACTCATCTCCTTAAGGAGATGAGTGATTGCAAGATTTAATGGAGTGGGGCGGACTATTCTATTAAGTCTAGATTTGCCCCTGGATTTCAAGGGAGTTATTTGGCTGCTGAATGACCCAGAAGAACAGCGCGGTGATAGAGAATTAGAATGACAGTGGGGCTGGTTAGAATCTATCGAGACGCCCCCTCCCATCGACCCCAAGACTTGATCGTCGTTATCTGCGCTGTCCCTATTGCCCACATGCTACGAAACACCACATAACTATTCCACATGTGGAATCAGGTATATAGTACGCGCTGTTAATAAAGCTAGGACTACCATGACCGATATCTCCCTTGAAGAGGCCGTAAGAGGCCGGCACTCGGTGCGGGGCTTTCTGCCGGACCCAGTACCACAGGAGCTTCTGAACAAAGTCTTTGAGCTGGCGCAGTGGGCGCCCTCAGGTACTAATATTCAGCCGTGGCAGGTATACGTTGCGTCCGGTGCTACCCGTGACGCACTGCGCACAGAGTTTATTCGTCGCGCGCAAACTGGACAATCCCCCAAACTTGATCATGTAGATAGAGGGAAAGTGGGCGAGCCCTGGCGAGAACGTCGGCGGGATTGTGCGAAAGCGCTTTATAGTGCGATGGACATCGCCTGGGAAGATAAAGAAAGTCGCGAGTGTGCCTCCTTGCGCAACTTCGAGTTATTCGATGCGCCACACGTCGCATTTCTATGTATGAATGAAGTGTTTGGTATGGTCGCAGCGGCCGATCTTGGCATGTATGTGCAGACTCTGATGCTGTCAATGACTGCGCACGGGTTAGCTTCCTGCGCCCAGGGCACTATGGCGCACTACCCGGATCTGGTTCGGGAAACATTTAACCTGGACCCGATGATAAAGGTACTGTTTGGAATCAGCTTCGGTTACGAGGATCCCTCCGTTGCTGCAAACCAGGCGCGAACGGTGCGAGCTCCTCTGGAGCAAAGTGTGGTTTTTCGGAACGTTTGATTACAAAACCTGGCCCCGTAAATTCACATAAAAAAATGTGAAATTGGTCTGCTCATGCAGCGAGCACTAGACCTGCCCCTGGATTTCTTGTGACCCTGGATTTCCTGACCCTGGAATTCCGCTGAGGTGCCTATTCTCTAATTGCAGGCCTGGAAAGCACTACAGCGATGTACCCCAGTAAATACCCACCCGTATTTACGCTCCTCCTGTCCAAACGATCCCTTGACCTGAATCAAAGACTAGCCTTCACCTACCAGTAGAATCGAACAAGGCCCGGCATGGGACTTTGACACATCCCAGGCTAATTACCGCTACTGCAACTGGACAGGGATTATTATGAAACTAGGTATGCTGCATTTATTTGAAAATCCGGTCGATTACACCGAGCAGGAAGTCGTCACTAATCAGATGGAGCTTATGGTAGAAGCCGAACGGCTTGGCTACGATTCTGTCTGGGCAGCTGAGCACCATTTTTCGGAATATGGTTACTGTGCTTCACCGCAGGTTTCGTTGGCTGCGGTAGCCGCACGAACTTCAACAATTCGTCTCGGTACCGGTGTGGTTATTTTGCCTTTTCATCACCCCGTCCGTCTTGCAGAAGACTTTGCCTTCCTGGATTTGATGAGTAATGGTCGCATCGATTTTGGTGTTGGCCGGGGCTATCAGCCTATCGAATATAAGGGCTTTGGCCTCGACCAATCGCAATCCCGTGAAATGTTCAATGAAAGTATGGAGGTCATTCACAGATGCTGGACTGAAGAGCGTTTCAGTCACCAGGGCAAATACTATCAGTTCGATGATATTTGTGTGCGTCCCAAACCCCTTCAACGACCCCACCCACCTGTTTATATGGCCTGTCTCTCACCCACCACTTTCGAAACAGCGGGAAGACTCGGCTACGACGTACTTATGTCAACGGTCTTTGGCCTCACTGCCGAAGGTGCGCAACAGGGTATAGCGGATTACCGTCGCGGTCGCGCCGAAGCGGGCTTAGACCCACAGGGCGGCAAAATATCCTGCCTGGTCATGGTCTACCCTGGCAAAACCCGTGAAGAAGCTCGCAACACTTTTGGGCCTCGTGTTAACTGGTATTACAAAACCATTGCAAAATACGTCGCTCTACCCAAAGGTCAGGATGATATTGAAGGCTACGAAGGCTATGGTGCGGCCCGTGACCTGGCTGCCTCAGTAGAGTTTGACAACCTGGTTAACGGGCCATCAGTCATCTGCGGCGAGCCAGAGCATTGCATTGAAAAGCTGACTAACCAGGCCCAGGAATTCGGCTTTAACGAACTGCTGTGCTGGACTCGCATCGGTGGCCTTGAAAATAGTAAGGTGCTAAGTGCGATGGAATTGCTCGGCACTGATATTATTCCAGCGGTACGCAAAGCCAGTGCCTAGCCCAGGCTAGTTACTCCCCCTTTTGCTTTCTAATATCAAGGGGTCAGCCAGCTTGATTTGTATCTGTTGTTCAAACAGTGCATAAAGATGGCCAGTGATTCTTTACTTTTTGGCGTGACCAGTAGGTGGAGATGATTTGTTATCATGATGTGGGCGTGTATTCGGCAAGGTGCCTTCGACATTTACCCGAATCAAGCTGGCTGACCCCTTGATACCGTTAAATGCAATGGTGCGGGACAGTACTCAGTGGGGTATGTGATTATTAATTAATGGGACTGACACCACAGTCGCTTGTTAAGCTTGTTTCATAAGTAAAACTTCTGTGGCCACAAATTGGTTCGAACCGATGGTATGTACTTTCTGAAGGGCTGGTTGGAATGATGGATTCCTGTAATTGATCCTTCCCAATATGTATAAGCCCAGTGTGTCAACTTCGCTTTGAGTGATATTGAGCCTGTTCGAAATAATATCGAGCCAATTGTCGCCATTTAATACAAGGCGAACCCCTTTATGATTGAGGTATCCGCCGCGAGAGTTTTCTGCAATAGTCGTTGTCAAATCATCATATTGATGTTTGATTTTTATCCAAGGGTATGCTTCTAGTGATTCGGCCAATGCAATCATTTCTTTTTTCAATTGTTTTGGTTCGCAAAAATAAGACATTGATGCACCAAAATATATTAACCATTCTTCAAATAATTCGGGTCGACCGCTATTTGTCCAGAATCGATCAGAAAAAAGAGCGAGAAGCTCTTGTATTATCGTCGCATGTTTTTGTAGCTTTTGATATTCGTCAGCCCCAAATTGTTTAAGTAGTACATTTTCCAACTGCTCATTGCTGAGTACCCTGCCAGTATGTCGAAGAAGTGATACGGTTTTGTTGTTCTGCGAGTTTATAGTCCCTATTAACCGAGTTATAAAATCTACGCTCAAATGACCCGTGATCGAGTTATTATATATTGCCAGAATACGAGAGATAGCTTTGTGCAGTAAATAAACTTTATAAAACTCATGTCGATATAATGGATTTTTTAAAACCCAAAATAGTGTCAAAAGTGACCCGTCATCTATAATCGATGTTGGTAGTGGGATAAAATATTTATCTAGAAGATTGTATACTTTAATAATGTATTCTGGGTCAGCATTTACTGGGATTTGAACATAAACTGCAGAAGTTTGCTCAAAGTTCAGCAATAATCGTTGGCCATTAAAGCGAGCTACTGAAAAAAATATATCGGGGACTAGATAAGCCTGGGAGGCTATCGATGCTAATTTATTTAGCGAGATATGTGACTGACGCAACCCGGCATTGGGAAAGTAACGTTCTAGGATTACATTGCCCACAGTATTTTCTTTTGGGTGTATCGATCGAAAAAATACATCGGGTCGGTCTATAGACATTATTAAAATACTCGTGTTGATTTAATCCCAGTTCAAAGCCCCGCCTGTCTGATACTCCGTCACCCGCGTTTCAAAAAAGTTTTTCTCTTTCCTGAGATCCATCATTTCCGACATCCACGGGAAGGGATTTTGCGCGCCGGGATATTGCTCAGACAACCCTATCTGGTTAAGGCGGCGGTTGGCGATAAAGTGCAGATATTCCTCCATCATCGCGGCGTTCATACCCAGTACGCCGCGGGGCATGGTGTCGCGGGCGTAGGCGATTTCCAGCTCGGTACCTTCGAGGATCATGCGTGTCGCTTTTTGCTGAAACTCCTCGGTCCACAGGTGAGGGTTTTCCAGCTTGATCTGGTTGATAACATCGACTCCAAAGTTGAGGTGCATGGATTCGTCACGGAGGATGTACTGGAACTGTTCGGCAACGCCGGTCATTTTATTGCGTCGACCCATGGATAGTATCTGGCTAAAACCGCAGTAGAAGAAAATACCTTCGGTGACACAGCAAAAGGCGATCAGGTTGGTCAGCAGTTCCTGGTCAGTTTCCGGGGTGCCAGTGGTGAAGGTGGGGTCGCAGAGTGCCTGGGTGTATTTGATGGTCCAGGCGGCTTTCTTGGCGACTGAAGGTATTTCGCGGTACATATTGAATACTTCACCTTCGTCCATGGCGAGGGATTCGACACAATACTGGTAGGCGTGGGTGTGGATAGCTTCTTCAAAACTCTGGCGCAGCAGATACTGGCGGCATTCGGGGTTGGTGATCAGACGGTAGACGGCCAGTACCAGGTTGTTGGCAACCAGGGAATCGGCACTGGAAAAGTAGCCGAGGGAGCGCTCGACAATCAGGCGTTCGTCGGCGCTGAGGCCGTCTTCGCTTTTCCAGGTGGCCACATCGGCGGTCATGTTGATTTCCTGGGGCATCCAGTGGTTGGCGCAGGCATCGAGATATTTCTGCCAGGCCCAGTCGTATTTAAACGGCACCAGCTGGTTGAGGTCGGCACGGCAATTGATCATGGCTTTGTCGTCGACCTGGATACGCGCAGCGCCTAACTCGAACTCTTCAATAGCGGAGGCGGTGTCCAGTTCGGCGACAGCATTTTTTGCCTGTTCCGCTAATGAGGCTTGTGGTAACGGGTCCTGCAGTAGTGATTTCTGGGCGGTGGCGTCTGTAGGTAAGTCGTTGCCCACCGGCTGCGCTGACACGGGTATTGCCTCGGCTGCAGGTGCTGGCTGAGCCGATTCTGGTTGAACCGGTTCTGGTTGAACAAGGTTTGGCTCAACAGGTTCTAGCTCAACAGGTTCTGGTACAGCAGAAAGGGTCTGTGGTGCAAATTTTCGGATGGGTTCGTCGCTGTGGTAGTCATCCCAACTTAACATCTTAATCCTCGTTTATTCAGTTTCGTTTATTCAGTAATGTACTTCGTGTTTTTCATAGCTGTTTTTTTGCGCTCGCCTGGATTGTCAATGACCTCGTGAGTCAATGACCCGGTGTGTACGACCTGGCACTACTGACAGGCCTCGCAATCCGGGTCGTCAATAGAGCATGCCTGGGGAACCGGCGCAGGTGCCGCTGTCGATGAGCTGACCTCTACCGCATTAAGCGCGCTGCTTTCAATGGTGGATTTTTCTGCGCTGGTGGCGCCCAGTGAACGCAGATAGTAGGTGGTTTTCAGGCCGCTATACCACGCCATACGGTAGGTGATATCGAGTTTTTTGCCGTTGGCTTCAGCAACATAAAGATTGAGGCTCTGCGCCTGATCGAGCCATTTCTGCCGGCGGCTGGCAGCATTGACGATCCATTGTGGTTCGATTTCAAAAGCATTGGCATACAGAGCTTTGAGGTCGTCGGGTATACGGTCGATGGGTTGCGCTGAGCCATCAAAGTATTTCAGATCGTTGACCATGACTTCGTCCCACAGACCACGATCTTTAAGGTCGTGAACCAGGTAACTGTTAACCACGGTGAACTCGCCAGACAGGTTGGATTTAACATACAGATTCTGGTAAGTGGGTTCGATGGACTGGCTGACGCCAGTAATATTGGCGATGGTGGCGGTTGGTGCGATGGCCATCAGGTTTGAATTGCGCATGCCCTGTTGCTGCACCTTGTTGCGCAGGCGATCCCAGTCCAGGGTTTGTGATTTGTCGACCTGGATGTATTCGCTACCGCGATTTTTCTCCAGCAGTTCCAGTGAGTCGATGGGCAGTATGCCCTGATGCCATAACGAGCCTTCAAAAGTTTCGTAACGGCCACGTTCGCTGGCAAGATCTGCAGAGGCCTCTATGGCGTAATAGCTGATCGCTTCCATGGAGCGGTCGGCGAATTCGACGGCGGCATCGGAGCTGTAGGGTACTTTGAGCTGGTAAAGGGCATCCTGGAAGCCCATCAGGCCGAGGCCAACAGGGCGGTGGCGCATGTTTGAATTACGCGCTGTGTCAACCGAATAGTAGTTGATGTCGATAACGTTATCTAACATACGTATAGCGGTGCGTACGGTGTTGTGCAGTTTATCGGTATCGAGATTGCCGTGTTCGTCGATGTGCTGGGGGAGATTCACTGAACCCAGGTTGCAGACGGCAATTTCCTCGTTGGCGCGGGTATTGAGGGTGATTTCTGTACACAGGTTAGAGGAGTGCACGACGCCGGTATGTTGCTGGGGCGAGCGTAAATTGCATGGATCCTTGAATGTCATCCACGGATGCCCGGTCTCGAACAGCATGCCGAGCATCTTGCGCCACAGATCCTGGGCGCGCAGGGTTTTGAATAGTTTGATTTCGCCATTGGCGGCCATGCGTTCGTACTCGCCATAGCGCTGTTCAAAAGCGGCACCATATAGATCGTGTAGATCCGGCGTATCATTGGGAGAAAACAGAGTCCAGTCGCCGTCTTCGAATACCCGTTTCATAAACAGGTCAGGAATCCAGTTGGCGGTGTTCATATCGTGGGTGCGGCGGCGGTCGTCGCCGGTGTTTTTGCGCAATTCTACAAATTCTTCGATGTCGATATGCCAGGTTTCCAGGTAGGCGCATATAGCACCTTTACGTTTGCCGCCCTGGTTGACCGCAACAGCGGTGTCGTTGACCACTTTAAGGAAGGGTACGACACCCTGAGATTTACCGTTGGTGCCTTTTATATAGGCACCGAGACCGCGCACGGGTGTCCAGTCATTGCCAAGACCGCCAGCCCATTTGGAAAGCATGGCGTTGTCTTTGATCGCGCCGTAAATCCCTTCCAGGCTATCGGGCACGGTGGTCAGATAGCAACTGGAAAGCTGTGGGCGCAAAGTGCCAGCGTTGAACAGGGTAGGGGTCGAACTCATATAGTCGAAAGAGGACAGCAGATTGTAGAACTCGATGGCACGGTTTTCGCGATGACCATCAATGTTGTCTTCGTTGATAGCAAGCCCCATAGCGACGCGCATAAAGAAACACTGGGGCAGCTCAAAGCGTGTGTCGTCGCTGTGCAGAAAGTAACGGTCGTAGAGGGTTTGCAGGCCCAGGTAGGCAAATTGCAGATCCCGTTCGGGATGAATCGCCTGGCTCATTTTTTCCAGGTCAAATTCAGCGAGTTGGGGAGCCAGTAGTTCGAGCTCTATACCTTTGCTCACATAGGTTTTGAGTGTTTGCGAATATAAGGTTTCCATTTCGTGCTGGGTCGCTGATTCAGCCACGCCAAGGAAAGACAGTGCCTCGCTACGCAGATGATCCATCAGCAGGCGTGCGGTGGCGTAGGTGTAGTTGGGCTCCTTTTCGACCAGAGTGCGGGCAGTAATGACCAGTGAGGTGTTTACATCATCTACGGAGACGCCGTCGTACAGATTGCGTAGTGCTTCGGACAAAATAGCATCTACGCTGACATCCTTCAGGCCTTGGCAAGCTTCGCTGACCACCGTGTGCATGCGGCCCATATCGAGCGGTCTTTCGCTACCATCCGGGTGAAGCACTTTAATAGTGGATTCAGGGATGCTGGATTGGGGGTCCTGTGGCGGTGTTTCTACCTGGTGAGCGCTTCGTTCAGTGGCGCGCTGCTCCCGGTAGATAACATACGAGCGGGCAATTTTTTGTTCGCCGCTGCGCATCAGCGCCAGTTCGACCTGATCCTGGATGTCTTCAATATGTACTGTTCCACCTGAGGGCATACGCCGTTTGAAGGTCGCCGTGACCTGGTCGTTGAGGCTTTTGACGGTGGTGTGGATGCGTCCAGATGCTGCCGCCGCAGCTCCTTCCACGGCGAGGAAGGCCTTGGTGATAGCAACGGCTATTTTACTATCGTCATAGGGCACCACGGTGCCATTACGCTTGATGACTTTGAGTTGTCCTGGCGCGGTAGCCAGTACGGAAGTGGCCACCGGTGTGCTGACTTCTGCGGCCGTAGGTGATGCTTTGGTGGAGGCTGTCGAGGGTGATGTTTCCATTCTTTCTATACCTGCTGTTCTTTATTTTCAAAGTTTTATAAGCTTGTTATTGAACAGGCTTGTAATCTGTTGGTTGCGCTATCTTTGCTAGCTACGCTGTGCTGTATCGTTGCTTGCTACCGATGCCGATCATTTGTCGTTGGTTTTTTGTAGTTAGTAATTTTGTGGTTAGTTTTCTGTAGTTAGTAAGTTAGTAAGTTAGTAAGTTAGTAAGTTAGTAAGTTAGTTATAGTTATTTAGAGTTACTTCTGCAATTCGATACTCTTGTTCCTTGTTGATATTCCTACTAGCTTGCTCCTTCTTGATATTCCTACTAGCTTGTTCCTTCTTGATATTCCTACTAGCTTGCTCCTTCTTGATAT
>QNFP01000049.1 GCA_003645535.1 Gammaproteobacteria bacterium | reverse complement strand
CGTTATCCGTAAAGCCATCAAAAAACGCAAATTATTTCCTACCGATGACGCAGCGAAGAAAGTTATTTATCTGGCAATACAACAAGCATCCAAACGATGGACCATGCCAATCCGAAATTGGAAGCCAGCGCTGAATCGTTTTATGATTGAGTTTGAAGACCGCCTGGCAGATTACGTTTAACCATGGCAGTTACACAGAATTATTTACAGACTCAAACAAAGAGAAATGTCTGGCAGGCAATGCACCAATTTAAAATTTTCTGAAAACCATAGCCGTTTTGGATAACACGCGTTCCTCCTTTTTCGAGGTGTCTCCCTTTCCTAAATACGGCTGATATTGCAACAATATTTCCTTCGCTGTCTTCTATCGTGAACACATTACGATCTTTTATAGTCGTCAATAGTGTCAATGCATCTCTGTCGGCATTTCTTGGGTCGTGATTGGTGGTGTAGAAATTAATGATTTTTTCTAATTCAAGGTCGATATCCTTTGCGCGAATAATTCTGACAGTGTAGAGCGGGCCTGGCATTCGATCATTCCTTGGCAAAAGAATTGTTATTCTTGTAGTAATTTATCTATGCAATAATATTGCATTATGCGTTTATTTTGCTATAATTTGACTTTACGGTTGACAGTCCTATGGTAAGGGAATAGACATGACTAAAGTAGCAAAAGCGGCTAGATTCGCAGAAAGCATGGATAGAATGTCTTTAATTGACGCATGGAATAAAAGCACTGAAAAAGGATTTATTGATTTATTGAGCGATCCATCACTCGATTTAACGGACTCCAAAATATTTGGTGCCGTGATCAAAACAGCTATATCGCGCTACAATATTAAGCCTTTTGATATGTCGGATGAATTTGGCGTTAATCTCAGTACCATTACAAGATGGTCAAAAAACGATTCTGCTCCCCATAAAAGATTGCGCCCAATTATAGTAGATTGGATACGTCAAATAATTCAACTAGAAGCGGATCACATTTCTGTATCTGACGATGATAAAGCCGTTGTCCATCAAGTGCTTGAGAGACAAGCATTGTTAACAAGGTAGTTGTTGTCTGCTATCAGCTCTTCCATTTAAGCTTAGAGAAATCCACCGTTGTATAATCTAGCGCATCAATCACGGCTTTTCTCAGTTCAAGTTGTGATCTATCTTTGCCGTATTTGGCGGTTTCTTTTTTGTTTTTTTCATGCCCCATCACAAGAGCTATGTCTAGCTCGCGAATAAACTGTCCACCCTCGAATTTTTTGCCACGAATATTATCAATTGCCGTATGCCGGAAACTATGGAAACTTTTCAGCCACTGCTGACCCTCTTCATCTACGCCCTTGCTTTCAATACCGCACTTCTCGATATAGCCCTTTATTATCGTTCCATCTTTCCGTCTATCATTTCGGGAAAACCAAGCAGAGAGCGCGCGAGCCAGTCGGCCTTGCTTATCGCGTTTGAGTTTGAATAGCCGTCCATCTTTCTTGTCGGCTTTTCGGTGATCGACAAAATCTAGAAAGCCTACTTTTATCAGCGTGGGGTGGATGGGAATAGGGCGAATAGAATTCTTGTTCTTTAGACTTTTCTTTTTACCATCGCCAGCAATTCCCTGGTCAACAATGTCCAAAAAGATAATACCTGTATCTGGACAGGTTTTAATATCGGAGGGTTTGAGTTGGGCAATTTCTTCCAGCCTTGCGCCAGTGAAAGCCGCAATTAGGGGAAACCAAAATTTAGCCGCAGGATCAATACCGCTTTTTCTCGCTGCTGGTTCTTTACCGTAGTTTTCGCTTGGGAACATTTTTGCCAAATCTTCCGAGGTAAAGGGGAGGCGTTCAACGGTCTTAGTCTGTTTGGTGTTTGGTATTTCAACGTGCTGCGCCATATCAGCAGTGATCATTCCACTCGAAAAGGCATATTCCAGCAGGGCTTTGAGCTGCCCTAGATATTCTGCTCTTGTCTTGTCCGAAATGACCTTGTGCTTTACTTCTGGATTTTGGGCTTTCTCGATAGCCTTTTGTACGGAGAGTCCCTTTTTGGCGAAATTGACAGGAAGGCGTGTTATCCATGTCTGAATACGGGCGAGTTCTTTAAGGGTAATTTCATTAATTGGCGTTTGGCCAAAATGCACTTTCCAGAATTCCAACCGCCCTTGATAGTTAAGCAAGGTGCGCTGCGCCAGCTTCTTGCCCTTACGCCCCTGTGTATTCAATTTGTCGATGTAAAGGTCGATTGCCTCACTGACAGCGGTTTGGGTTTCGGGCGGAGATTCAGTTGGGGGAAAATGATTGTCTCGAAGGTTTAGTAAATCGTGTAATACCTCTGGGTTATCCTTCAATTCAAGGATTAGTACTGTCGCATCGTCATGAAGTTGTTTTGCGAGTTCTGCTTCCGCTTTTGTATCGCCATTTAATTTAATGATATGTCTACGACCCAGAGCATCCGTAGTATCGATATCTTTCATTGGGCTTTTTTCCCCCTGGTTGTGCACATGTTCGGACAGCCACGTTATGAATTCGTCCGTATTTCGAAAAGAGGCGTTTAGATTGTTATTTTCTTTTAGTCGATCAAATCCATTCTGACAGTCTAGCCAGAAATCCAAAGAATGTCTTTTTGCTAGTGCTTTGTCAGGCGTGCCGAGAGACTTACGAAGTTCACGTTTGCCACTGAAGGCAGTACGCAAACTTGCAGGGATGATAACGCGGCTGTACCAAACCGTTTGATGACGATTGCGAATTAGAAACTGACAGGAAGCCATTGAAACCTCGCGCTGTATCACCAAGGTGTACCACCTTGGTCGCACAAAAGTTTTGTAGGCTATAAAACCTTATGAATCAATAGGTTAGAGTGTTTGTGGTGCCCAGGAGAGGACTTGAACCTCCACGCCCTTGCGAGCACTAGCACCTGAAGCTAGCGTGTCTACCAATTTCACCACCTGGGCAACAGGTATGAATCGACCCTTTCGGGGCGTGCGCACTCTACTGGGCAGGCAATTATTTGTCAATTTTCATTGCCACTTTGATTGCCACTTTCATTGCCATAGCTTCACCGTGTTGTCATGTGGCTCTGTTATGATGCCGCTATGAATAAAAAGAAAAGCGCTGACCCCCATGCTGCCCGCGAGGCGGCCCGTTACGAAAACCCCATCCCCAGCCGCGAATTTATATTGGGCCATCTGGAAAAGAGCATTGGCCCGCTGACCCATCAGGAACTGTGCCGCGAATTTCGCCTCGCGGATGATGATGCCATAGAAGCTTTGCGCCGTCGTCTGCGGGCGATGGAGCGCGATGGTCAAACGGTGAGAAACCGGCGTGGCGCCTATGGCACGCTGGACAAGATGAATCTTGTTAAGGGCAGGGTGTCTGGTCACCCAGAAGGCTTTGGTTTTGTTTTATCGAAGGGCGCTGACGGTGATATTTTTCTGTCTAGCCGGCAAATGCGCCGCGTTATGGATGGCGATGAGGTGCTGGTTCGAATTGCGGGCCATGATCGACGTGGGCGGCCGGAAGGATCCATTGTCGAGGTTGTTGAGCATCGTACCGAGCAGTTAGTCGGCCGCTATTTTTCAGAGAGCGGTATATATTTTGTGCGTCCGGATAATCCACGTATCAGTCAGGACGTACTGATTATTCCGGAAGAAGCGACTGCTGCGAAGCCAGGGCAAATAGTACTTGTCGCTATTACCAGACAACCTTCGCGGAACTCTCAGCCTGCGGGTCGGGTTATCCAGGTGCTCGGTGACCACCTGGCACCGGGCATGGAGATTGAGCTGGCGCTGCACAATTTTTCATTGCCACATGTTTGGCCTAAAGCACTTGGAAAGCAGCTCGCCGGTATCGCCAATGAAATACCTGATAGTGACAAAAAAAATCGTATCGATTTACGTCACCTGCCACTGGTTACCATTGATGGGGAGGACGCAAAGGATTTTGATGATGCGGTTTACTGCGAAAGAATGGGCAGGAATGGCTGGCGCCTGTTTGTGGCGATAGCGGATGTGTCTCACTATGTCGCGCCTGGCAGCGAGCTGGATATTGAAGCGTATGAACGGGGTAACTCTATTTACTTCCCCGGGCAGGTGGTGCCCATGCTACCGGAAAAACTATCCAATGGTCTGTGCTCACTCAAGCCGGAAGTGGATCGTCTGTGTATGGTCTGTGAAATGCGCATCGACACCTCTGGTGTGGTCAAGCAATTTCAATTTTATGAAGCGGTAATGCACTCCCGTGCCCGTCTCACCTACACCCAGGTGGCGGTGATGATCGCAGAGCGGCGGGAGAGTGATAGCCCGGTTCGTCAGCAGTTCAAAAATATCGTCGCTCATATCGATAATCTTCATGATCTTTATGGTGCTTTGAAGGAGAACCGCGCCTTACGGGGTGCTATTGATTTTGATACGGTAGAAACGCGCATATTGTTTGATACTGAACGGAAGATTGAACAGATTATTCCCACCGAACGCACCGACGCCCACCGGCTTATCGAAGAGTGTATGTTGTCTGCCAATGTGTGTGCGGCAACGTTGCTGGAAAAGAGTAAATTACCTGTTTTATACCGTGTTCACGAGGGGCCGCGGGAGGAAAAGCTGGAAGATTTACGTTCATTCCTGGGTGAATTAGGCCTCGGGTTGCCCGGAGGGGATAAGCCTTCAGCCCATGATTACCAGGAGGTGCTTAATCAGGCAGCTGGACGCCCGGATGCTGACATTATTCAGTCGGTCATGCTGCGCTCCATGACCCAGGCGGTTTACCAGGCCGATAATGCGGGCCATTTTGGACTTAATTATGAGGGCTATACTCACTTTACCTCGCCGATTCGACGTTATCCCGACCTTCTGGTTCACCGAGCTATCAGAGCTTTGCTACGTAGCAAAAAACGTGTTGCCCATTTAAACCGTAATACCGGCGCCCAACTGCAGGCGCTGGAAAAAAACTATCCATACAACGTCGTGCAGATTAATGAAGGCGGTGATCATTGTTCTATGACCGAGCGTCGGGCCGACGAGGCTACCCGCAGTGTGGTGAACTGGCTTAAGTGCGAATATTTGCTCGAACATGTGGGTAGTGAATTCAGAGGCGTAGTTAGCTCGGTCACCGGGTTTGGTTTATTTGTTGAACTCGAGCCGATTTATATCGATGGCCTGGTACACATTACCGGCTTGCCGAAGGATTATTATCACCATGAAGCGGCTCATCACCGACTGGTAGGTGAACGCACGGGTCGCACCTTTCGCCTCGGTGATGTTTTACAGGTCAGGGTTGCCCGAGTGGATATGGAAGAGCGTAAGATTGACCTGGAACTGGTTGATGACGGTACTGGCGGCAGCTCTAAAAGAAAGCGAAAAAAACAACAGCCAGTGGCATCAGCAAGAGCCCAGGAGCTGACCAGCGAGCACAAAGAGCGTCAATCAACTGGGAAAAAATCATCCAGAAAGAAATCTGCCAACACGAGCGAATCGTCCAAAGCTAAAAAGACGGACGGCAAAAAAACCAGGAGCAAAAAAGCCAGAGGGAAAAAGTCCGGGGCTAAAAGTAAACGCCCGACAAAGGGCGCCCGTGCTACAGATGTGCATCAGTCGCCGCGCAAGGCGCAAAATAAAAAGTCGAAGTAAACTAACCGCTTATTTCGGTGGCGTGCCGAAATCGTTGCATCGCTATGAGCGTAATCGTATATTAGCCGCAGCTCTATCGAGCCATCCTAAATTAAAACAATTAGATACAGGAGGTGTGTTGTGGCTGAACTATTTATTTTGATTGGTATTCTAGGTGCCGTTTACTTGTTGTTCTGGCCTGTTCCCATTGATCCACAGGGGTGGAATCCACCCATCGCTCCGCCCTATGAAGGTCGTTTTGCCCACCGAAATAAAATGTCCAGCGCTGAAAAATTGTGGCTAGGCAAGATCGAAGGGCCGGAAGCTACCGCGATTAAAGACGGCTATATCTATACCGGATTAGCTAATGGCGATGTGGTGCGCATGCAGATTGAAGGTGAAGGCGACCCGGAGGTGTTGGGTAATACCGGAGGCCATCCGCTGGGTTTAAAGTTCGATGCCAACGGCAATCTTATTATTTGCGATGCCAACAAAGGCCTGCTCTGCCTGACGCCATCGGGTGAGATCAGCGTACTGAGCGATAGTGTCGATGGGCGTAGGTACAAGGTGCCGGATGATTTGGCTATCGCTGGCGATGGCAAAATTTATTTCAGTGACATTTCCTCGAAGTGGACCCTGGAAGAAGCGGATTACGCGATTATGGAGGACAATGCCCTGGGCGAACTGATTTGTTATGACCCGGCGACGAAAACCAGTAGTGTAGCGCTGGATGGTATGCATCTTTCCAATGGTGTGATCATGGGGCCAGACGATGAGTATGTGTTGGTTAACCAGACTCTGGGCTTTTGTGTGACACGGTTGTGGTTAAAGGGGCCAAAAGCAGGGCAAAGTGAGCCGTTTGTAGAAAACTTGCCCGGCGGCCCGGACAATATCACCTTCAATGGCAAAGATACTTTTTGGGTGGCGCTGGCCTTCCCGCGTTTCCCGCGTCTTGAAACCCTGGCGCCAAAACCTTTTCTGAAAAAGCTGATGCTGCGTTTGCCAAAATCGTTGGCACCGGTGCCCGAATTCTTCGATGGCCTCAATGTGCCGGGTTATGGATTATTTGTTGGTGTTGATATGGAGGGTAATATTACCCATTTTATTGATGCCCACGATGGCGCGTTTGGTATGGTGACCAGCGTTCTTGAACATGAGGGCCAGCTTTATATCGGTGGTATTGCAGCAGACTATATTGGCCGTATGCCGGTACCGGATCCTGTGTAATCCATCTTTTTTATATGGCAGAGGGCTCTTTAGTGAGCCCTTTTTTATGGGCTTCTGGCAGAGATGGATGGCGGAGGATTTGTCTGAGGCTTGTATGTCCCGCAAATGCTGATATAGCCGCAACAAAGCTCTAAAATAGCGCCAGTAGCAGGTTAGAGGCGGATCAGGTGTGTACCAGTGAGTGACAAGCAACAAAACCAGTGGATGTACGGCATGCATACCGTACTTGCATTGTTAAAAACCGATGCGCGTCAAATTCAGGAATTACGCCTGTTACGGAGCCGCAACGACAGACGCGTACAAAAAATACAATCGCTCGCCGATGCGCAGGATATACCCTGGGCGTGGGCCAGTCGTGCGGAATTAGATCAGCTGGTAGACGGCAATCACCAGGGCGTCGCTGCATTGTGTACATCGACAGAAGTTGCCGATGAAACTTATCTTGATCGCTTACTGGCTAATCTCGACCAGCACGCACTGCTGTTAGTGCTTGATGAAATTACCGATCCCCATAATTTAGGCGCCTGTTTACGCACTGCCGATGCCGTGGGTGTGCATGCGCTTATTACTACCAGGGATCGCTCTGCGGGCATTACTCCTGTGGTGCGCAAAGTCGCTTCGGGGGCGGCTGATTCTGTGCCTTTTGTAGTGGTTACCAATTTGGTACGCACACTGGAGCGGCTGAAAAAGGCGGGCATCTGGGTTATCGGTACCGATGGAGCTGCGGAGGAAGTTTTGTACGATACCGATATGACCGGTCCTCTGGCGCTGGTGATTGGTGCGGAGGGTAAAGGTCTGCGGCGTTTAACCCGGGAGACTTGCGACCGCCTGGTGAAGCTACCTATGCACGGAGTGGTGAGTAGCCTTAATGTATCTGTGGCAGCAGGCGTTTGCCTGTATGAAATCGATCGCCAACGCGCTTGTGTGTCAGCTTAGCCCGAAGACCAAAATGCGTTAAAATCAGCTCTCGCGGCATTCAGACTCGCTATTATCTATCAAGGTGGGCTGTCAGGATGAGTTGCTAAGTTGAGCTGCTGAGTTGGGTTTTCAGGATGGGCTGTCAAGATGGGGAAGAAGCAGTATAGAGCACCACCGACGAATTCATGAGTAAAGTAGTTATCAATATTCCCAATATATTAAGTGGTGCCAGACTATTGCTGGTACCGGTACTGTTGGTGCTGGCTGATCAGCAGCGGGAAACCTGGTTTTTAGTGTTGCTGGCTGTGTCCTTATCGACCGACGCAGCTGATGGTTATCTGGCCCGTAAGCTAAATCAGACCAGTGAGCTAGGTGCCAAGCTGGATAGCTGGGGAGACGCTTTAACCTATGGTGCGATGGTGGTCGCCCTGCTCTGGATCTGGCCCGATATATTCTACCGGGAAGTCTGGTTTGTGTTTACTGTCATGGTCTGTTATCTGGTGCCGACGGCACTGGGCTTTTTGAAATTCCATGAGCTACCCAGCTTTCATACCTGGTCAGCCAAGGCTTCCGCTGTCGCAATGGTCCCTGCCTATTACATCATGGTGTTGTTTGACGAATCAGCGCTATTTCGTCTGGTGGTGATATTCGACATATGGGTGGCGCTAGAGGCTGTTTTTATTACTGTTATTCTTAATCGCAATCGTAACAACGTGCCGACAGTTTTTCATGCAAGGGAAATCATGAGACGGCAGAAAGCTCGCTTAAAAGAACGCCATAGCCAGCTACGCGAAAAAATAGCTGGCAAAAAAAATGACGGCGCTTAGACGGTGATTAAAGGTTATACAAACGTTTAGTCAAATAGACAGCTTTTACTATATTCCATCGCTTCGTTTGTCGACCAGTCACCTTTGGGTTTCTTGTCCATATCCTCGCACCAGGCTTTACTGCCCGGCTCTGGCGAGCAGGCAGCGAGAGTAAAAACCAGCAAACATGCGATAGCGTAAAGATTGCGATTGTTAGTTAGATTCATATTGTCTGTTCCCCGATGTTTACTGAAGTAGAAAAGAATAACCTAACTCAATTCCGCTGACTAGCGAAGAGTGTCTGGCCGATGATTTTGTGCTTGAAAACTACCTGCCGGAGCATCTTCCTTTTGGCGGCCGCTATCAGGGTGTGAGTGGCTTCCTGCTATACATGACCGAGATTGCCGAGGCTATAGAAATGGGCCCGCTCAATATGGATGAATGGGTTGCCGATGCCAGGACGGTGGCTGTTCGTGGTGAAGAGCAGAGTTTGGTTCGCGCCACTGGCCGCAAGTACAACATGCGTTTCGTACACTGGCTGACCTTTGACAACGATGGTCGTATCACCCATATGCGGAAGTTCAATGATACCGATGAAATGGGTAAGGCTTTTGATTGAAAACTAGCGTGGCTGAAAGGGATCACGAATTTTCGGCATCTTAATAATTCTGCCTGACCTCAATTAGTCGGCGTTGGACACTGCCATACGCGGGGTTTGCTGATAGTCCGTTGCTCGCTCAAAAGCATGGCCCACCATTATCAGGTTTTGTTCCTGCTCCAGTGGTGCGATTAATTGCAGGCTTAGCGGGAGTTTATCTTCGGTAAATCCACAGGGTATCGATAAAGTGGGGTGACCGCTGAAGTTAAACGGTGCGGTGAAAGTGACAATGGGTGCTAAGGCTTCCGGCGGTAAAACCATTTGCGGCCCAAAATCAGTCACCAGCGGGGGTGGTGTGGGTGCCGAGGGGCAGAGGATTACATCCACCTGCTGGAAGGCGCATTGCAGTGTATGTCGTGCTTTCTTTTTTGCCAGCTGACTTTCTACGAGTACAGTGGCTTTGCATTGATGGCCGTAATTTAATAACTCACGAAATACCGGGCCATAGCTTTGCTCACAGGCGGGGAAGTATTCTCGGTGATCCCAGGCAGCCTCAACCGCGGTTTGTGCGAACCAGAAGTTAGTGGTATCGGCAATGCCGACAATGTCTATGTCGACAACTTGTGCGCCCAGTTCGATAAAGACTTCAAGAGAAGCCAGAATACTATTGCCCACCTGTGGATCTGCAAGGTCGATGGCGTAACGTCGGTCAAAGCCAATACGCAAACCCTTTAGATCTCTGTTAAGGAAGGTGCTGAGATCGGGCAAGGGACTGACCAGCGAGGTGGGATCATTGACGTCATAACCAGCGATGGCATTGAGTACGATGCCCGCGTCGGCAACGCTACGGGTCATTGGTCCGACATGATCCAGGCTCTGGGCTAGAGGGAAAGCACCATAACGACTGACACGGCCATAACTTGGTTTGAGGCCGACGATCCCGTTGACTGCGGAGGGGAAGCGGATCGATCCCCCTGTATCCGTTCCCAGGGCTGCGAAGCAAAGCCCCGCGGCTGTTGCTACGCCTGAGCCACTGGACGATACTCCGGGCCAGTAGTTCGGGTTCCAGGGATTGCGAGGTGGTTGATAGGAAGGGTGGTAACCGGACAGGGCAAACTCGGTCATAGCCAGCTTGCCGACAATAATCGCCCCGGCGTCCTCCAGCTTTTTATACACCGTAGCATCGTAGTCTGGCCGCCATCCACGTAGTACCTCGGAGCCACAGGCCGCTGGCAGACCGCCAATATAGATAAGGTCTTTCACCGCAATGGGGATACCATGGAGTGGTCCGCGGTAATTGCCCCGTGCAATTTCTTCGCTAGCTGATCGAGCTTGTTCCATGGCAAGGTCGGCGGTGACCAGGGCGTAGCTGCCTAGTTGCGGCTCCAGGGCTTCTATGCGAGCCAGTAGACCCTCGGTCAGCTCGACGGGTGACAACTCTCCACGGGCAATGCTGGGGGCAAGTTCACTAATGGACTGCAGGTAAAGTTCGGCGGTTAAGCTCATAAATCCATCTCGGTTACGTTTTGCCTGCTGAGCCTGGAACTAACTACGAATCAATTAATAATCGTTATGATTCTGTTGACCATATTATTAGAGGTTCTTTGATATCAGGGGCTCTTTGATATCGGGGATTCTTTGATATTAGAGGCGCCCTGATCAGTATTCCAGGATTGGTATGCTAGCCAGTCATCGACACCTCCTCCGGTCGAGGTAGTGAGCCGCCGCGTGTGACACTTGCCATGAGTGAAATTAAGGCAAGCGCCACACATTAACTGGCTGTCTTACTGTGCTATTTAGTCCAGCGCGAATCCCGCAGTGAGGCCGCCATCGGCAACAAACTCGGAGCCAGTTGAATAAGAGCTATCGTCCGAAGCAAGGAAGGCAGCGAGAGTTGCCATTTCCTCTGGCTGGCCAATACGGCCAATGGGTGCTTTGGAAAACAGGTCGTTGGCACTGTCAGATGTCAGTCCGGCATCGGTAAGCATACGGGTGAGAATGCCGCCGGGGTGGATCGAATTAACCCGAATATTATCCGGGCCAAGCTCCATAGCGGCAACTTTTGTCATGCCGCGGACAGCAAATTTACTGGCGCAATAGGCGATACCACCAGCTGCTCCACCGAAGCCCGCGATTGAGGAAATGTTTATAATCGAGCCGCCCCCGGCATCTTTCATCGCCCCGGCGACGCTTTTCATGCCCAGAAAGACGCCGACCTGGTTGACCTGTATGGTCTTCATATATTGCTCTACGGACATCTCTTTGAGCATATTCATATCGGCGATACCAGCGTTGTTTATCAGCACGTTGAGCTTGCCAAACTTGGCGACAGTAGCGGCGACAGCGGCCTGCCAGGCGTTTTCATCGGTGACATCAAGATGTGTGTACGCAGCCGCAGCGCCGATTGCGGCAGCGGTTTTGTTACCATCTTCGTCCAGTACATCACAGAGCATAACTTTGGCACCACGCTCTGCAAAAATTTTGGCCTCTGCAGCCCCCTGTCCTCGTGCTGCACCAGAAATCAGTGCTACTTTTCCAGCTAAACTCGTCATAATTTTCTCCTTATTAAGAAATTTTTATAGTACGTGATAGATCCCTTATGGATAGTACGTGAAAACACTGGTACTGAAAAAGGGAAAAAAAGGGGTCTTAACAATTATTTTTAGACCAAACTTGTTTGCGCTGGCCCTGATCAGTTTTTACTGGTAGGTAGCGTACATTGCTTTCGGATCGCTGGATATCTGCGGCCCAGCCTGGCTTGCATGGCTTGCTCAAAATTTTCAGACCGGTAGCCGCTAAGCAAAATACCTTTATTAGCGGGGGTTGGTTAGAATTCGGGCTCAATTCCAAAAGGAACCACTTGATAAGAGGTTCTACACATAAATTATGATGAAACGACGCTTGCGACTATTTTTATCTGGGCAATCCTGGCTACTGGTGCTGTTACTCAGTGGTATGCCTATGGCTACAGCTAGCGATTCCGCGCTCGATCAGCTGCTACTTCTGGTAGATGGTCGCTTACAACTGATGAAAGACGTTGCAGCGTACAAGTTCGTAAACAATATCAGCGTTGAAAACAAACAGCGCGAACAACTTGTGCTTGCTAGTGCCATATCAAATGCTCAGCACAAGCAGCTCAATCGAGAATCTGTCGAATCTTTTTTTCGACTGCAGATTCAGCTTGCCAAGACAGTACAAAGTGGCTGGATTGAGCAATGGCGTGCAAAGGGCAGAGACCCTTCGCTTGATGGCCCTGTTGTGGAACTCAGTGCCGAGATCAGACAAAAACTGATCAGCCTCGGCGAGCAGATTGTCAGCAAAATCCCAATGGCCTTGCCTGAGCTTCACGATAGTACGCAGTTCGAACACAACCTTGCCAGGGTGGAGCGAGGTATCAGCAGTCCATTTGTGTCCATTGCGATGAAGCACCAACTATTGCACGCCTTGATCCTCATACATGCGGAGTCCCGACCAACTACCAATGTGCTCGCGGATATCCTTCGTGTCGGCGTGCTCAGGGTGGGTACGACTGGTGATTATCAACCCTTCAGTTTTATTGACTCTGCTACCGGCAACTATGCCGGCATCGATATCGATCTCGCCGCGAATCTTGCCAACCATCTGGGTGTCGAACTGAAACTGGTTGAGACCTCCTGGCTGACACTGATGGATGATCTTGCTGTCGGGCGTTTTGATATTGGCATGAGCGGTATTTCCCGCACCTTGCTCAGGCAACGTCATGGATTTTTCTCAGCTGCATATTTCGCTGGAGGTAAAACAGGCATCGGTCGTTGTACTATGGCAGGCCAGCTAGACAGTCTGGACAAAATTGACCAGCCTGATATTCGCGTTATCGTAAATCCAGGTGGAACCAACGAAAAATATGTTCGTCAACATATTCGTCGGGCACAGGTGATTGTCCATGCAGATAACAGGATGATTTTTAGTCAGATTGTTAATAACAAAGCCGATGTAATGATCACTGATGACATTGAGGTCAGATTGCAGCACCGTCTACATCCGCAACTCTGTGCGACCATGCCCGGCGTGCTGCTGACTCGATCTGAGAAGGGTTTTCTGCTACCCCAGGACATTATTTTAAAAGAGTATGTTGATGCCTGGCTAAGACAGTTGGTTAAATCCGGTAAGTTGCAGGCCTATTTTGATCGATATCTGGGTGAACAAAAGTAGGCCATGGGGCTTCATAAAGCTGTTAAACGATGATAAATATCTGCAACCTTAAGTGGCAGTTGTTTTACTTCGTGAATAACGGCGTAGTTTGTCGCACCGTACATATGGGGCAGGTAATCCTGAGCTTCTTTGTCAATTGTTACGCAAAACGAATGTATACCGTCGTGACGTAATTCCTGTAAAGCGTGTCGAGTATCCTCCACCGCATATCGGCCTCGGTAGGCATCGTAGTCCTCCGGCCGTCCATCAGAAAGGGTGATCAGTAGTTTGGTTCGCGCACGAGTCATATTCAGCTGGTGGCCCAGATGTCGAATTGCGGCACCCATGCGGGTAAATCCTTTTGAACGAATGCCGCTGATACGTTGGCGCACGATAGCACTGTATGGTTCATCAAAACGCTTAACCCGAAAAGTCTCGCAACGTTTGTTGGTTTTCCCGGAAAAACCGTAAATCGCATAAAGATCTCCCAGGGTTTCCAGTGCCTCGCAAAGTAGAATCAGGGACTCACGCTCGGCATCGTTTATCCAGCCATGAGTCGAGCCACTCATATCGACCATGAACATAACGGCTATGCTGCGTTCGCGATTGCGATAGCACGTGTACACTTTGTCGCTCATCTCCAGCCCGCTGGCAAAATCTGCCTGCGCTTCGATCAGCGCGTCGAGATCGATATCGTCGCCATGGGACTGCTTGCGCAGGAGTTTGGATTCACCCAGTACAGCTTCGAAGGTTTTTTTGATAGATTTGAGCAAGCCGCGATATTTAGCTAACGTCGTTTCAACGAAGTCGTCGTCAACGGGCGGAACGTCATACTCGTTCATCAAGCAGTATCCCTCCCGATAGCGCTGTCGAAGATAGTCCCATTCCCGGTATCGAATAGCATTGACTAAGGATCCGTTTACATCTGCATCAATGCCATGATCGCCAAGATCAGCCTCTGTATCGCTGGCATAGGGAATAGACGTTATCCCGTCCATATAATGTTCCGGTATTTCACCAAAATCCTGCAATATGGATTCCATCAGGGTTTCAATTTCGGGCGTTAACTGCGCCAGTTCGTCGTCATAGCGCAATTCCATATTGACCCGGTAAGCTTTGCCCTGATCGTCTCCTTTGGCCAGGGTAAAACGCCCTTCGTCATCATCTGTCGAGGTCTGGTCATCATCACTTATGATTTGTCGAATACTGCGCTGCAACTCGCCAAGCGCCGCCTGCACAGCAGATTTCTCTCGTTCAATGCGGGCCGACATCACTTTGCGGACACCCGCTAGCAGCATATCACTCTGATAACGCTTCAAAGCTGGTAATTGCTCACCGAGGTACTGTTCAATCATGGCGACACTGTCTAACGCTGTGGCGGTGGACTCAGTGAGCAACGGTACCTGCGACTGAAACATTTGCCACTCGTTTTTATGCTCATCGGAATAATAAGCCACTGCTTCAAACTGCCGATATAAACCCGGTAATTCACGGGCAATACATGCATCGAGGCGTACACACTCAAGACGATTAAATACCGCCAGTACAGCGGCTGTATCCCCGGCACGTCCCAGGGTCTCAACTACCTGGTGTCGCCACGTCCCATAACGAGTCTGTGCCCACAGATGCACTGCTGTTAATTTATACACCGCAAAATTTAGTTCACGATCGAAGTAATCCTTAATATGGTCAGGCAGGAATATCTTCTCAGTATCGGTATAGGCTTCGTGATGTTTTGTAATCGTCAGCCCCCGACCACCGAGACCGATAACAAAGTGCTGTAAAAACTGCGACACGGAATCCAGGGTGCAGCGGCTATGTTGAAAAAGGTAGTCACTAACAAAGTCGGTGGGCCTGGTTAGTACGTCAGCGGCTTTTTCTGGCTCTCCATCGTCGAATGCCTGCAACGCACTCATCAGCCATGCTTCGACGCCGGTTTGGTCCAGTGACGAAAACATTTCTGGTGCGCTGTTAACAAAATGGTCGGCAAGATCGGTATTCGATTGACCGATGATTTCAGTCCATCGGGAAATAAAATCCTGGTCTTCGCGGCTTAATGTGCTCTCGTGTTTTTCACCTGACTTCATTGACTGGATAGATATCGTCTAAAAAACAGAACGGCTGAGTTCATGGATTGCTTTTAACATATCGACGTCGTCAGTTAGCGCCAACGCCACTGCAGTGTCGGTTGCCACAATAGGAGAAATACCATCGACAATCAGTTT
Source organism: Gammaproteobacteria bacterium (assembly GCA_003645535.1). Lineage (GTDB taxonomy): Bacteria > Pseudomonadota > Gammaproteobacteria > Pseudomonadales > Porticoccaceae > HB2-32-21. The sequence goes on along the minus strand of QNFP01000049.1, from coordinate 870 downwards.
TGCGGCGTTTACCAGCAGGCGAGTGCTGGCACCTTCCTCCAGGCCGACGCCTTTAAGATTTCTGGTCATATCACCAAACTTAACCAGCTGGGCAGCCATCGCACTGTCGATGCCGGGGGCCTCTTTTGCCACAATTATTTGTTCTTTTTCCGTATCTGGATAATCAAATTCAAGGGCCACAAAGCGCTGTCGCGTACTTTGTTTGAGGTTTTTCATAATGCTCTGATAGCCGGGGTTGTAGGATATCGCCAGGCAAAACGTATCCGGAACCTGCAATAACTCGCCGAGCTTCTCGATCGGTAGTAAGCGCCGGTCATCGCATAACGGATGGATGACTACCGAAGTATCTTTGCGTGCCTCGACGATTTCATCCAGGTAACAGATGCAGCCGTTACGGGCAGCACGTGTTAAGGGGCCATCAACCCAAACTGTCTCACCACCTTTGACCAGATACCGACCAATCAAGTCGGAAGCCGTTAAGTCATCATGGCAGGCCACAGTTATCATGGGGATCTTCAACAACCAGCTCATATATTCGATAAACCGTGTTTTGCCACAACCTGTTGGGCCTTTCAACAAAACCGGCAACTGATTGCGATAGGCGGCCGTAAATACTTCGACTTCTTCCCCAACCGGTTCATAGTAGGGCTCGTCGGTGATCAGGTTTTCTTCAGCGCGGATAGCTTGAATCGACATAGTTTCAGGTCTCTCCTGGTAATTAGATAGTTTCTACACGACTCATTAATAACAGCCGATTAATAACCGCTACGGGCATGTATTATTAAATTTACAGCCTGGCTTTGTTTATAGGGTCTTTGGGTAGCCTTAATTTACAGGGAATAGTATTTGCAGGCCACGGTACTTGCTGGT
>QNFP01000048.1 GCA_003645535.1 Gammaproteobacteria bacterium | reverse complement strand
ACCTCGTAAACGGCTGCGTTTTTCCTTAAGCGAACGGCAGGCCGGTAAGTGAATATCCAGAGTCAGGCAGGCGATGGTCAAGATTGACTTCCTTAAATTAAGACCATTGGTTAATCGCCCTGATAAATGCAGCCGCTGGTGCAGGTCTCGCGCACCTCTACTTTGCTGAGCAAAGGTAGTACCGGCTGCAATTTCTGCCAGATCCAGCGAGCGATATGTTCGCTGGTAGGGTTTTCAAGGCCAGCAATATCGTTCAAATAACGATGGTCAAGTGCCTTATATACAGGTTGGCAGGCCGCTTTGACATCTGCGAAATCCATAACCCAGCCGCTCTCGCCGTCCACAGGCCCGCTCACAGAAACAGTGACATGGAATGAATGGCCGTGCAGCCGCTTGCACTTATGTCCGTCTGGTACATTGGGTAAGCTGTGTGCGGATTCAAAAGAAAATGATTTGTATATTTCCATTTTTCTGGCTGTTGAAATAGCGGAAGGCAATGGTACTGACGCGCTGGCGCAAAGTATAGTTTAAGCTCGGTAAATCAATTGACAGCACTAGGGATTTCGGTAGAATGCGCGTCTCTCATTTGGGTGGTTAGCTCAGTTGGGAGAGCGACGGCCTTACAAGCCGTAGGTCACAGGTTCGACCCCTGTACCACCCACCATGTTGCGGACCGGTAGTTCAGCTGGTTAGAATGCCGGCCTGTCACGCCGGAGGTCGCGGGTTCGAGTCCCGTCCGGTCCGCCATTATTTCACTTTAATGAATCGTTATAACTCTTTGTATTTGCTGAGTTATCCCTGCCTTGAACCCGCCCCCACCTTTTTAGTGCTTTCTGCGAGCGTTACTCGGACGTTTTTCATACTCCCAGGTAAAACGCCGTTGCAGTCCATCCATAGTGAAAGTGTAGTGGCCTCGATTATCGGGTTCAATGACCTCGCCGGTGTTTTGGTCGATCAACCAGGATCGTCCGAGGATCGCACCTGGCCCTTCCCACTCTAGCGTGACTTCCTGTTCGGGATCATCTGATAAGACATCACTAGCCGCGGGACTGTAGTTATCCTTGCGTTGCTTTGTGGGTAATTTCACTGCTAGCTTTACGAACCATTCCTCTTTGCGGGAGACCGTGTCTCAACACTTCATAACAAACTGTTAACTACGATACTAACAGTGAAGGAAAGCAGTGAAGGAAAGCAGTGAAGGAAAGCAGTGAAGGAAAGCAGTGAAGGAAAGCAGAGGCGGAAAACTAGGTTTCAGAGAATACATGGCGTATTGTGGATAAATGGCTTGGCCCATCCAATCAACCGGATTAGAAAATATGACAGGCAAAAATGGCATGCTATTGGCATCGGGAGACTATTCAGAGGTCAAAGTCTACGACGGCCGTGTGCCTAAAAATATTTATGGCAACCTGCAAAGGGTTTCGCAACTAGTGGGCTGGCATTATGGCTGGAATACCCCCTCCAATCCCGAGGCACGTTATTGGCATCACGAAATTGGTTATGGCAATAAACAAAACAGGGAGTGCGTTGCAGCAAAGGTGAAGGAGCATCCTGCCTCGATCTTCGCAGTCTATCAGAGCTGGTTACTAGAACAGTTTCCTCCTGATACAAGGATACTGCGGTTTTATATGAACGCATATACTTTTGGTACCGACGGCTGGCCGCATACAGATACGGATCGTACCGGAGATGTGACGGCTCTTTTATATTTGAATCCTGTATGGCAGCCGGCCTGGGGCGGTGAAACTACAATGTTTGACGAAAATGGCGATGTAACGCTGGCTGTGCTACCTGCCAACAATCGCCTGATGGTGTTTCCCTCTGATCAATTGCACGCGCCAAGACCTCTGTCCCGAGCATTTAACGGTTTGCGAGTTGTATTGGTGGTAAGGCTTGGGTTTGCGTCGAGTGAAGAAGAATTGGAAAACGAACAAAAGCAGGTTGGAGAAGGATAAAAGGGGTGTGCCTGAGTAAGTATTCGGAAACTGGTAATTGAGATGCTTCCTAAGACCCTAAATAATTATCGAAGTTATGGGTCGGTTTTTATAATTCTGCGGTTGGTGGCTGATGTTCGATGGGGTTATGTTTTTTTGGTAAGAGAGCAGTGAGCAATCCCAGGTTTAATGGCGGCGAAATCGCCCTGTTGAAATAAGTGCCAAATAAGTTGAAACAAGCATCAAATAAATCAAAACAAGCACGAAATAAAGGGGTTAACGTGAGCGTCTGTTCCACCACCGCTTCGATAGCTTACTCAATGCATCTTCTTTGCGGCGGCTGGGTTTTTTTCGACGGTCCTCATTGTTTGGTTCAAAACGTATTTCTGCTCTGCGATCTTTCCCCGAGCGTCTGGGGCCAAGCCGTGATTGAGGCCCAGCGTAAGAGTAGGGTTTGCTAGTGCCAGGTATTCTGTCTGTGTCTGTGCTGACCAGGTAGGTCCCTTTTTTTTCCGCCTCTAGTTTTATGGGGGGTGCAGCTGGAATGGGTGCAGCTGGAGTAGGAGCAGCTTTTGGTGAGCTTTCTGGAAATGCCGACGCGGATGGTTTCTCAGTGGAGCTGATGTTAGTTGGTATTGGGCTTAGTGAGTGTTGCTCCATGCTGGTGTCAGGTGTTTCTTTCGGGGATGCGGAGACAGGCTTCTTAACGGCGGTAAGCTCTGGCGTCTCATAGTGGTCTGGAACATCGAAATCAATATCAGCAGGGATGTCCTCTGAAGTGAGTTGTTCCTGTTTAATTTCTGTCAGTACAACTTTTGCATCTTTAATGCCGAGCCGAGGTAGCTCTTCAACGCAACCGTGTAAAAACAAACGGCTGCAAAGCATGTTGATTCGGCGTGGGATACCGTGACTGAACTTGTGGATAACGGGATAAACAGTTTCGCTGATAGCGGGATTTCCCTTCCACCCCACCTGATGTAAGCGGTGTTTGATATAAGCTTTGGTTTCTTCTTCTTTCAGCGTCTCAAGATGGCATGCAGCAACCATGCGCTGGTGTACCTGTTCCATATTGGGCTGCTGAACCATGTCTCGAAGTTCTTCCTGGCCAAGCAGGAATATCTGCAGCAATGGCTGGCTGTTAAGCTGCAGGTTGGTGAGTAAGCGTAGCTCTTCCAGAGCGGAAGTAGATAAATCCTGAGCTTCATCAATAATGAGCAACGAACGCTTTCCGGCGATATAGCTATCGGTAAATAGCTTGGTAAGGCGTTGCAGGAGTAATGACTTGCGATCTGTGTCGGCTGGCAGGCCGAACGCATCGGCGACCATTCGTAACAGGTCTTCAGCTTCTAGTTGGGTGCACACAAGCATGGCGATTTTTGCTTTGTCAGCCGACAGACTGTCGACCATGTCGCTAATCAGCGTGGTTTTACCGGTGCCTGGTCTTCCGGTGATCATTACAAACCCTTCCGCACGCTCAAACGCGTACTGCATATACGCTTTGGCTTTGGCGTAGCTGCTATGTTTGAAGCAGAACCGGTGATCAGGACTTAATCGGAACGGTTCGGCTTTAAGTTGATAAAAATCTTCGTACATTTTATTGGGTTATTGCGTCGACTAATTGGTCTGTAAAGATTGTTCTTGATTATACTGTGATGAGAAAAACACAGCAACTAACTGATCCAGGGGAAATTTTGGTTAATTTTTCTATCTGTTTTGAGCTTTTAACGGGGCTGCAATCTGGCTGTTAATCCGGTTAAAGCCGCCATATTGCCGGTTGTTTGTCATCAAACATGGATCGTTCAAGCACAGATTTGACGTCGATAAGAACAGAATTCTCAGCCATTATGCCTTTAAAGTCGTCTGGCTGGAGTTGGCGATAATGATCGTGAGCAACCGCCAGAATTACCGCTTTCGCATCTGCCAGCTCCTCCCATTGGACTAGTTCGACTCCGTACTCCCTGGCTGCGTCAGCAGTCTCTGCAATGGGATCATGCACGATTACATTACACTGGTATTCGTGCAGTTCGTTAATAATATCCTCCACTTTCGAGTTTCTTAAGTCAGGGCAGTCTTCTTTAAAAGTTAAGCCGAGGATGACGACGTTAGCGCCATTGATGGCATGCCCCCTTTTTGCAAGCTGTTTGATAGTTTGTTCGGCAATGTACTTGCCCATACCATCATTTGTTTTTCGGCCGGCCAGGATTACCTGCGGATGGTGTCCTTCGGCCTCAGCTTTATAAGTAAGATAGTAGGGGTCGACACCGATACAATGCCCACCTACCAGGCCGGGGCGAAAGGGCAGAAAATTCCACTTTGTGCCCGCAGTTTCCAGAACATCCAGGGTGTCTATATCCATCTTGTGGAAGATGAGTGCAAGCTCATTCATCAGTGCGATATTTAGGTCGCGTTGGGTGTTTTCGATAACTTTTGCTGCTTCGGCGACCTTTATATTTGTCGCTCTATATACACCCGCTGTGATGATGCTCTCATATGTGTTGGCAACTTTATCAAGAGTATCTGGTGTATCACCAGATACAACCTTGACGATATTTTCGAGCCTACGTTCCTTATCTCCTGGATTGATTCGCTCGGGAGAGTAGCCAATGTGAAACCCGGCCACTTTATTGCTGCTCTTGATAGTGGGATTTCCAGCCCAGAACATTCCAGAGACCTCTTCCAATATAGGCACACAAACTTCTTCTGTGCATCCCGGGTATACGGTGGATTCAAAGACCACAATACTGCCTGGCGACAGGTTGGCTCCAATAGTCCGGCAGGCGGCTTCCAAAGCTCTTAGATCCGGCCTGTGGGCATCGTCTATAGGTGTGGGTACAGCAACAACGATTATGTTAGCGGAGGCCAGATCGGCTGGATCGCTAGTAAAGCTAAGATGTACAGATGATGTAAATTCCTCGGCTTCAACTTCGCCACCAGGGTCAAGTCTTTGTCGGTAGTTAACGAGTTTTTGTTCATCCAGATCAAAGCCGATAGTCTGTCGCTTCCTCCCAAATGCTACGGCCAGTGGCAGTCCAACATATCCCAAACCTACAACAGCAATTGTTTCCACGATATTCCTTGAAATTACAGATTAATATTTGTGTAAAATTAGTTTATTCATAAAGCAATTAGTAGTGGATGAAAGCCCCGTCCATTATCAGGGGTAAGCGTGGAGCGTTTTAATTTTAACCGAGGATTTATTCGGTATAAAAATAGCATAAATCAGGTGCTAAAAGAACAAAAATAACTTAACAGAACTTCAGGGTATCAAAGCTTAACTACATTATATTTAAACGATAGTTGAGCGAAAAATATCTGTTAGTTTTACAATTCCAAAAAGAATATCTACATTTTTTATCAGTGAGTAACCATGTTCAATTATTTCCGCTCAATAAATAAATTTTACTAATAAACTCCTGGTAAGTTTTTTGAAAATTTATTTACTAAGAGAAGGACCACGGGATGTATCGTCAGTCGAAAAATTAGCAGGTCGATCAGTTAGCATCTACGGTAATATACTAATTGTAGCTGTTAAACAGATTTTAGTGCTTTATTAATGCGATGATAAAGTGCCTGAGAGAAATTGTTTTTTAGTCTTGAGGCGAGGGTGTGTGCTGGTTGTGAACTTGATATCTCGCGAACGAATCTGGATGCCGTGCTCCCTGTTTATTACTCCATTGTCCTTTAAAACGCCGATGTGGTTGCTGTTTTTATTGCGCATTACAATAATAGGATCCTGGAAAAGTGGTCTTCGTACGAAGTGGATGCCCCAGCCGAAACCGGCCAGTCGACGCAGTGAAAAGCGCTGTAGTCTGGTTAGATTCTTATCCAGATTATTGGGGACAGGTTCGCCTCCCCTGCGTTTATCCGTAAGAGCCAGTTGTTGTACTCGTTTATGGATTTGGTTTGAAAATAACATGGGCACAGCTCCCGAAACGTTAAGGCAATTGATAGTTAAACTAATGTTAGTCAGACATCGCCTTCTTGCATACACCTCCTGTCGGAGGATCGGTGCCGTTGAGATAAAATTTAAAGCTTCTCCTGCGCTTTTTTGTCCTTGATAAAAGTTTCGTAGACAACGACTGGAATACCCAGATCGCCCAGATATTGCTGGATTAGTGGTTCGACTTCATCCCAGTCCAGGCCGCCGACACCCGTTGCCAGTTTCGGTATGGCAAGGGAAGTGATTTTCTCTTTCGCAATAATATGACTTAGTTCCTTAAGCGCGTGGCTGACATTTTTCTTGCTTGCCTTACCTGGATGGCCTTTCTTGTCAGAGGCGGGCTCCTGCGTCATCAGATTGATGATTACCTGACCAGCTCCCGCCCACAACCAGGCTCCTCCTGCCTTGGGATTATCCAGATGGCAGTAATGGCGGAAATCTTTAGCCATTGCTGGATAGCGTTCACGCAGTGCCAGTGCCAGCCCCTGGTTGAAATGGTCGTGGGGTGCTACACCGTGGGCAATAGCCTGGGTTCCGCTTAAAACAATATCGCCTGAAACTTTATTGATCATTCATAGCTCCTTTAGTTGCCCTTGATGTAGTTGCCCTTAATGGGTGTGGCCGCCTATCGTACATCACAAAACGCACGTGTCGCTTAATAGGGCTTGATCTAAAGCAAAGATTAGAGGGATTTGTGACGATTATGTGACTGGAAAAGACAAAGTATATGCAAGCACATAACGAACTACATTGTACCGCACAACAAGCTGTAGTTTAGCTCTCGCAGATAAAATTCAAGTCAGTGTCGAGCCAGGCAAGTTTCACTAATAGTTGGAAGTTAAACTTCTGGCCTCTGCCAGTTCTCGATTTTGTTGATTATCATTTTCGATAATAGTGGTATAGAACTTTTCTCAAGCAGGTTGAGTGCTTTGATACCGGTCAGTTTTTCCACCAGTTCAATACCTGCCGATGTGTTGGCCGCTCCGCCAGCAACCAGGTCAGGTTCGCATTCGAAAGCGCTGGAAACACCAGCCACTGCATAAGGGTCGGAAGCGCACAGGAGTGTAAAGCATACATTGTTGCCGACCTCTTCAACCGCAGTAAGGCCGTTGTATGGCTCCAGGGGCGAAGCACCTGCCTCGGCGACTAGCACATCGGCTTGCTCGGTTGCCATGCGTGCCAACAACTGACGCAGGGCGGTACGATATTGTTCGGCTGGGCAAATGCTAGAGGCAAGGCCTGCATCGTTGAAATCGTAGATGATATCTGCGCCAGCATCGCCGAGACTAAGCACATCCCGGTAGCGCGCTGCACCGGTAAGCTTGGCTCCTATCACCCGGTAGCCAGCCTGTTTCAGAAGACGGACAATAGTACGTGCGGAGGTGGTCTTGCCAGCCGACATGCTGGTGCCGATGATAAGGATGATGGGCAAGCTAAAAGCGTTGGAGCCGCTGGTTGCAGCGGTGTCGGTTGTTGCTACAAAGTCAGTCATCTGGATTTTCTTGCCAGCGCGGGTGACATGTCCGATATAGTCGAGGGAAACGGGTGATCTTAGAAAAGGTGATTTCGAGGTGATCTTTCCGATCAAACCTGCTGGCGTCATCAAATCCAGGCTGAGATCTTCTCCCGCGCTTGCCCAGCTTCCTACAGCTTCCAGTGTGGCCGCACGGACTCCCAGTGCACCGATTAGGTGTTCGCCCTCAGCTATTTCGGCCATCCTGCCGTTGGGTAATTCAATATTACGAAGTCGTCCCGAAATATCCTGCGTCATGGTCGAGACATAGTCGCCCGCTTGCCAGTCGGAGAAGGGCAAGCGGGTGATCTCAAAAGGTGTTTCCTCGAGATCACTGATCCGGGTGACGGAGGTAAAAAAATAATGGTTGAGCATGTGATACTCCAGAGGGTCTATCTCATTCGATCGGTGGAGCCATTAACAATAGGCACAATAATGCACTCCGTTGTGGCAATAGAGATAAATCAATATGTTCGTGATGTGCGTGGGCACCGTCCCCCACCGCGCCAAGACCATCGAGTGTGGCATTGTACTGGCTGGTGGTGTTGCCATCTGATCCGCCACCTGCGGTGCCTTCCTCAAGTTCGAAATCGAGTTCATGGGCAAAGCCTTTGGCAAGCTTCCACAGTGCGCGATTCGCGACGGTTTTTTCCATTGGTGGGCGCCCGATAAGGCCTTCGATTTCCAGTGTGACGCCTGGCGTACTTGGTTGCAGACCGTAGATAGCCTGTTCAATTTTTTGTGCATCTTCGTGGGTTAACACTCGTACATCGGCAGTGGCAGAACTGACTGGCGCCACGACATTAGCGCGCAGCCCCCCGTCTATTGTCCCCACGTTAACGGTGATCCCCTGTTCGACGTCATTGAGTGCAAACAATTGCTGAATTATGTGTGATAGCTCCAGAATAGCGCTCGCGCCTGACTCCGGATCGAGGCCAGCGTGTGCGGCCTTGCCATGGGCGGTGATGGTGAAACGGCCTACGCCCTTGCGAGCGGTTTTGATAAGCCCGCTACGGCCAAGAGATGGTTCGAGTACCAGGCTTCTATTACAGATACGCGCTAGCCGCCGTATTTCTCGAGTTGACTGGCGGCTGCCGATTTCTTCGTCGGAGTTTATGAAAATGAGCGGGGTAACTGCTGGTTTGATGCCGAGTTCTTGTAAAGCACGCAGGGCAAAGATCATCTGTGCAAGTCCTGCTTTCATGTCGTAGACTCCGGGACCTCGCATCACGTCCGCTTCTGTAACGATGGGCATTTCATGCAAGGTGCCTATCGGCCAGATTGTATCGCAGTGCCCAAGCAACAGTTGCAGCGGTCGATGGCGCTGCCGCGAGCGTGGTCGAGCGAAAAGCTGCTTGCCCGCATTTTGCCCCTGCAGAAACATCACCTGGAAATCAATTGCTTCAATTGCCTGACGCAATAATTCGTAGATCGCTCCCTGAGTCTGCGGATCATCAGATGGCGTTTCCACTTCGGCAAATTGGCGGATTAAGTCGATCTGGGCCTGATGATGATCCTGCTGCCAGTGAAGTATGTTTTGAGCCAGGGCGCCGGGCATGATGGACTACCGTTTGAAGTCTTTGGGAAAGGGAAATGACAGAGTCTGGCTAATCGTCGCAAAGCGGCTTGGGTAGAGGTAGGCCAGTAATGGATTGTTGTAAATTAATTCCTGGTCATCTGTTTCGTGTGCGCGCAGGAAAACCTCATCAGCCTGGGCAGCGACGATTTCGCCAATAATCAGGCTGTTGACACCGAGATCGTCAACGATCTTTTCTAACTTGCATTCCAGAAACAGGTAAGCACCGCTTACAAATACGCTATCTACCTGTTGAGCTGGAAAAGTCGGCACTGCACGAAGTGCGGGCTTGGTGTGGTCGGCAGCACGCGGGTCGGCTGTCAGACCGATGGCAAGGATCTGATCTGGGCGCGGGAAACTAACGGTAAATTGCTTGTTGGTTAGAATATTCTGATAAGTGCGGTGATGTGGGGCGCAGACAAAGCCGTAATGATTTTCCCAGCTCATCGGCATTGCCAGGTGCTTGGGCGCCAGGTCATAACTGCCATCCGGCTCGCGGCTCCCAACAATAACCAGCGGGAAGATACTGAAAAACTGCTCCCACAGGGAAGGTGATGTTTCAAGCTCAACAAGCGACATGATTCATTCCCTAAAGGTCTGAAATTATAACTAATCTATTCGATGTCCACAGCAGTTACCAGTGGCTGTGCCCTGCGCTGGATACTTTTCAGATTGGTATTCGAAGTTTTCTCTTTCCGGGCGATGGAGCACGTATTTCCCGCCCCCGTAGTTGCCACAAAATTGCGTGATTATTGGTGCGACATAATCCGCCTATCAGTCCGCATCTAAATGGTACCCGACGTAGCCACCGGGGGCGAGAATATGAACCTCGCAGCGTCAAATGGTAATAGCGCAAAGGAGGCGATCACAATTGATTGACCAGAGATCTCCATTAATAGTGACCCTCCGCTAATTCAAGCCATGCTCTTAATGATCTTCGATAAGAAGACAAGTAATGCTAAGCCGATCAAGAGAAATGGAATGCCCAAAAAGACAGGAAACCAGACTGACGTTCTCAAGCCAGGCTCAAGCAACGACACCTGGTGCTCATTCGGTTTGTAATATACTGTTACGCTTATGTCCAGGGGGTACTTATCGCTTATTGCATCCGCATCAGACCGCTCAGCAGTGCCAAGGTCCCCAAACGCAATCCGTGATCCCTTAAAATTCTCGCCATCAACGGTGTAATCGTATCCTATATCAGCATGGTAGGTGACTGGATTATTGACTGACTGTTCGCCGCCACTAGCAAGTTGCATTCTAACTTCAGATTTTGAGACTTTCCCTTCTACTGAAGGCCATGACGTGCTTGCTCGAGCGTTAAGCACATTACCTATCCCAACATAGAGTGCCAGAGTGCCAATTAGCACCACGCTCAACGGAATGATTCTTGCAAAGAAGAATTTCGCTGTCGAAGACAAAGGTTTCTTATTCGAAGTATTCATGGATTAGTCCCAGGCCGACTATTGTAAGGCGCGTACAGTTCTGGCCATAGGTCAATTATACTGCTGTATACACAAATCGGGTTAGGACTAGACATGTAGCGCTAACCGAAACGTTGTATTGCAGTCCCATCTAAGTTGCAGATGTTGGTGGCCCTGGCAACTGCTGGCCACTGTGCACTGCCGATCTAAATGTTGGGTTACCGGTGTGCTTTAACGCTTGAGAGTTGTACCGCGCAAGTTCTGATATAGTTTTAACTGCCAATAGAGTTTATCACCCGGATAACCTGGGATATAAAAACCAAAAATACTGGAGACCGAAAGCATGCTTAACAAATTTGATGATTTTCCCGTACACCAAACCGCTGAACCGCTTGCGCATCCCGCCACCAGTGATCCCAATTTTTATGATCGGACCTGGTTTAATGGCTATGCCAAAGATGGCAGCTGGTATTTTGGAATTGGTATGGCGGTCTATCCACACCTGGGCATACTGGATTGCGCTTTCAGTGTGATAGAAAAAGGTGGCCGACAACACTGCTTTTATGGTTCCTGTCGCGCGCCGCTGGAGCGCACTGAGATGAAGGTGGGTCCATTTAGTATTGAAGTTCTCGAGCCCATGCGCCGAACGCGAGTCGTCCTGGAGGACAACAAGACCGGCATTAGCTGTGACCTTACCTTTTCAACGCGAACAGCGGGGATTGAAGAGGCTCGGCAGACGATATGGAGCGGTAGCCGTCGGGTCATGGATGCCACCCGTTTCGATCAGTTCGGGGAATGGTCAGGGGAAGTTAACTATCCTGACGGCAAGATACGTGTCGAAGCAGCGCAGTGTCATGGCACCAAAGATCGTTCCTGGGGCGTGCGTAACCTGGGTAAATCTGGCCCAGTTGGTGCTCCGCAACCCCCGTCCTCGTTCTTTTTGTTGTGGGCGCCCCTGTTTTGGGATGATCATGTTTCCCTCGCTATATTTTTTGAAGGTTCAAGCGGAGAAGGACTGTGTCGTGAGGGGCTCACCGCACCGCTTTACCCGAGTACTGCTGAGGTGCCCGAAGGCGATGATCCCGGCATTACTAATATGCCCGGTTTGGCTCATCGTCTGGAGTATGTGCCCGGTACTCGATTAATTGCCTCTGCTGAAATCGATATGATCAATCTGCAGGGAGATACCCGTACCATCTCGTTCGAGCCTTTATTCAAATTTCAGATGAAAGGCCTGGGCTACTTCCATCCCGTTTGGTGTCAGGGTGTCTGGCAGGGTGAAATGGAGATTGGCGGCGAAGTATTCGATCCAGAGACCCTCGATCCTAACGACGCATCTAATTTACACGTGCAACAAATTGTTCGCGTCACTGATGGCACACAAAGCGGCATGGGCGTACTTGAGCACGCCTGCCTTGGACCCTATAAACCCTATGGATTTACTGATTTCACCACAGGAAATGCTTCACTTTGATCAGAGCTTCCCTGGGTAAAATCAGACTTTCCTGGCTGGCCAACAATAAAATCAACGATAAGGAAAAAATATGTTTTCAGTAAAGAAATTGATATTTCTGTGGTTTTTTGTCATCTCTACCTCGCCGTTATTGCATGCCGCTGACCAACTCGCGGATAAGAAGGTGCTAACCCTGAGTGGCGCAAAAACGATTGCCGCTGCTGCTGAGGTCGAGGCGAAACAAAATAAATGGAACGTGGTGATTGCGGTTGTCGATGACGGTGGACATCTGATCTATCTGCAACGCATAGACGGCGCGCCGACCGGCAGTATCGATGTAGCTATCGGTAAGGCCCGCACTGCTGCGGTGTTCAGGCGCCCCACCAAAGTTTTCGACGAATTAGCCAAAACGAGGCCTTCAATCACTTCAATATCGAACGTTGTGCTTCTAGAGGGCGGCGTACCGGTCACAGTAGGTGGGCAGGTGGTCGGCGCAGTGGGCGTGAGCGGCGCTTCTTCGCAGCAGGACGTACAGATCGGCAAAGCAGGCATCGCCGCGCTGGAAATATAGGGTCAGTCGCTCAAGCTGTTGGTAATCGTTAGCGATTCTGTTTATGCGCGCTGCTTCGCCCGCTGACAGTCTTGGCGCTCCCGCCCTGATCACTACTTGCATAATATTTAGAACAGGGGGATGCTATGCCTTGCGTTCTTCTTTCTACTACTCTTTAAAAAGCCAGGTTTGAAGAAGGCAATTGTGCCCAGGTATAGAGATTGAGTGGCCTGAATAAGAATAATATGGGTTTATTTGCGGGGAGCTTTGATGAAAGACTTCGAAAACGCGATTACCAACGCTGCTGCCGATGACGAAGCCAATAAATGGCGTCTGGAGACACCGGGAATTGACGGTTGGGCGCGCACCGCCCGGCCGAGTGACCCAAATAAATATCTGATGATTTCGGTGGATGGTCATATGAATGAAGACCGAAATTTTCTCGATGGTCGGCTAGATAAGAAATTTCAGGCCCGCATTCCCCGTGTGATTACCGATGAAAAAGGTCAGCGCTGGGCAGAGAATGAAGGCGGGCGACGTATCAAGGTGCGCCCCAATATCATGCAGGGTGTGGACGCACTGCGTGCAGCAGCCCCTGATGACCCGACTGAACGATTAGCAGCTATGGCAGCAGATGGTGTTGATGGCGAAGTGACCTTCCCCAATCGCGGCCTGGCCATGTGGTACACGACGGATGTAGAATTTTCGCTGGCCCAGTGTCGGGCTTATAACGATTACGCCCATGAAGTCTATTCCCCCTATTTTGACCGACTTAATGTCATGGGAGCTTTGGTGCCGGCAGATATTGAAGCCACACTGAAAGACATTGGTGACCTGGCGAATCGCGGTTTTCGCGGACTTACTCTGCCGGTCAAACCTCATTATGGGCCTCATTTGCCCGACCAGCCCAACTACAACTGGCCTGAATATGATCGGATGTGGGCGGCTATAGAGGAAACGGGGCTACCAATTAGCTTCCATATATCTACAGGAGCAGATCCCCGGCAGGCTTCTAAAAATGGCGGGGCGGTTATTAATTACCTGGCCCATGGCCTGGCACCAGCGGTAGAGCCTGTTGCTGTCCTGTGTGGCGCTGGCATTCTTGAGCGCTTTCCCGGGATTAAATTTGGAATCATAGAATCCGGCATTGGTTGGCTAGCCTGGGCCCTGGATGCAATGGATGAAGCTTATAAAAAACACCACATGTTTGCTCGTCCAAAAATGCAGGGGTTGCCAAGTGATTATTTCAGAGCGCAAGGCTTTGTCAGTTTCCAGGAAGACCGTGTCGGTATCTCCACCGCGAAAGAATACGGGCTGATCGATAATATAATGTGGGCAAATGATTATCCTCATCACGAAGGCTCCTGGCCTTTTTCGGCCCAGGCCATTGAACGCACCATGGGCGACCTGACCGAAACAGAGCGAGAAAAAGTACTAGGTAAAAATGCTCAAAAACTGTTTGGATTCGACACATTACATTGATACACGATGACCTGCTTTAACTGGGTTTGAGAAGGCTTCACTGGATGTGATCCTGATGGTGTTAACGTATCACGATATATATTACAGCGCAGATTCCTGGCCGAAAGTGGACAGAGAAAACTTCTTTAGACAAATTCACGCAAGCCTGAAACCAGGCGTTACTCTGCCTGTTATTGATCATGCCGCCAACGTGAATACGGGCATGAGTGCCGCGCAGGAATTACACCGTATTGATGAGGTGTTTGCGATACAGGATATTGAAAGCGCAGATTTTATTTTTGAAGGTGCGTCTGAGGTGCTGCGTTATCCAGATGATAATCGAATGCTAGGGAAGCTCTGATCAACCTGGCACTTTAACGGATTCACAAAATATTCGCGTGCTTCGGCCATTAATATGACAATGCTTCAGCCATTTCACGTCTGTTATCCGTCTTTTTGCGGATAACAGACGTACCTTCCCTATGGCAGCAGGTATTTCTTGCCCACCATAAGGTTCGTAAACCCTGCCAATAAGTGCAATCGATTGGTGTTTTTTTCAAGCCCTCGATAACGGACTTTGTCGTAACCGAATACTCTTTTAATATAACGAAAGGGGTGTTCAACCTTGGCGCGTATTTGGGCTTTCCTAAACTCGGCTTTTCCAGCGTCGCTGTTCTTCGCCAGCAATCGGCGGGTGCCGGGACGTAGGGCAATAAACCAATCGACCTGGCGATACTGGTGTTCTTCACGCTTTTCAATACCTCGATAGCCCGCATCACCCCAGACGCATTCTTCCTGCCCATGCAGGAGTTTATCCGCCTGCGTTATGTCGTGGACATTGGCTGGTGTGGTCGCGATGCTGTGGATCAAGCCCAAAGTATCATCAACACCTATGTGTATTTTCATGCCGAAATGCCAGCTATTGCCCTTTTTGGTCTGATGCATTTCCGGGTCTCGCTGACGCGCTTTATTCTTCGTCGATGTTGGTGCCGCTATTATGGAGGCATCCACAATGCTGCCTTCGCGTAGAATCAATCCCTGGGTTTTCAAGTGCTTATTGATTTCATTGAACAGCTTCTCGCCGAGCTTGTGTTGTTCTAATAAATGACGAAAATTCAAGATGGTAGTTTCATCGGGCAAGCGATCGCTCAAGCGTAGACCGGCAAAGCGTCGCATCGATTCAATTTCATACAGAGAGTCTTCCATGGCGGGATCACTCAAATTATAAAATAACTGCATGCAATGAATACGCAGCATCGTAGGCAGAGGATAGGGTTGCCTTCCCTGACCATTTTTGGGGTAGTGAGGTTTGATTTTCTTTTCCAGTCTTTTCCACGGAATTAGCTGATCCATTTGGGTTAGAAACTTTTCTCTGCGCGTGGTACGGCGTTTCTGGGTATATTCGGCTTCGGCAAAGCTGATTTGATCCATGTTCTTGTCCCGGAGTAGAGTTAATCTATTTTAAGGGATTGGTGGGACTTATTCAGAGTTTCCCTAGGTGTTTTTGACGATAGCATCCGCAGAAAGACAGATCGTTTTGTTTGTCGCTTTATTAAAAAATGATGATAAGACAGAAATATTGATTGCTCGTAACCTGTTGTCCAAACCCAGATATTCGGAATTGACGCTATGATTAGGAGCAGTAATTAGTTCACAGGAATAAAACTGATTATCATAGGTGAATAGCCATTACAAATTATTACGGAATAGAGGCCTGGCGACTTACGGGATCCTGCCGGTAAAATAGTACCAGCTGCTTATAAACTGATGGGGACAGGTGGGCCAGTGTTTGCGGATCTGTGAAAAAGTATTCGCTCACTACGGCAAAAAATTCTGCGGGCGCGGTAGCCCCATAAGCATTGATAGCAGGGCGATGGTGATGCGCAAGCTGCTCTTGTAGGTGATCAAAAGCCTGGCTAAAACTTTTTGTCCACTTCTCTCGGACCATATCCGGGTGCAGAGGTGGCATACCGTTGGCGCTGCCATTAAGCATATCTAACTTATGGGCGAACTCATGTACCACGACATTGTGTCCGGGGTGGTTGGAGGCCAGCTCGGTAGCAATATCATCCCAGGAGAGAATAACTGGGCCCCGCGACCATGACTCACCGCTGAATGTTTGCTCCTGGTGGGAGACTATTCCCGCCGAATCGGTGGTGTCCCTTGTCGGCCGAAAAGCGCCTGGATAAATCACTATTTCTAGCCAGCCGTCATAATAGTCCAGCCCGAGTTTCAATATCAGTAAGCACGCCTGGGCGGCGATGGCCACAGCCATCTCTGTCGATACGTTTAGGCCCTTTACGCCGCTAAGGGTTTTGCGATGTAGAAATAAAGTTGTCAATTCTCTCAGATGGGCCTTATCAACCGCACTTAAACCCTCGAAAACTGATGCGCTGTGCATTAAATCCGACCACGGCTGCCAGGGGATTGCATGATGGCGAAGCGTATAACGAATACGCTGACGTTCAAGCCACTTTATTATATTTTTCATTTATCCACTAAGCAGGAGACACTCTTTTACATTAATTGTGATATACAAATCTATATTTTACAATAAGATAGGCAATTAACTAAATGTATTACATTAATATTATAGAGAAACCCTGTTCAGGCAGGTTTTCTTATTTCCTGCGCAAATTCATATTCGGAAAAATCTGCCTGTTCCATTTCTTTGTAAAAGCGGCTGGGATGCCAGGGGTAGAGGTTGGGTATGCCTGTTT
>QNFP01000047.1 GCA_003645535.1 Gammaproteobacteria bacterium | reverse complement strand
TTTCAGTCACTCTTTTCGAGAAAATCCCTTTAAACAAGGACTTATTCAATACCAAGCATATCCTGGAGGATGACATGGTTTCTAACCAACTGAATTTGTTCAAAAATTAACCGGACACTAGTGCGATTAGTTATATTCTGAGTGGCTTATTTTCGGCCGACCATAGCGTTTTGAGGTCGGCCTGAGCCCGAATGAGAAATGTTTTGCAAACGACAATAAATATAGCGAGGAAATTATCGTGTCACAGCAACAGTTAGATAAAATTTTAAAAATATTTGAACG
Organism: Gammaproteobacteria bacterium; assembly: GCA_003645535.1. Classification (GTDB taxonomy): domain Bacteria; phylum Pseudomonadota; class Gammaproteobacteria; order Pseudomonadales; family Porticoccaceae; genus HB2-32-21. The sequence continues at coordinate 16,446 of QNFP01000047.1, read as the reverse complement.
CCAAAATGCACCCAGCACTAGTGGTAAACCGCCTTCGTTGAAAAAATCTCGCGAGGTGCTTGATGAAAACGGCGCCAAGTTCAAAGTTCCTGCTGACGTTGAGATGGAGCCCATTAACGTCGACGGCGTCGACGCGGAATTCCTCACCGCACCGGGCGCTGACGCTGAAAAGGTTGTGCTGTATTTACATGGCGGCGGTTATGCCATTGGTTCTATCAAGAGCCATCGTTATTTAATGCAAAATGTGTCACGGGCGAGTGGCGCTCGGACGCTCGGCATCAACTATGCACTGGCACCGGAAAATCCTTTTCCCGCGGCCATTGAGGATGCCGCTAAAGCCTATCGCTGGTTACTAAAACAAGGCATTAAAGCGAACAATATAGCGATTGCTGGTGACTCCGCAGGCGGTGGCCTGACCCTGGCAACCCTGCTGTATCTGCGTGACGCCGGTGACCCCTTGCCCGCCGCCGGTGTTGGTATCTCGCCATGGACAGATATGACCTGTTCTGCTGAATCCTATACCACGCGTCTCGAAATAGACCCGATGGTACTGGGTAATGGTCTGGAAAAAATGGCCGATTTTTATGTTGGCGATACTGATAAGAAAGACCCGCTGGCCTCTCCCGTGTTTGCCGATATGACAGGCATGCCACCCTTGCTGATTCATGTGGGTGGTCGTGAAGTACTTTATGACGATGCTATTACTGTTTATGAAAACGCTAAAAAAGCAGGTGTTGATGTAGAACTCCTCGACGAGCCTGAAATGTTCCACGTCTGGCATGCCTTTGCGCCCATGCTTGAAGAGGCGCAGGAAGCGGTTGATAAAATAGGCGTTTATTTGCGGTCAAAAATGGGCTGAGATCAAAAGGAATGACTTTTTGGGCGGGTGCACCTGGCAGGTAGACTCCTGGCAAGTGCATTCGTGACAGGCGCTGCGAGTTTTTGTTATCTATCTGCAGTTGTTCATCAGGCCAAAGTAGCAATCAAGGATGCATAGTCTTTGTACCCTAGTGACGCTTCTATTTCCTGTTGCCAGACTTTGTCCAATTCAGCCAGGGTTTCTGCGCTCAATGCCTTGCGCGAGCCGACGGTTCCTTCGCGAACCTTTGCCGAATCGCTACCCGATGGCAGCTTGCACCTGGTCTCGCTGAGGCGGCGCATCAAGGCATCGTCGAAACGATCCTTATGTTCCAGCATGAAAGCAAAAGAAGCGTGTTGCAGAGTTATTTTAAGCAAGTCATCATCAAGTGGGATATCGATAAATCTGGCCACCCGTACAATCGTACCCTCCAAATCTTGTTGCATATGCTCATAAGCCATAAATAGCACGTTGGGTTGTTGGCGTCGCGCCCACCATGATTTGAGATGGCGCCAATAATCACCTGACTTGATGAAACGCTCGCGCGCAAATTCATCAACACTGACTGCGCCGGGTTCTAAAAACCAGCCTTCCATAAACCTGTACATGGAATAAAGCGCATCGCCAGGATTGCGCACCGAATTTATGTATTTGCCGCCTTTCGGAACAGGCTCGTATTCCAGGTGGCTTTTGAAGGCGCGAGGGTTAGCGCGTTGTTCAGCGTCGAGGTCGAGACCCAGGGCAGGGCTACTCTCAATCCAGGGTACAACACGAGAGATATCATCGAAGTCCATGTCACCCCTGGTTCGCAAGGTATGGACAATCTGTTGCAGCCAGGTGGTACCACTTTTCCCAAAAGGGGTAATGACGATATCAGTGCTGCGCAATTGCAAACCTAAACCCCTGCCAACTTCTTCTTTGGTGAATATTCGGCCTAAAAGTTCTTGCAGTTCAGGTAGAGAGCTTGCGCGCTTATTATTGTGTGACATATTTTTGTGAACCAATATTAAAGGAGCCTTCCTTTATGGGTAGCCACCCCTGATAAAACTGATTATTTACTGGCAGAACAATTAGTATAGCCTGTAGTACTATTGAACCAAATATATTCGGGGAAAAGGCATGAGCTGGCAAGTTAAGGTGTTGAATGGGACATCACGGGTTATCGTTAAACCTTTTGTGAAAAGGTCAGCGGCAAAAACTGTCCCCGGCAATGAGCAAGCCACGATTGATAAGCTACGTCGCTGGGTGGTCAGGCTCGATAAATTCCTGACTCGTAAACATACATCTACTGTGTCGGTTGAATCCGTTGAGGGCCAGCCGAGCTATCTTTGGATAAACAATCAGCCGGATATTAAACGCACCATTCTTTACCTGCATGGTGGAGGAATGATTATTCATGTCCCCGGCATGTATAAACAGTGGGCGCAACGCCTGGGTGCAGCTGCCAATGCTCGGGTCCTGTTAGTCGATTATCGTTTGGCTCCGGAATATCCTTATCCGGCGTCCAATGAAGATTGTTTGGCCGCTTACCAGTGGTTGGTGAAAGAGCAGGGCATCAATCCGGATACTATCGTTGTCGCGGGTGATTCTGCCGGAGGTTATCTAACGCTGGCGACCTTGCTTGGTATTGGTCAATCAGAACTAGACAACCCGGCCTGTGCCATAGCGCTGTCGCCTTTGACCGACTTTTCTTTCGGTAGTCCGTCGATGTTTACCAACGAGGGTGCCGATCCTTTATTGAGTAATCGACTGATCCCCCTGGTAAGGGATTTGGTGCTCGGTGATTACCTGTGTACCGATCCCATGGTATCACCGGTTTATGCCGACTTAAGTGGCTACCCGCCATTGCAGGTTCACGTCAGCAGCAACGAGATTTTGCGTGACGATGGTGTGCGTATTGCTCGTCTGGCCAGGCAGCAAGGCGTGGTTAGCGAGATTTGCGAGTGGCACAAAACTACTCATGTTCATCCTATTTTTGATGGACTACCCGAAAGCGAACTGGCCATGGAAAAAATGCTGGTGTTTATGGATCGACATTGCCCTAAGTAATAGCCATTAAGTAATGGCCTAAATAATTGTCTTAAGGAATCTCTGATTAAGTTGATTAGAATTAGGCCGAGTAGAAATGGTTCCTAATTTTCACGAAGAGAGGCGTAATAGTCACTCTATTGCAACGAACTTCGGGGGAATTAGGGGGCATTTTAACCAGCATAAAATAATTGGACTTGATCAGAGCTTCCTTAAGTGAATGCCCTGAGTAATTATTATGAATAATCATCCAGCAATTGCATCCGGGAACGTCGCGGTTATCACCGGAGCCGCCAGCGGAATCGGCCTGGCTGCAGCCAAAAAGTTTGCCGCTTTGGGTATGAAGATTTGTTTAGCAGATTTAAATACGAACGAGCTGGAGCGTGCTGCAAAAGAAGTAGCCGCACTTTGCTCGGGTGGTGGCGAGGATGTGCTGGCAGTTTCCGTAGATGTTGCTGATCTTCCATCAGTAGAAAAGCTTAAAGCCGGGGTCATAGAGACCTTTGGGCGGGTCAACGTGTTGATGAATAATGCCGGCATTGCCTTACGGGCGAGAACATGGCAGGACTATCAGCAGTGGCAAACCATTTTAAATGTAAATCTATGGGGCGCTATTAATGGCGTGCAAGCCTTTACCGCAGACATGATTGCCCAGGGTTTACCCGCCTGCATTATTAATACTGGTTCAAAGCAGGGTATTACCTGCCCACCGGGTAATACCGCCTACAATATTTCCAAGGCGGGTATCAAGGCATTGACCGAAGGTTTACAACACGATCTGCGTAATACCGAAGGCTGCAAAGTGACCGCACATTTGCTGGTGCCGGGCTTTACCTATACCGGCATGGTGCGGGCGCATATTCCTGAAAAACCTGATGCCGCCTGGCTACCTGAACAACTGATTGAATATATGATTGAAAAATTAGGCAATGGCGATTTTTACATTGTCTGTCCAGACAACGATGTAAGCGAAGAGATCGACGCCAGGCGTATTCTGTGGGCAGCCGGCGACATTGCCAATAAGCGCCCGCCCTTATCACGATGGCACCCGGATTATCAGCAGGCTTTTGCTGAATTTATGGAGGACTGATTTCATGGAGGACTGATTTCATGGGGGAACAGCCAAGTGCGGTTGAGCGGTTTGCTGTGATCGGCGCTGTTATGAGGATAACGAACAAAATTATAGTTCCCTGCGACAAAAGGTTATTTGATTTCTTCAGCAAAGAATGTTTAGATTTTCGGTTGACATGTCAACTATAGCTATGGCTTATATTGCAGCTTAATGTGCCTGTTCAATGACGCTTTCACAAAGGCTGGCTGCTCCACTACGGCGGAGGACTGTCGAGTGCTAATTCAGGGCGGGAGTTTAAGGTAATAGTTCAAGGCGAGAGTTTAAGGTAATAATTCAATACACTATTTCAATTTATTATAAAGTTTCATAAATCAGGAGGCTCACCATGCCCACTCAAAAATTTGCACCGATGAGTAAGAACTTTGCCAGTTTCGACTGTGATGCCCACGTCGCTGAACCAGGGAAAATATGGGAACGGGCAAAGGATATTCTTACCAAAGATGAATATGCTGCGCTGAAAAGCTCAATGTGGCTCGACCCTGAAACCGGCCAAATGTCGGTTAACGGAGTCTCCGGGGCTGGCATCCGCTCAAATGAGGGTGCCGGTGCCGCTGGCGCCATGAACCTTATTTCGGTGGCTGGGCCAGGTATGAAACATCCTATCCAGCGGGCCTTTAATGTCCGCAATTTACGCAAAGAGACCGCGCTCACCAAAGAGCAGTCATCTTATCTGGATCACATGGGTGCCTATGAGCCAAAAGCTCGTATCAAAGATATGAATACCCAGGGTATTGATCAGGTGATGATTATTCCTTCCGACATAGATACCTACCCCTGGATACAGGATGGTCGCGGTGCAGCGGCCCTGTGTAAGGCTTATAACGAATGGGCCTGGGAATATTGCCAGGAAGATCCGGATCGGCTGTATTTTGCCGCGCTTCTGCCTTTGCAGGACCCAAGACTGGCGGTTAAGGAATTATATCGAGTGGCCGATAAAGGCTGTCGCTGTGGTTTAGTTCGTCCCATCGACGCTATGGGCAATTATCCTCTGCAGCCAAAATTTGAGCCCTTGTGGCGAGCTATGCAGGAAACCGGCGTGGTCTATGGTATGCATCCGTTCCCGGCCCTGGGTTCACTTAAGCCACCGGGCTATACCGAGCAACATTCTGCCTCTGAGCTGATCAACAAGACCGTGGTCTCAGCAGGCATCCCCCACGGCTTCCTCACCAATGTTCAGAATTTCCAATCCGAAGCCTCACTGTGGGTGGTTACCGCACTGTTTTCTGGCCTGTTTGAACGCCACCCCAAACTCAATGCCGCTGTGTTTGAAGCCTCATCCACCTGGCTGAGTTTTGTTCTCGATGAATGTGACAAGTATTACAAGCTCTATCGCAACGAGCGCAATATGCGCCCCCTCAAGCAATTGCCCAGCGAGACTTTCTTTGAGCACTGCGTGACCGGTTTTGAAGGCGATGAAGCCCCACCTTCGCGGATGCCTGATTTTTACGAAGATATCCTGGTCTGGTCATCCGATGTCTATCACCACGATGGTGACGATGTTTGGCGGGCTATGGAAACTATGGAAGGAGCGAATTTATCTGAAGAGCGCCAGGCTAAATTCCTCGGCGGCAATGCTCGTCGTGCTTACAATATTCCAGAACCTAAAAGCTTTATTCGTGATCGCCAGACTGAGATTGAGCGCCCAGACTGGTGGCCTACCCAGGAAGAAATCGATTATGCGATGACGCCAGAAGCCGGTGTTTCGCCTTATGCAAAGGCAATGAATGAAACCAAAGCTGCTCGGGCGACATCGCGCTCAGGCGTTACCGGTGGCGCGAAGATGGTCGCAGGGGGTGCAGAATAATGGCTGCAAGTAATGGCAAAGCAGGTAAAGAAAAGACTAAAGCATTTTCAGTTCTCGATAGTGATTCTCATATTGTTGAGACTCAGGAAATTTGGACAAAATATCTCGACTCGGAATACCTCACCTTAGGCAAATTTGCTCTGTGGCGAGAAGAGGGCAAAACCAACTCTTACCTGAAAGTAAACGGTAAAATCTTTCGCGATACCATGAACACCAATATTCCCCGTCACGCCATTTGGCAGCCGGGCATGAGCTGGGAAGATGTCGGCGGTCTCGACCCCGATGTTCGCCATGAGAAAAACCCAGGAGCCTCCGATGCCCAGGCTCGTTTGAAAGACATGGACACCATGGGCGTTGATCAAACCGTGTTGTATCCGACCTGGTTTGCCGAGGGCTTCCACCTGATCGAAGACCCCGATGTGGCTTACGCGCTAGCACGGGCTTATAATGACTGGATCGCTGACTTTTGTTCTGCAGCACCAGAGCGTTTGTTTGCCGTGGCAATGATCCCTTTGCAAAACCTGGATTTTGCCGAGCAAGAACTGGAGCGAATCAAAACAATAGACTGCTTTAAAGGCGCGTTTATCCGGCCAATGTTTATTGAAGAACGCTACTTCACTCATCCTTATTACGATCCACTTTGGGCGGCCCTTGAGCGGCTCGAAATTACCGCTGCGGTGCACCCGGCCAATGGTTGGTGGAATCCTGAATGGACTTCCCATGGCCAGTTTATGGAGAAGATGAAAACCCGATTGACCAAAATGACACTGCTTGCCGAAGGCGGCGGTGGACCTGGTGCAGGTGGTGGTAATGGCGGTAATTTAGGCTTTTTGGCGGCGGGAGATTTAGGTCACCCCATGTCACAGGTTATTTCTCCCTGGCTGGATAACCATATGTTTGTTGGCGCGGCGCTGATAGGTTTTACGGTTATGGAGCGTTATCCCAAAATGAAGGTCGTTATGGCACACGGCAAGGCTTCATGGATGGAAGAGATTCTTGAAAAAATGGAAGCCTCGGCACTAACCTTTCCCTTGTTGCACAAATATCCGGTCAGCACTGAACCGGAGGAAATGTGGGAAGAAGGTGAAGTGATGTTGGGCTTTGATGCTCAGGAGAGGATGGTTCAGCAACTATCTGAAGATTATGTTGAGAAGGTGGTCTGGGGCTCTAACTATCCCCAACAAGATACCACCAGTGCCTGGGATGCCATTAAGCTATTGAGCGATGCTGGTATTAAGGATGAGACTATCGCTCGCATGTTGGGTGGCAACGCAGCAGCGCAATTTGGTATTACGCCAGTACAGGCTGTTTAAGTTTCGATCTAAGCCAACATTGTTGGTTGGTGAACTTAGTCGTTGAACCTGCAAATAACACGAGTGAGCCCTTTGCGTGAAAGCCCTTTTGCTTTCGTTCAAAGGGCTTAACGCATAATAAATAATGAGGAAAAAACAATGCACGATCTAATCATCAGGGGAGGCACCATCATTGATGGTACCGGTTCGCCAGGATTTACCGGCGATATTGCTATTAACGATGGAAAGATCACCGCAGTGGGCGATATATCTGCTGAGGCCAAGGAAGTAATAGATGCTGAAGGCCTGTTGGTGACGCCTGGTTGGGTGGATACACACACTCATTACGACGGGCAGGCCACGTGGGATCCGCTCTTAACACCCTCCGGTTGGCACGGTGTCACAACCGCTATTATGGGCAATTGCGGTGTAGGGTTTGCCCCTGTGGCTCCGGATCATCGCGACCGGATGATTGATTTAATGGAATCTGTTGAAGATATCTCTGCTGATGCCCTGAAAGCCGGGATCGACTGGCAATGGGTCAGCTTTCCCGAGTACCTCGATGCGCTGGATCGTATGCCGAGAGCAATCGATGTGGGTGCCTATGTAGGGCACTGTGCTCTGCGTACTTTCGTGATGGGTGAACGGGGCGCTGAAGATGAGGACCCCACTGAAGAAGAAACCCAACAGATGGCCGATCTGATGTCTGAAGCCATGGAAGCTGGTGCGCTCGGGTTTTCCACTTCGCGTACTGCTATCCATTTGACGCCCGATGGTGATCCTATTCCCGGCACTTTCGCCAAAGAAGACGAGTTAATGGCGATAGCTCAGGCAGTAGGAGGTTATGGCCGTGGTTTATTGGAAGTTATCGCCGCAGGCCTGGAAACCGGCGACCCGGTGATCCATAAAAGTGAGATGGCCCTAATGCGCAAGTTATCCCTCAAGGCCGGTTGTCCAGTTACTTACCTGATGGCTCAGATTGGTAAGGACCCCGACCTGTGGCGGGAATCCTTTCGCCTTGCAGAAGAAGCAAACGCAGCAGGTGCAACCTTGATACCTCAAGTGTCCTGTCGTCCCGTAGGTATGTTGTTCAGCTTTGAAAGTGAAAATCCTTTTGCGCGCTTCCCCAGTTTTATGGCCCTCAAAGACTTGTCTCAACCCGAGCGTCTGGCAGCTTTGCGTGATCCAGAAGTGAAAGCGCGGATTCTTTCAGATAAAGATCCGGCACTGACAGCCTGGACACAAATATTCGCCAACCCCTGGAAGTTGACGTTTGCTTTAGGCGACAAGCCCAATTATGAGCCGGATCCTGATACCAATATTAAGACTTTGGCGAAGAACAAGGGTTGTCAGCCCGCTGAGCTGGCCTATGACCTGATGCTCGAAAGCGACGGCCAGGCCTTTTTGTTTTATGCATCCGCGGGATTTTCTGACGGCAACCTTGATGCCACACGGGAGATGCTGTTGAGCCCGACATCTATGCTGGGCGGTAGCGACGGCGGAGCACATTGTAATTTTATCGTCGATGCTGGTGTGCCGACCTTCATGTTGACGCACTGGGCCAGAGATCGCAAAGAGGGAATACCCATAGAAGCGGCGGTTCGCAAACAAACCAGTGATACAGCTCGGCGCAACGGCATCACCGATCGCGGCGAATTATTGCCTGGGCAGCGGGCTGATATCAATCTGATTGATCTGGAGCAATTGACCAGTCTAGCGCCTCTGGTAGTAAATGATCTGCCTGCTGGTGGCTCGCGGCTGATTCAGCGCGCTGAAGGTTATGTGGCCACCCTGGTCGCCGGGCAGGTCATCATGAAAAATGGTGAGGATACGGGCGCACGGCCTGGCGCTGTGGTTAGGCTTTCTCAAATGGGTAATTGAGAGCGCGTGGGTGTGAGTAATACGAATATTAACCTGTCTATATAGGTTAACTTGTTTTTATAACGCATTGTATTTTATAGGTTTATATAGGTATTTTATCTATTCTTAATTTGTGATCTTTTGGGTTTTAAAGTATGGCTAGTACAACCAGCAACATTATCGATACGTCCAAACTAGACTTTGATCCAGATGTGCTACGGGCAAAATATGCCCAGGAGCGGGACAAGCGTATCCGCAAAGAGGGTCTTGATCAGTATCAGGAACCCACGGGTGACTTTTCCGGATATATCGATGATCCCTATGTTGAGTCCGGCTTTACCCGAGCACCCCTTAGCGATGAGGTTGAAGTCGCCATTATTGGTGGCGGTTTTGGCGGCATGTTGACCGCGGTTCGGCTCAAACAGGCAGGCGTTAAAGACATCCGCATAATCGATAAAGCCGGTGATTTTGGTGGCACCTGGTACTGGAACCGCTACCCCGGTGCTCAGTGTGATGTCGAGTCCTATATCTACTTACCGCTGCTTGAAGAGTTGGGTTATATTCCCAAAGAAAAATATTCCTACGCACCAGAAATTCTGGATCATAGTCTGGCAATCGCTAAAAAATACGATCTTTACGATAATGCCTGCTTGCAGACGGAGGTGACTGAAATCCGCTGGGATGAGTCTATCTCGCGGTGGATTATTTCTACCAATCGTGATGATCAAATCAAAGCTCATTTCGTCGCCATGGCTAACGGTTTGCTGACCCGCCCCAAGCTACCAGGAATCCCGGGTATTGATGATTTTAAGGGCCATACCTTTCATACCAGCCGTTGGGACTATAACTATACCGGTGGCAGTGCCGAGGGTGGCTTGAGTAACCTTAAAGACAAGCGAGTAGGTATTATTGGTACCGGTGCGACGGCGGTTCAGTGTATTCCTCACCTGGGCGCCGGGGCCAAAGAGCTTTATGTGTTCCAACGCACACCCTCGTCCATTGATGTGCGTAATAATCGGCCCACCGATCCCGAATGGGCAGAGAGTCTCAAGCCCGGCTGGCATCAGCAGCGCATGGATAACTTCAATATCATCGCTACCGGTGGTTATCAGGAGGAGGACCTGGTTGGCGATGGCTGGACCGATATTTTTCGTAATCTGCAAACCATACTTGCCGCTGGCGATGGCACCGAGATATCCTCCGAAGAGCAGGAGCTGGCAATGGAAATTGCCGACTTCCAGAAAATGGAAGGGGTTCGCGCTCGTGCCGCCAACATCGTTAAAGACCAGGGTACGGCGGAAAACCTCAAGCCTTACTATCGACAATTCTGTAAGCGCCCGGGCTTTCACGATGAGTACCTGCCCACCTTTAACCTGCCGGGAGTGACGCTGGTCGACACCCTGGGTCAGGGTGTGGAGCGAGTTACCCAAAAAGGTGTCATCGTTAACGGTAAAGAATACGAGCTGGATTGCCTGATTTTTGCCACCGGCTTTGAGGTCGGCACCAACTACACCAGCCAGTCGGGTTATGATGTGATTGGTCGTGACGATACCGCCTTAAGTGAGAAATGGGCGAATAACCTGTCTACCTTCCATGGTATGCACAGCCACAACTTTCCCAACTGTTACTTTGTCGGTTTTACCCAAACTGGTTACACCGCCAACGTTCCCCATACGCTCAATGAGCAAGCCAAACATATCGCCTATGTGATCAAGCATGGCCTTGATAACAACGTTGTTACCATGGAAGCCTCGGAACAGGCGGAGGCCGATTGGGTGGCGACCATTCTTGGCCTCGCAGGCCAGGGAGAAAAGTTCTACGCAGAATGCACCCCGGGGTATTACAATAACGAGGGTAAAGGCAACGGCGGCAATGGTTTTTTGGCCGGCCAATATGGTGGCGGGCCGGTAGCATTTTTCAAGATTCTTGATGACTGGCGTGCCGAAGGCCACTTACAGGGGCTGGAAATAACATAACCTTTTGCTTCATACTTGATCGCATCAAAGAAGCAGTAATCAATTTTCAAACAATCAACTTTTTAAACAGTAACTTTCATCTTAACCATCAGGAGTGTTAATTATGACAACAGCTAAACCCTATACAACGGATCCATCCGAGCTAGGCTTTGATCCGACAGTGCTGCGAGATAAATATAATTTTGAGCGTGATAAGCGCATTAAGAAAGAAGGTTTCGGCCAATATAAAGACGCTGTTGGCGAACTGGCCGAGTACATGACTGATCACTATGCCGAGCCTTTTGAGCGCGAGCCACTTACTGATGAAGTTGAATTCGCCATTATTGGCGGCGGCTATGGTGGCCTGCTGGCCGGTGCTCGCTTACGTGAGGTCGGTGTAGAAAGTATTCGTATGATCGACAAGGCCGGTGATTTTGGTGGCACCTGGTACTGGAATCGCTACCCCGGCGCTCAGTGCGATATCGAAGCCTACGTTTATATGCCTCTGCTTGATGAGCTGGATTACGTGCCAAGCGAACGCTATGCCCACGCTCCAGAGCTATTGCAACACAGTAAAGACATCGCCACCCACTACGACCTCTACAAAGATACTTGCTTCCAGACCGAAGTCACCGAAATTAACTGGGATGAGAGCATCAAACGCTGGATTATTCACACTAACCGCGGTGATGCCATGAAGGCCCAGTTTATCGCCATGGCTAATGGTCCATTGACGCGCCCGAAGTTACCCGGTATTCCCGGTGTTGAGAAATTCAAGGGCCATACCTTTCACACAGGTCGCTGGGATTATGACTATACCGGCGGTAGCCCAGAAGGTGCATTAACAAACCTGGCTGACAAGCGTGTTGGTATCATTGGAACCGGTGCTACGGCTATTCAGTGCATTCCCCACCTAGGTGAAGATGCGAAGTCTCTGCATGTATTTCAACGCACACCCACGTCGGTAGATGCTAGACACAATGCTCCTACAAACCCGGAGTGGAAAGCAAAACTAACACCCGGTTGGCATAAAAGGCGCGTTGAAAACTTTAACAACACATTGGGCGGTGCCTATACCGATGACGACATGGTCGGCGATGGCTGGACCGATATTTTCCGTAATATCGGTGGTATCGTTGTTGGTGATGTCAATGATTTAACCGACGAACAAAAAGACGAAGTCTTTGAGTTGGGTGATTTCCAGAAAATGCAGGAAATACGTGACCGCGCAGACACGATCGTTGACGATCCTGAAACCGCTGAAAACCTCAAGGCCTACTATCGACAGTTCTGTAAGCGCCCCGGGTTTCACGATGAATACCTGCAGACCTATAACCGACCTAACGTGACCCTGGTTGATACTGCCGGCCAGGGCGTTGATGAAATTACTGAGACGGGTGTCATTGTCAACGGCGTGGAATACGAAATAGATTGTCTTATTTTCTCCACCGGCTTTGAAACCGGCACCAGCTATACCAGTCAGTCCGGTTATGACCTGATCGGCAAAAATGGTACCAAATTGAGTGAGAAATGGGCCGGTGGTCTGCGTACTCACCACGGTTTAACCACCCATGGCTTCCCCAATTGCTTCGTACTCGGTTTCACCCAAACCGGTGTTACGCCCAATGCAACTCACATGCTCGACGAGCAAGCCAGTCAAATGGCCTATATCGTCAACGAAGTGAGGACCAGGGGTGCACAAACAGTGGAAGCTACCCAGGAAGGTGAAGACGACTGGTGTGGAATCTGTGATAGCTACGGTGACAAAACCGAGAAATTGCTTGTGCAGTGTACGCCGGGTTATTACAACAACGAAGGCGGCGGTGCCAACAAAAATGGCTTTATCTCAGGCCAGTATGGTGGTGGCGCTGTTCAATTCTTCAAGATCCTCAAGGATTGGCGCGAAGAAGGAAACCTGGAAGGAATGGACGTCGGCTAGTCAGTTGTTAGAACAACCCCCCCCAGTTTTGCATTGGGGGCCTGACTGAAATATTGGAGGTTAGCCTCGGCTGCGGACAACGCACCCGGGGCTTTCTTTTGCAGGAGACTTTCTTTTGCAGGAGACTTTACTTTGCAGGGAAGAAGGAATCCCGCTACAGTTAAGGCAACGAAATCGAACCTCTAGCGCCAGCCACAAGGTGGCTGACCTGGTAAAAATTTGATTAATAAATACCCCACTAAGGAGACGACAGTTATGACTGAAGTATTAAGAAAGTTTTCAGATTTTCCAGCGGATAGCGCGGTGACCGAGAAATTGGCCTCCGGCAAACTGGGTTTTGATCCCGACGCCCTGCGAGATAAATACGCCTTTGAGAGGGACAAGCGAGTTCGTCCCGAAGGCTTTGCTCAATACCAGGAGTTGAGCGGCGAGCTAGATGTCTTCGAAGAAGACCCCTTTGTAGAACCCGGCTTTACCCGTGATCCGGTAGAGAAAGAAGTCGATGTCGCCATCATTGGTGGTGGTTTCGGCGGCCTGCTGGTTGGTGCGCATCTTCGTGAAGCCGGTGTGGAAAGCATTTGTTGCATCGAGAAAGGTGGTGATTTTGGTGGCACCTGGTACTGGAACCGTTACCCGGGGGCTCAGTGTGATGTAGAGTCCTATCTCTACCTTCCTTTGCTCGAAAAATTAAATTATATGCCCAAAGAAAAATACTCCTTTGGGCCAGAGATTCTCGACCACAGTCTTGCCATCGCCAAAGAATATAATCTTTACGATGGTGCCCTCATGCAAACCGGCGTCACCGATATGCGTTGGGACGAAGACAGCAAACGTTGGGTAATCAGCACCGATCGCGGCGATGTCATCAAAGCCCGCTTTGTGCCGATGGCGACAGGTATCCTTGCCAAGCCAAAACTACCCCGCATTGCTGGCATCACTAAATTTAAAGGCCACACCTTTCACACCAGTCGCTGGGATTTTAAATACACCGGTGGTAATACCATGGGTGATATGACAGGCCTCAAAGATAAGCGTGTCGGCATTATCGGCACCGGGCCCACTGCACTTCAGTGTATTCCCGCTCTCGGTAAATACTCGAAAGAGCTATATGTCTTCCAGCGCACCCCATCGGCTATCGATGTGCGAGGTAATCACCCGACTAATCCGAAATGGGTAGACGCCCTCGAGCCAGGCTGGCAGGCCCGGCGTATGGAGAATTTCAATATCATCACTAATGGTGGCTATCAGGACGAAGATCTGGTCGACGATGGCTGGACTGACCTCTTCGGTCGCCAGATCGGTGTAATGAGGGACAGCGAAGCCCGAGGAAGAATGACCACGGAGGAAAAGGCTGCGCTCAAAGAGCTGACCGATTTACAGAAAATGGAAGAGATTCGCGACCGGGTCGATGCCATTGTGGTCGATAAAGACACCGCTGAAAACCTCAAAGCCTATTATCGGCCCTTCTGCAAACGTCCCTGCTTCCATGACGACTACCTGAAAACCTTTAATCGAGAAAGTGTCACCCTGGTCGATACCGACGGTAAAGGTGTTGAAGAAATCAACGAGAAAGGCGTGGTAGTAGATGGCAAAGTTTACGAACTCGATTGTTTAATCATCGCCACCGGCTTTGAAACCGGCACCAGTTTCACCAGTGCTTCGGGTTTTGATATTGTCGGTCGCAATGACACTAACCTGAGCGAAAAGTGGGCTGATGCGCCATCCACCATGCACGGTCTATTCAGCCACAACTTCCCCAACTGCTTCTTTATGGGATTGTTCCAGACCGGCTTAACGGTAAGCCTGCCTCACACGCTCGATGAGCAAGCGATGCATATCGCCTACGTGGTTGATCACTGCCTGAATAACGATATTGGGGCGGTCGAAACTAGCCAGGAAGCAGAAGACACCTGGTGCGATGTGATCGATCAAAAGGCCCACAACAACACCGAGTTTTATGATGCCTGTACGCCCGGTTACTACAACAATGAAGGCAAGGGTGGCGTGAATAAGAACAACTTCCTTACCAACCAATATGGTGGTGGACCCATCGAGTTTTTCAAAATACTGGAAGACTGGCGTAAAGAGGGAAATCTTAAGGGGCTTGAGGTGTCATAAAAAATCTATAATTAAATAGCAGACTAAAGGCCGAAATGTTGGTAATAATATTTCGGCCTTTTTTTTCGCATACGATTCAACTCATCCCTGAATACCAAGCTGGCTGAGCCTATGATCTTTATTTCTTTTTGGCTACCCTTTGAGCTTGCTTAGCCGTCCAGTCTTTCAAGAGGGCTGACAACCTTATCCAAATTCTGCTGAAGAACATGGGTATAGATTTCAGTGGTTTTAACGTCGGCATGGCCTAACAGCTTTTGCACCACGCGAATATTCGTGCCTGTTTCCAATAAGTGGGTCGCAAATGAATGCCGTAAAGTATGGGAGGTGACTCTTTTGTTGATATGGGAATTATTCTTCGCCTCTTTAAGGGCTTTTTGTAGGCCTGATTCGCTGAGATGATGGCGCCGGGTTTTGCCACTGCGCGGGTCGATGGACAAGCTTTTTGATGGGAAAACATATTGCCAGCCCCAGCTTGTCCCAGCCTGCGGGTATTTCCGTTCTAAAGCGTTAGGCAAATAAACACCGGCAAGCCCATTTGCGCGGTCACGGTCAAAGAGAGAGCGGGTATTTTCTATGTGCGTTTTTAGCTCCGCAGTAACAGAAGGCGCGAGTAGCGTTGTCCGGTCTTTGCCGCCTTTGCCATCCTTGATGAGTAAATACCCATTAGCAAAGTCTATATCTTGCACGCGTAAGCGAAGAGTCTCCATCACACGCAAGCCGCCGCCATACATCAATTTTGCGATTAAGGAATGCACGCCCCTCATTTGCGCCAGGATTTTTACCACCTCCCCCTGGCTTAACACGACGGGTAGGCGAACCGGCTTTTTGGAGCGCACGGGTGCCAAATCTTCCGCCACAGGCAGTCCTAAGACCTGCGTGTATAGAAACACAATGGCATTCAATGCCAGGTTCTGTGTTGATGCCGCATAATTTTTGTTGAGAGCCATGTGGGATAAAAAGGCTTCAATGTGATCCTTTCCTAGTTCCCTGGGGTGTTGTCGGTTATGGAAACGGATGAAGGTGAGAATCCAATGAATATAGGCTTTTTCAGTGCTGATCGCATAATGGTGGTAACGCAGTACTTCTTTGACTTGATCCATGAGTCGAGTGGATTTGGGTTGGAAGCGAGGTTTGGGGTCGCGCTTGTTTTGGTAAGGCACGAAATATTCCTGGTTTTATCTTGATTGTAAAATTAACAGGAATTATAGTCCGTGTATATGTAAGAATTAATAGGAATTAATTCAGCTTAATAACAAGTTATGTTCTCGGTGCCAGACATCAACCTTGTTAACTCAATATAAAATATAAATTAGGAAAGATATGCCAAAATATTTCGACGGTGCTAGAGAATTACCTCAGGACCTTTTAATAATTGAATATACGTCAGAATCATTTGATACATTTGAGCAACAATCATGTCAATATGAGGGTAGATTTTGCATCAACATAAAGCTCCCTG
>QNFP01000046.1 GCA_003645535.1 Gammaproteobacteria bacterium | reverse complement strand
TTGGAGAAAGACGCGGGCACAAGGGCGCTTGTTAAAGGTTTCTCTAAAAGCGTTACAAACTACGAGGCTGTGTCTAACGCTTTGACAAGCGCAAGGACTGTTGCGTCTAGGGATGCTTTTGAGCAGACCCTTGGTATTGCCTCGGAGTTTGTTAAAACGTGTACTGGCGGTGATATTTCAGAGGTATTTATGAGCGATTCAGGCATCAGGTACAAGGAGGACGGCAGGGATAGAGGTACTGTGTCTGCTTCTGGCGCTCAGAAGACTTTGATTGGGCTTGGTATGAAGCTTGGCTTGAGCCATATAGTCAAGTCCCCGTTCGGCTCGTTACTTTTGGATGAAATATCTGCAGACATGGATGATGACATTTCCTTAGCCTGCCTCACAGTTCTTGGAGACTACTGCGAGCAAGCCTTGGTTGTGTCTCACATGCCTTCTGATGTTGCAGACAATGTTATAGAGCTTTAAGAGTAGCCTACTGCGTAATCACCCAGGAAGTTGTTGATTACGTCGGTGTTACTGTACGTTAATTGGTAAAACTCGTTAAGCGTAGACTTGTGAAAGGCTCCTCCCCCCCTAGTGTAAGGCCCTGTCAGCCAGTTTATATAAAAGAATCCTCCGGGAAACCCGTAAGTTTCTTCACTGGTTTTCAGAGGTATGGCGCTTGCTGCGGAAAACACCACAGCATCAACAACTTCTAGGGCTTCTTGCGCGGCAGGTGTTGTTGAGGAGACGGGGGCTGAGGTGTCAGGTATCGAGTCTGTAGCGCCATGCACATACGCTACCCCTGGCGACGTAGCCACTATTTGAGAGGTTTCAGGGTTGTATATCTGGTAGTAGGTTAAAAATGCAGGGTCCTCTGTGTAGTCAACCTCCCCTATGTCGCCATGACTTGATTGCTGCCTAGTCCCTACAACCGAGGAGGTGCAGTCCCCCCAAGGCAAGATCAACGAAGTAACCCCGTTTTCACTTAAACCTTCGGTTTCCCATTGACCCGTTATGTGCCAAAGGCCGTGCGCGTAACGTATCTGGTATAGCGGAGATGTAGCGGGGTCTGCAGGGTTAACCACATTGCCTACGGCGTACCAATCATTGTAATGGAAGTGCCCAGTGTTTACAGCCCAAGTGTGCGGGGATAGGGAGTTGGCTACCAAGTAATTAGAAGGCTCAAACTCAGGCTCTGCTGTATTTGCCGACCAACCACTATAAGTAGGAATGATAGGTGCCACCTGTACGCCGTACAACTGAGTCAAATACCCTAACTCATACCTTGTTACCTCTTTTGTTACTCCCCCAACAGACACTGAAGCAGACCCTAAGTAAGAACCGGACACCGCTTGCTGCCTCCACTCTGACAAAGCCGGCTCTCCTCCGAGGTACGGCCTGTCCGCTAAGGCCGCTGTAGGTTGGTAAACAGCGGCCGTGTCAGCTAAATCGTGTTGTTTAGATATTTTAGTCTCTACCAAAACATCTACAGAGTCGTACCAACAGTTGACCGTGGAATCTGTGTAGTTACCTATGTACCTCTCTGTCAACGTACCAGCAAAGTCGTAGATTTTATGCCCTCCACCTACAAGGTCAGGTATCCAAATAAGGGTCCCACTGTTAGCTGGGTTCCAATATTCTCCGGCGGGGGCTGCTGCTACAGTGCAGCCCAATGTTGAAGGGCTTATAAAGGATATTGTTGCTACATGCTTCCAAGGCTGCCAAGCTTGATCGTCCGGTGTGTCTACAACTTCTTGCGTGACAATGGACAGTTCATCGCCTTCCCACTTAGCTTGCCACCCGTAAAAAAGCGGGTCAAACAGAGGAAGCATACCAACTATGCCTGCTGAAGACATATTACCTAAATCCACCATAGCTGTGGACAATATATAAGCCTCTAACACGTCTTCTGTGCTCCGTGTGCCGCCTTCCTGCAGCATTAAAGTTATCCAATTTAATGCGTAGTCAGGGAACACTAGGGGTATGTACGTGAAAGACGAGCCTATAACGTTAACCAAGAAATAGTACCTGTTTAAACCTTCTGTGTGCGTAAACAAGCACCAGTTGTCCGCAGAGAGCAAGGGGTCCAGCTTTATACCTCCCCACTCTAGCTTTAACGAGGCTCCCGATATTTGGCTCTCTCTGTAAAAATCCTCTCTGATGGAGCCGTACAAAGCTTGCACCAAGAGCTTCATCTTGCCGGTAAACAAAGAGGGCTGTATAGCTGTCCTGTCTGTTTTCTTAGCTGTAAGTTCAGCAGGCTTGCAGTAGCCTCCGGCTGTGTAAGTAGTCCCGCAATCATCCGTAGCTGATTGAAAAGGGTTTTCGCAGGTTATTGTTTTTGACGTATACGGGCTGGGTAACTCTGTGGATATAAATGAGGACCCGTCGTGCCAGGCGCTGCCGTTTAAGGTCTCTATACCTGAAGCCACCAAAGTAGGAGACATGAACTGCTCTTCTGTGCATGGACCTCCTACTTTGTTAACTATAAAACCTGACTCCAGATAGAATCCGTTAAAGCGTTTTACGTACTCGAAGGGGGATAAGTAGGTAGACATTGTTTAAGGGTAGTTAGTTATACTTACGGGGTATTCACTGCCGTTTGCGTCTTTCAATGTATAGCTTTGGACTACTTCAACATCCACAGACGTTGCACCAAAAGGTACAGGTACTTGGATTATAGTGGTGGACGTGACAACCATAGTTAAGGGAGGCACAGGGCCTCCCTTGTTTGTCTCGTTATACCCGTTGGTGTTATCTCCAGCGTCTCCACCTGTGTTAGTAGTGGTGGTGTTTGAGGTGTTGTAATCGCCTCCACCTCCGTGACTAGTGAAGTAATTATTTATGGTCTCTAAAGACCCAACACCCACCTCACCGTCCGTACCTTCTTGGTCTAGGGTTGTATCGCCGCCGTCTAAGCCAGAGTTGGAGTATTTGTCCGAGTTTCTACTGGACAAACTCCTCCTCCACGAGCTGGAGTCAACCAACCTGTTGACATCTTTTTGGATAGACGAATTAGACATCGGTTTCTCTGAACACGTTGGTGTCTATTGACAACTCAGTGCTTGTGCCCACCGTACCTGTGGCATCAGTAATAATTATGAAAAAACTAATAGCGTTTGCTACGCTTGACTGGATAGTTACCCCTAAGTCTAAGGGAGCTCCAGGTGTTGCAAGGCCTGCCGCTGTCTCATCTAGCCCTAATTTGACCTCTTCTTTTTCGTGCCCAGAACCTTGTGCGCTATCAACCACCAGAATTTGTAATTCATCTATGCCTGGGTCTGAATCCGCTTGTATTTTTCTATCAACTGCGTCATCGCCCACGGACCCCGTAGAGCCTAGCCATAACTGGTGGGTAACTCCTCCGGTAGAGCCATCTGAATTTTGCACAGCAACCAGGTTGCCAGCTTGTTCTTGCGTTAAAGCTGCGTCTGTATAAAGTTTAAATGTTAAAGCCATGTGTGCCTCTGTTTATGCGTTTAATGTGAGTGTTTCGTCAGGTACGTCCACCGATATTTCTTCCGCAGAGTCTATCACGGATTCCGACACTGACTCTGCCAAAATCTCTGGCAAAGGGACTAAAAACTCTGTCTTATCCAGGTATGCTTGCATGCCGTAGGCGTTTGCACCTGTTCTGCTTCCGTTCTGTTTCTCTATCCAATTCCCTAGCCTTGTAACGCCTCCGTAGTTTATAACTAGGTTGTTAGAGTCAGGCACTTCTTCAGGAAGTAGCTCTTCAGGCTCCGGGCTCTCTAAAGGCGTATCCTCGTCAACTATACCTACAGCAGTGCTCCGACTGATGGCTACATACACTTGGGAGGTTGCAGAACCTGCGTCTATATCTATACTGTGAACTATTTGCCTGACTTTACCCTGCGCCACAACCCCTGAAGTGTCTATCTTCACTGTGTGGGTCCTGTCCATCGTCGGCTGCAATATCGTTACAGCTCCAACGATATTACCTCTGTGTGAAGCCAAAATCTCTGTCTTGTAGAAGTGTTTAGCTGTCTCAAGCATAGAGCTGTAAGAGTTGGTTGCATCTGAGATTTTTTCTTCAGAAAGGTCGTAGACTATATCTGGTCCCACAACCTCTTTTACGGGGAAGTCATTGGCGTAAGCTTCGTACTGGTAGTTAACTGTTTCCTTTGTGTAAAACACGTCACTGATGTTGCCGATGCCGGTCACCACTGACCCATCCACAGGGTCTACGTTTACTTCGTGCGCAGCGTTTACGAACTCTTTGTCTTCAAACCCTTCAGCGACCTTAGAGTATTCAGCCGTCATAGAGACATTCTCTACAGATTTAAGCTCCCCCAAAGACTCTACGCTTTTTCTGGACACCAGAGACAGGGCCACAGCGTCTGTAATAGCTTGTGTATGCCTTAAGCCGATAGTGAAGTCCGTCTCTACTACCATGTTTATGTCTCTGTTAAAGTAGTACACTCCGTTGTAGTACCCACTCTTTGGAAACTGAGTGAAGGAAGGTTTTTTGACAAAAGGCCACCCGCTTCCTTGAGCAGCCACCAAAACCATCTGAAGTATTACTGGCTTTATTCCGTAAAGGGCGCTTGCTTGCACACCTCCTGGAGCTTGTCCCCATCGGTATCTAACAGTCCTCTCCTTAAAAGAGGAGTACGTGTAATTAGATTGCAGCTCTACCTTGTTAAGTATTGAGCGGCTGTTTGCTATTTCAACTTTTAAGCTGCCGTCGAAGATAACTGCCTCGTTCAGTGTATAATCAGGAGCCTCTTTCGCAGCCCAAGGTGTTTTCACCACTTTGCCGTTTAAATCCAGGTCCATACTTACAGGTAAGGTGGCTAACCTGTCTCTTGCATAAGCCCATTTTCCGTCAGCAGCGCCGAAAAAATTCTCAGACCAGTAACCCCCCACAACTTCAGCTATTTGCAACTCTGTTGAGGGTTCAAAAATTAGCTGCAACTCATCAGTACAGGTAAATGCCGTTAAGCGAGACTGAGGGTCAAATGTAGGAACGTCTACAACTCCGTTAAACAGAAGGAACTCTGCTCCGCCGGTTATGTAGTATATCTTTACTGGAGCTTTGACCCAAGTGGTTAGGTCTATCAACCCTTCCAACGGGTTTAAAGTGAAGGAGGCTACCGCTGCAGAGCTCTCCTCCAAGTCAACTGTTATTTGCCCTGTCAAACTTGACGACACGTCTATACCGTCCAGGATTAGTTTCACAGTGAACAATCCACCGCTAGAGCCTACCAACCCTGCAGGTATTAGCGTCCCTGCTGAGTTCTCTTCTGTACCATCCGAAGGGGAGTATATGGTTATCTCTAAAGTTTTTGACAACGTGTTGTCAGAAGTTATTTGCTGGTAAATGGGTACGGACAGGGTAAATGCGTCTTCTGTTATATCTTGTTGCACAGGTACAGACAGGGTGTACTTACCTTCTACTTGTATTATTAAGTTTAGAGAGAGGTATACCCCAGAGCTGACTCCGAAGTTTTCAATAGTGGCGGCACCTATACTTCCTAGGTAGTGAACAATTTTTTGTTCAATTACAACCGACACCGCCCCTACCTCATATACCTCTACGGAGACAGAGGTGGAAATCGCACCTAGGTAGTGAACAATTTTTTGTTCAATTACAACCGACACCGCCCCTACCTCATATACCTGAGAAGAGATTGTTACTGACAACTCGTTTAAAGTGAAAGGTGGTAGGTTGATTGTCTGTAAAGGTGTGTAACCCTCTGTGACTAAAACTACGTTGGTTGAAGGAGTATAAGCCATGTGTGTTTTCCTAAGAGTGAGGCAAAGGGCCTGTTACTTGAGGCTCTATTAACCCCCAAACGTTTTCCCAAGTAACCCCCCCGTTCACAACTGTTTGCCCTGCTCCCAAAGGCCACGAGGGCTCAGAAGCACCTGAGATGCCTGTAGTTACTGACTGTATCTGATAGCAGTAAGGTGTTGTTACAGGGTCTGTTGGGAAGCACCTTTCGCCTACTAAATAGTCATGGGTAGCAACCCACTGTGTCCCTTGCTCTGCCGTTACTGTGACGTAAGCTGGCTCGTTGTGAAGCAAAGGGATGTCTATAGAAGCCACGGAGTCAGAAACCGCTTGTCCTAGAAACTTACCAAACTTTGTACTAACAGCTACTACTGAAAAGTAGGCGGCTGTTACTGTTTCTACCACATTTAAAGAAATGGTTTTAAAGTCCCAGGTTGTTGCATCGGTAACATTTGCCGCAACTGAACCAAACTTACTCAAACTAGGGGCCCAAGCCAAACCTCCCCACGCTTTAGAAGCTATAGCAGTCTTTACTTCCCAGTTGGACCCGTCCGGGGACGTCATAAATTCTCCAGGGGCTATCACACAAAACAACGAAAGCTCCGGTGACCAGGCTAACGAGGACGCATTGGCCGTGCTTCCGCTGTCTACTAAAGTCCAAGTTTCCCCGTCGGGAGACGTCATTATATTGGACGGATAAGAGTTAGACGATAACGCGCAGAACAAGTGAAGCTCCGGTGACCAAACAATCTTACGCCAGTTAACGTCCGCCGCACTCGCTTGGGTGTACCAAGTTTCCCCATCAGAGGAAGTCATCACACGGTTGCCAACGCCTGATGCCGAGACAGCGCAAAAAAGTGAAAGCGCTGGAGACCAGCAAACATCATACCAGGTGTTATCAACAGCGGCGTTATGGGTGTACCAAGTTTCCCCGTCAGAAGAGATGGTTACTCTGTTTCCTGTGCCTGTTAGAGCTACAGCACAAAACAATGATAACTCTGGGGACCAGCAGACTCCGTACCTGCCTACAGCAGCAACGGTCCTACTTGTCCAAGTTTCCCCGTCAGGGGAAGTCATTACCCCAACCGATGAGGCTGCGTTAGCCACCGCACAAAATAGCAAAAGCTCTGGGGACCAACAGACAGCCCTCCATTGTTTATTTGTTGCTGCTGCATGAAGCTCCCAAGTAACGCCGTCAGAGGAAGTCATCACCCCAGCTCCATTTCCAGCAACAGAGCAGAACAAGCTTAACTCAGGGGACCAGCATATGTCGTACCATGACAAGGTTGACGGGGTTGCCTGTGTAGTCCAACTGTCTTCTAAAGCCATATCTAAAGTTCCTCTGCAGTAAATGACCAACTAGCGGAATTGCTTCCCCAGTCGTACCCATCAGAAGGGTCGTCCATAAGGACTTCTATCTCAGGGTAATATGCGACACTGTAGGCGTCTCCGCCTGTGTCTACCGTTACGATATTTCCTACAACAGATACTGAAGCAGGAACCATAAAGCCGTCCACCCTTTTATACCCGTAAGGGGTGTACCCAACATCCGTCCTGCGGTTAGCAGGTAGAGTGATGACGTTGCTTGAGGAGTTAACCGCTCTGGGTGCTCCACACTTTATAGTTATAGGCAGTGTGTAATCTAAACCGGACATCCCTGCTGGGATGCCACCATTTCCTGACACGTTGGTTTTTAACCTAGTCCAGTTTTGCTGTTTAACCGCCGCACCGTCCAACGTTCTGAACGTGGTGCGACCGCCTATTCTCTCGTAGGTTTGCGTGTACCCTAAAGCTTCGTAGAACGACATGACCACACTGGACACCCCGTCGGACATCTCTATCCACCTCGCGTGACTCTGTATACCACTCATTATCTTTTACCTGTTTTCAATGCCTGCATAGCTAAAGAACTCCTGAAAGTGTCTATCGATTTATCACTCGCTTTACCGGAGAAAGAAGCCCCAGCGATGTTAAGTGTAACAGGTCTTAAGTCTTCACCTGTCGCTGATTTTATAGCGTTAGCCAGTGCGTCTGCCCCGCTATTACCGGAGACACTCGCGTGGCTTACGTCCCCTATAGAGCGTACAGCCTCTACGGGTATCTGTAAGTTTCTCAACTTTTCCATAAACTCTTCGCCATAGTAACTAGTGGCTTTCGCTGGCTGAACAAACTCGTTATTAGAAAGCAGCGCCGGGATACTGTCCGAGGTTGAGGAGCCTGGGCCTTTTACTGGGCCTCCTGCGGCTAGTTTTCTTGGGTCAACGTAGTTAGTTCCGTCTGAGTAGGAGTTAGAAGAGGTTCGGTATTCTGATGCCTCTCCCGAAGATGCAGGGGCGTAACCTTTAGCAGCTCTGTCGGCGTTATTTGCTTCACGTCTTGAGGTGTCTGCAGCTCTCTGCCTGTTTGACAGCTCCTCTCTTTCGTTCTGCACAGCGTTATAGTTGGCATACCCGTACCCACCTGTTCGCACATCTTCTCTGTACTCCAACGACGAGGTAGAGAAAGACTTGGGGTCTGTACCATAGTCAGCAGTAGAACTAGAGGCTACGCCACCGCCTGAGGCACCACCTCCACCTCCGCCTGAGGCACCACCTCCACCTCCACCTCCGCCTCCGCCTCCGCCTCCGCCTCCGCCTGAGGCAGAGGCAGAGGATATAGCTCCAGCTGCGCCAGCTAGGGCGTTAGCTGCTTGAGTTAAGGCCTCTGCAGCCCCCACTAGACCTCCAGATGTGTTGCTCAACTCTGCGGCAGCGCCTTGCGTCTGCCCCGCAGCTACCGATGTATCAGCAGCTGCCTCTGTTGTGTCGCCCGCAGCTACCGATGTATCAGCAGCTGCCTCTGTTGTGGTATCAGCCGCCTGCAGTGCCTTGTCCGCAGCTTGATATGTTAGTTTAGAAGCGTCAACCGCTTGGTCTTTTACTGAGTCAAGAGGTTTATCAAACCCTTCCATTACTGAATCTAACGGGCCTGTGTTTGCGGCAGCAACTTCGTTATTTAATGTGCCTGTGTTTGCGGCAGCAACTTCGTTATTTAATGTGCCAACCACTTCCGTTTGTCTGGCTGTTTGCGCCGTACCTGCAACTTCTTCAGGAGTCGCACCCTCCAGCAAAGCTTTGGCGACTAAGCTGGTAAAAGCGTCTTGAGACGCTTCAGCCATGTTTAATAAAGCTTTCGCCGCCTCGTTTAAGTTTGGAGGTACAGCTGCCAACTCTTCTGCGGTAAGGCCGAGCTGTGTTGCAGACTCCGTTTGTTCTTTAGCCGCAGTCTCCGTCTCTTTAGCGGCTTGATACGTTAGTTTAGAAGCGTCAACCGCTTGGTCTTTTACTGAGTCTAAAGGTTTATCAAACCCTTCCATTACTGAGTCTAAAGGTTTATCAAAACCCTCCGGCATAGTACCTGTATAGGCGCTTTCAGCAGGCTCTGTTTTAGTTTCTTCTTCAGGTTTGTCCTCATAAGACACGTTACCTTTGTCGTCTACTACTTTTACAACTCCAGCAGGTAGCCCTGAGTCTTTAGTGTAAATCTCTGTAGGTTTTTTCTCCCCTTCTTCTTTTTTAGCTTTCAGGTCTTTCCCTAAAGCCTCCATAGAGGCTTTCAAGGCGTAAATGGAATCCTCTAAAGCCTTCTCAGCTTCAATGCTTTCGTACAGGGCTTTACCTAAAGCTCTTACAAGCTTGGCTTGCCTCTGTACATCAGCCTTAGCTTCTCTAATCTCAGAGGACCTTGCTTCCTTAATAACCTTGGTAGCTTCAGAAACTATGCGTTGGTAGTCGGACTTAGAGATTTTCCCTTCCTCCGCTAAAGACTTAGCTGTAGACACAGCTTCTTTAGCCAAGGCGATAGCGCCCTTAGAGGAGTCAGCTTCTTTAGCCCTTTTTAGTAAATCCTTTTCGTCACCGCCTTGTAAAGCTTCTTCCCCGTCTGCATCCCTCCTAATAGACTCGAAGTAAACCTCATCACCGGCTTGCTTGTCGTAGACGGCTGCCAACTTGTCTCTTGCAACAGCCAACTTGTCTGTTGCTTGTGTGAGCTCGTTCTCTATCCTTAGCGACTTATTCTTTTGTGTTGTAAGCTCTCCTTCAGCTTTGGTCAGGTCTTTTTGTATGTACCCTTCCAGTTCGCTTATGTAACGCTCTTCCGCCGTTACTCTTTTAGTGAGGACATCGCCTACCTCTTTCATCAACCGAGCTATTTCTTCAGAACCTTTCTCTAGTAGGATACCTCCAGAAATGACCTTGGACATCATCGTAGACAAATCGTCTGTCGTAGCAGCCTTGCCTTTCTTTATCAGCTGGCTTCGTAGCGCTTCAGTAAGAGCCGCTTCTTTTGCAGCAAGCATTTGAGACTCTACTGCAAACCTGCGGTTAACTATTTCCTTAAACTTTTCTTCATCTTGTACACCTGCCTTCTTCACCCTGGCAAGCTCTTTGTCCAGAGCCTGAAGTTCTTGTTGTATTGGTATAAAACTTTGCTCTAGCCTAGCCAGCGTTTCAGCGTCTTTAAGAGTGTTTTCTGAAATAGCTTTTATCTTTACATCTATGTCCAGACGCTGTTTTTTAACAACAGCGACTTCTTCTTCTACAGCTTTTATCTCCTTAGCTCTGTCTACCTCTTCCGCGTTGAGTGCCTTAAGCTTTTCATAGTGGTCTTTTAGGCTGAGGATTAACTTATCGTCTTGCTCTATCAAGGCAGACTTGCTCTCTGCTCGTTTATCAACGCTTTCATCTTGTACAGAGGGGTCGCCGTAAGGCACCAGCTTTGTCTCTGTGCGTTGGGACAGGTCTAGCTCGTTTATATCCTTTTGTATTTGCGCTTGATATACTTTCTTAGAGTTTTGTCTTGCAGTTTCTAGGGCTGCTTCAGCCTCTTTCACAGAGAGTAGGCCGTGCTTCATAAACGTAGCAACAAGTCCTTCCACGATGTCGACCATACCTGCTTCGACTTTCTCGGATAGTCCGGCTAGTGGCGCTGATTCTGCAGCAGTTAAGGCTTTGTCTATATCTTTCTGAGCTTTCAGAGCTCGCTCTGCTGTGTTATCTCCCCCTAGGATTGTGGCTAACAAGTCAAGAGGCCCTTGATTAAGCCAAGTGTCAAAGGCTGTTCTTAGTTTCCCTTTGTCAGCAGCAGCCCTCGTCTCTTCTAAAGCTTTTAGGTCTAGGTCCAGGAGTGTCAGCTCTGTCTCAGTTAGGTGTTTGTTGGCTTCTGCAAGCTGTCTTTTTTTAACAGAAAGGTTTTGAAACCTCTCCTCGTTGGCTTTTGCCTCTTGTTGTAGGAAGGCAATCGCTTCTTTATTGGAGGTTATTTTTCCCTTGTACAGCGCTTGCTCTGCTAGGGAGAGTTTGTTATGAGCTGCAAGGAATGCGGCATTATCCGCGTTCGTGGAGTCGCTTTGTGCAGCTATCAATTGCTCCATGTAAGCAAGCCTTTCCCCTTCGGCTTTAACCACTAGCTCGTTAAAGGTGGAAATGGCTTCAACGAACTCTTTAGAGGATAACCCTTCTAACCCTAGGCCTTTTAATGCTTCGTTTACTCGGGACAAAGCGTCTTTAAAAGCCGCAGAGCCTACATCCTTGACACCAGCCGCTTCCTTGCTGATTATCGCTTCAACTTCAGCTGCTAATTGCTGAGCGTCTGCCACCACTCCGTCTGCCAGTTTGTTGACAGATATGTCGTTAACTATGTCATCTATCTTGCTTATTTGTCTGGCATAGCCCTCTGATTTAGTCTTCTGGTTTATGACCCGCTCTATCTCAGATTTTACTTTAGCTACTTCAGCTTTAGCTTCTTCAACCCTTTTACCTACAGCCTGTTTCTGGCTGTCTATGGTATCGAGAACATCTCCTAGAGATGTTTTGAAGAACCCTTTAAGGATGTCTGCAAAAAAGAATATAGCTGCAGGAATAAGCACCAGCCTGCTCATTCCAAAAGTAATAAAGCTCAAAGCCTTACTTAAAGCACCTTTTAATCCCGCAGATTTTTTGGTCAAAGCTTCAGCACTTTTGGACATCTTAGAGAGGTCCGCAGTTTTGCCTTTTCCTGGAAACAACGATTTCCATATACTTACAGCAGCAACAGTTTCCAGCAAGGTTGACAGAGTTTTTGTAATGCCTTCTGTAGCGACCTGCCCACTCCCTGCTGTGCTGTTTATAACCGAGGCTACACCAGTAGACAGAAGTCCGACCAAAGCAGCCTTACCCGCGCCAAACCCTCGGGCTGCTGTTGCTCCAGCAGCCGCCACGCCTAACTCTACAGAGGCCCCTACACCAGACGAACCAGTTAACTCTTTCTGGGCTAGAAGAGCTTCTCTTATTGATACTGTTGCCTCAGTGCTCCACTTAACCAGGTCTTTAAAGCCATCGACCAAAGGTCCAGATAAGTCTGCCGCCAGGACAGAGACAGTAGCCACTAAATTGCTTGCGGCTTTGTTTAGTGATTCAAGCTGAGTTTGAGCGCCTTTTGCTGCCGAGCCTGTTTGCTGGATAGCTGCAGTGTTTTTTATGAACTGCTCTTTGTTAGCTATTAACGCCTTGATTACGTTTGTCGCTCTTACATCAAAAAGCCTTTCAAAATCCTGTGCCCCAGAGCCTTGTATGCCTAATTTCTCTAACTCATTCAACACTCTTAACAGAGGGTTGTCGTCATTCTTGAAATCAGCAAACATAGTAGAGATAGCGGCTTTAGACATTTTCTCGCCTATCGCAGCGTACCTATTCTCTAGTACCTTTAGTGTTTTTGCATCGGGGCTAAGCAGTTCAAGCAAGCCTTGTCTGAACCCTGTGGATATTGTACTGTCCTTGATACCTACGTTCTTTAGTACCGCTGCCGCTCCCAGTGTCTGATCTAACGACACATTGAACGATTTAGCAGTCTGAGCCAACCTGCTGAAAATTGTCTGTAAACCTGTTGCAGTTAGTTTGGATATGTTGACTGCGTTGGTTAGTTTGTCAGCTATCTCGTCTGCACCTAGCTCGCCATAAACGTTTTTAACCGTACTTATCAAATCAGCTGCAACAGTAAGGCTGGCATTTGTAGCTGCGGCAAATTGGGCAACAGCTTGAAGCATTACCGCTATTTGTCCAGGACCTACGCCGCCTTGTGCCAAGGTCTGTGCTGCTTGCGCAATCTCTTGAGTAGTAAACTGCGTTGTTGTGGCTACGTTCTTGACTGCGTTTTCCATAACAACCATCTCTTCAGATGTTGCTTTGGTTATGGCCTGTATACTTACCAACGCGTCATCCAACTCAAGGACATTGGTTATTAACGACCTGAACCCTCTCTCTATCCCTCCGAAAACGCGAAAAGCCACAGCGTAGCGCAGGAAGGTTTTAAAGGAGTTGGTGAACTCCACCATGGCCTTGGTAGGGCCTCTGGTGCTTTTCTCAAGACGCTTGTACGAGGCAGACAGTTTGTTGTGCTGCCTCTCTAGGTCTTCAGTGCTTTTGCCTGCTTTCTTATTAAGGCCTATCTTTTTTTGCAGGGCTACCATGTTATCTAAGATAGCTCTACTTTCTTGCTTTAAAGAGTTTAGAATCTCCTCGGCATTACCCACTTCTTTAATCGATTTAGCGTTGGCCCTTACGTGTGCTAGTTTTGCAGAGGTAGACTCTAATTCTTTATCTACTTTTTTAAGAGCTGCCTCGGATTCTTCTAGAGTTTTATTTGTCTTCTTCCACTCAGCAGACATCTTAGCCAAGCCAAGAGTCATAGCGTTGACCTGCTTACGGGAGTCTGCCATTTTTTTAGCTAAAGGGTCTACAGAACTAGTAGCTACAGAAGTCCCTTTAGCTTTCTGTATGGTTTCAGACTTTATACCCCCAAAGGCCGCTGAGAAGCTTTTAGAGACTCCTTTGTTTAAATTCTTTACAGCGGCTGCTGCGCTATTTGCTTTTTTACCTATAGCTTCTAAAGTAAGGCCAAAGCCATACCCCGCCTTCTTAGCCAAGGCTAGCGCTTTTTCACTTTTACTAAGTTCTACTATCTGTTTGCTGGTGTGTGTTTTTAAATCGGCTAAAGCTTTAGCTCTGTCACTGGAGAGCTTTTTACCCGTAGCATTGGAGTACGCAACAGCTGTGTCATGAAGCTCTTTATGGGTAGCTTTAGCTTTGTCCGTAAAATCCCTTAACCTCTTTTCCGCAGCCGTTATGTTTCCCAGCAGCGCCTCTGAAGCGCCTTCTTTACCTGCCGAGTTTCTAAGATTTCTAAGATTTCTCTTCAGCCTTTTCTCGATAGCTGACGCTAGAGTGTCTAGCTCAGCTTCAACTTTAGACACGTCAAATTCTATAGGCGCAGCTACCTTCGATTTTTTTACAGCTGCGAGTTTTGACTGTATCTGCTTAGACACGTCTGACAGCAACTTGTCTGTATCGATGTCTCCTGATTTGACATCTATGTCTACTTGGACTTCGTATTTAGTTTTGTTATCAGCCATGACTTTGAGGAATTTTTAGAGGATTTTAACGAAAAAAGGCCAGCATAGAGCTGGCCTTTTTTTAGAGGTGGTTCAATTGAACCAGGCTTATAGTGCTCCGTTCAAAATCATACCACTAGGGTGGCCTGGTATCAAGTCAGCGAAGTTCTCTAAATCACCGCCTGTTGAATACTCAGAGATAGCCGGCTGAAGGATTTTTAGCTCCATACTTGAGGAGGCAAAATCTTCTGCGTTAGACGCTATTTCCATAGAGCCGCCGATAGCCGCTTTCCAAAAGGAAACGATTTGTGGATCACCTGTGGAGTTCTCTTGTTGTACTAACATTACAGAGAAGTAATTTGTTCTTGTAATGTTACCAATAGGTACTTGGTTAGATACGAAAATCTTAAACACAGTGCCTGTTTCAGTTAGCGCATTGTAGTCCGCTACTGTTACCTGCCCTGTCTTGAAAGTTAACTCATCCGTTAGGATGGATGCGATTTGCAGTACAGATACGTCTTCTGGTCTGCCGTCTGGGTACACTGTGATAACGTCATCAATTGCGAAGTTAGTGCCTTCACCTGGAGCAACATCTAAAGATATTGCCCCTGCTGCAACATCTGCTGCTGGGTCAATACTTGAAGTTACGGCTGTTGGTTCAGTACCTGCTAAACCGTCGCCTAACATGATACGTAAATTTCTACGAGAATACTCCCGCATGGTTGCAGTAACTGTAGCAGCCTGCTCTGTCACTGCAGTGTCAACAGGCACTCTTGGAAACCCGCCCATTAAATCTACCGATGTTTGGCTTACTGTGTAAGACACATCATCGACCAAACCAATAGACTCGGCTTGTGTTAATTGGTTAGCTTGTGAGACTAAGCCTAGTCGCAACTCAGCTGTACCGATTGAGAACTTATTTGTTTTTTGTGAACCTAGTTTTGCCATGGCAAAGACTCCTGAAAATTGTAGTAATAATTACAGTGTAAATAATAACATACGCAGGTATATGTATGTTAGTGTAATCTGATGGCACATGACAGATCGTTGTTCTACAATCACACTTTTGGAAGAAGGTTTCCAATCCCTTTAATGGCTTTGGAGGCTTACGCCTTGGACTCAGAAGCCGCACAAACAGATGAGGACCTTTTTAATGTTTTAGTCACCACGTTAAGCAGGCATTGTAAGGTGTCTAAACCTTCTGAGCAGGACATCACCTACTTCCTAGAAAGGTTGCAAGGTATAAAAGAGGAGATTTCAAACAGCCCTGATGGAGGCGTAGCCAAAGGGAAGACTTTTGGGTCTGCTTACATGGATTACGTGTCTGGGTTACCAATGGATTCCGCTTTGTTGAAGATGGTTAACTACGACATATCTGCTGCAGACCGACTTTACTGCACCATAGATAGAGACGATGTTGTTCAGTTGGTTAAAGAGTACATACAAGGCAAAGCGGAAGAAAATTTGGTCAGGTTTGAAGCGTCTATGTATGGCTTCGGCGGTTCTTATTCTGAGGACAAGCCTGAAAACAAAGACAAAGGGGTAGATATTTCCACCCCAGACGGTATGGCTGCTCTTAAATCGCTTGGGTTTTAATAGCCTTTTCGACTTCTTTTCTAAAAGCACGGCCTCGACTTGCCATTAACATGGCGATAAAAGGTCTGTGCTTACTTGGTTTAATCCGAGGTTTCCCCTCCAAGTACCCAAGCCTTCTTAGGTCTCCAGTAAGCCCGTACCCTAAGCCTTTATAAGCTTTACCTTCAAAGAATGAATATTGCAGTAACTCTTTAAAATACCCACCACCCACATGAGGCACTGGCAGCTCAAAGGTAATGTTCACCCGATACTGCTTATTGTAATACTGCCTACCTTTCGGCTGGTATATCGCTTTAGCATGCTTGTTAGTCACAGCTCCTTTATGTGTTCCAGCAAACGCCCCGAACCTACCAGATAGTGTGCCACTATTTCGCCAAAACTTATTCTTTGTCTTCTTCGGCTTGTGGTCGTAGTAGGGTTTAGTTAAAGCCTTCCAAGACCCTGTACTTATATTCTTTGTCCCTACTTTCATACTGCCTGTGGTGGCTAGAGAGTACCCGTCCCTGAACCCGTCTACGCCTTCTTTCAGGTAGTCTTGTATGTCTGATATGCCTTGGTTGTAGTGAGTTCCTACATCTTTCTCTACTTTACGGCTTACTAGGTTGCTCAGCCTATCAGTAACTTTGGTTAGGTGATCGTTGTAGTCTGAGGATAGCTTGTTACCTTCGCTGTGCAAGTCTACATGCAACCTACCAGAGATAAGTTTACCCCACACTTTTTGCGGGGTAGCGCCTTTCAAGGTTACTTTACCTTTCACGTTAGCCAGTCCTTTGGGCTTTTGCTTCTAAGGAGATCATACGAATGCCAGAAACTTTGTCGAACTCTTGAGGCATAACAGCCACACGGGATATTCGTAAAACCCCCAACTTAGGCCCAACAGACACACCTGTGTAATCGTGAATGTCCACAAAGGAGTCCACATTGAACACTTCTTTAAGTTTGCCTACCAACAGCATGATGTCGTAGTTGGCTGGGTCGTTTACAGTTCTTGCGCCTATATGAAAAGACACAGAGTACAGTGGGTCCCTTGGCGTAGGGACTAATAACCCCATGCTCCAGATA
>QNFP01000045.1 GCA_003645535.1 Gammaproteobacteria bacterium | reverse complement strand
TGTTTTTAAGGTTTTTGCTGCCTCGCGCGCAAAGGCTTCCAGGTCTTCTTTATTCATAGTCTGTCTATCCTTCCCGTTAGGGGTTAATGATAGACAGTTACACAGTTTTAATTACAGTCTCTAAAATTATCCTCGATTGCTCTGACGGTTCGGTAAGCAAACTCAGTATAGGGGACCGGAATGCCCAGACGGATGCCTTCCTTAAATACGTGGCCTACCGTTTCTTCAATTTCGGTTTTCTTGCAGGCCAACACGTCCTGAAGCATTGACGGAATTATATGCGTGCGGCCACTCTCTGAAACCTGTTTTCCAGCCAAAACCAGCATCTTGACTGCCTGCTTAAAGGGCGCGTCTTTCAGCGTTTTTTGATGTAACACACTCCACGCTTCGTGGTCAGACAAGGTGATTTGTAAGGCTTCAGCAACTGCCGCAACCTCCCGGTACATGTGGACTGAGAGTGTGGCCAGTTCCGGACTCGACCAAACCAGATGCACGGGCAGTCGAGTAATTGCTGCGATTGGTGCAAAGGGGTTTTGAATGGCCTGTTTTGTCCATTCGATGGAGTTTATGTTTTCAGAAGCAACGGCATTTAACCCGGAATCAAGAAAGGCCTTAACCAGTGCGTCGACACGATCGGAACGGGGGCCATCTCGTTCGCCAAAAAAGGTAATGCCATCAAGCGAATAGTCAACTTCACCATCCTGCACCAGAGTGGCGCCAATCATGGTCGTGGCTCCAAGCACTTTATCTGCGCCAAACACCTCGGCCATTTGTTTATTTTTAACCACACCGTTTTGCAGAGAAGCGACACAACCAACGTCTAAATGCTTGACGCCCTCAAGCGAAGTTTGCATATCTTTGGTTTTGACAGCGATGAGGAGGACATCTGCACTGTCTAGATTGGATGCATCTGTGTAGGCGGGCACTTTAATTCGGAAATCAGACAAACCCGTGAGCTGTAGACCATCTTGTGAAGACACCTGGCAGTGGCCAGGCCGGGCAATCATAATAACGTCTACGCCAACCTTGGCTAAATGGCCGGCGATAACCGAACCGACGCCACCTGCGCCAAGAATTATGATTCTCATGGGAGAGCTCTCCTTATGTATGTAAAGTGCGATTGGTAGCGTTTATGTGCCAATTATGAGGGCTGTTGTGGCTAGGCTGAACCCCCAGGCTCCCCACTTTAGAGGGCATTGGATAGTAAACTCACGCTTTTATATATTCCAACTTTTTCATTATGTTTCTTTAATAGCTAATTTCGGTAATATCTACCGCTTTGTTCCAGTCACGCAGCGTAGCGGAGCCTAACCGGAGGCTTTTGTTAGATATTAATATCGTTTATTGACTGTATCGGCTAAGGATTCTTTAACCTTCCCACTAATAAGTGCCCTAATAGGCGCGAATAATAGTACAGGCGAAATCAAGTTCGAAGTGCACCACCGGTATTTTTAATAAAGACTTCGAGATGCGTTTGATAACCGAGACACTTTCGTGGTTGATTGTTGAGCTTTTCAACCACCGATGCAAGATGCTTTTGGGTTACTGTTCGCCTGGTTGAATATATTACCAGGGGTGTTTGCAAGTTGTTGATCTTGTCATTCTGACAACCCCCACTTCCTCTAAACACCAACTTACAGGTAGAATAATCGCCGCCGAGGTTCTGGGTGGCGGCGGTTTTAACCGGTCTGACAGATTTATTAGACATCTCCAATTTATAGATACGCATCCAATTCAGGATTCATTCATCTCTAACGCAGGAAGGATTATGGTAGGAATTACAGCTTACGGTGCTTATTTGCCTCGCTTACGGCTGCAAAAGAAGGTCATCGCTGATGCCAATGGCTGGTTTGATTCGGGCCTGGTTGGCCTGGGTAAGGGCGAGAAGACTATGTGTAACTGGGATGAAGATGCTATTACCATGGCCACTGAGGCCTATGCTGATTGCATGGGTCGTGAGTCCGGGCAGGCTCCGGCAGCTTTGTTTCTCGCCTCTACCAGCTTGCCTTTTGCCGATCGCCAGCATTCGGTGATTGTCGCCGAGGCACTGAATTTGGAGACTGCTGATCTGCGCACCATGGATGTGACATCGTCCCAGCGTGCTGCAACTTCTGCGCTTTTGTCTGCACTGGATATCGCTGCAGCGGGTAATGGCGAGGCAGTGGTCGTTGCCGCTGAGCACCGACTCACCAAGTGCGCTTCTCGCGAGGAAATGCTGTTTGGCGATGGTGCTGCGGCGATTTCTGTCGGTACCGAGGGTGTTGTCGCTGAGCTGGTGACGAGTTTTACCCAGGCCACCGATATGATCGATCACTATCGCGCCGAGGGTGAGCATTTTGACTACGGTTGGGAAGAGCGCTGGGTGCGTGATGTCGGCTATATGGGCATATTGCGTCGCGCGGTGGAAGGCTTGTTAAGTAAAGCTGGGGTAGATGCAGCTGATATCAAGCACTTTATTCTACCAACGGATCAGGGCCGGGTTCCCGCTATGGTGGCCAAGCGGCTGGGTATTGCCGACACGGCGATTGCCGATAATTTGTTACAGTCTGTAGGTAATACCGGTGCGGCACAACCTTTATTATTGCTTGCCCA
Organism: Gammaproteobacteria bacterium; assembly: GCA_003645535.1. GTDB lineage: Bacteria > Pseudomonadota > Gammaproteobacteria > Pseudomonadales > Porticoccaceae > HB2-32-21. The sequence continues at coordinate 14,310 of QNFP01000045.1, read as the reverse complement.
TCGACTGGAGCAGGCGGAACCCGGTGATCTGATTCTGCTGACCGGTTTTGGTCAGGGTTGCGATACTTTGTTGTTCCGCGCCACTAAGGCCATTAACAGTAAGAAGCCGCTGATGGGCGTATCCGGCCATATGGCTCGCGGCGTCGCAGAAGAGAACTATAATAAATATCAGTCATTCAATAATTTGCTCGATAAGGAGCTGGGTAAACGGGCTGACACTGATAAAACTGCCTTTCTGTCGGCGATGTATCGCAATAGAGGCCTGGTGAATAGCTTTATCGGCGGCAAGTGTAGTGCCTGTGACACCGTGCAGATGCCCAAGCACAATTATTGTGTGAATCCGGAATGTGGGGCGTTTAAAACCCAGGAAGATCACCCTATGTCAGGTGTCACTGGTCACGTTGCAACCTGGACTGCCGATCGCCTCACCTTTGATTTTAATCCGCCGGCCTATTTTGGTTTGGTGAAGTTTGATGGCGGTGGTCGTATTATGATGGATATGACCGAAGTCGATCCGGATACCTTTGATATCGGTACGGAAGTATCGGTGCATTTTCGTATCAAGCAGATCGATAGCCAGCGGGGTTTCCGCAAGTATTTCTGGAAAGCCGTACCCGCCGCATAACTAAGCTGCGTAACGAACAAAAATATAGCTGAATGATAAACTGATAGGAGTCATTAAGATGGCCAGAGGAATCAAAGATAAAGTTGTTATTTTGGGTGCCGGTTGCAGTAAGTTCGGCGAACGCTGGGAATGTGAGCCAGCTGATTTGATGGCTGAGGCTTTCGAAGAATGTATTGCCGACGCCGGTATAGAAAAGAATCAGATTGAAGCGGCCTGGCAGGCGACTGGTATCGATCAGTTCAGTGTCGGGCCCGGTGCCATGCCCCTGAGTATGGCGCTGCGCCTGCCTTATATACCCGTGACTCGCCTGGAAAATTATTGCGCCAGTGGTACTGAGGCTTTTCGGGCAGCGACCTATGCTGTTGCATCTGGAGCCTGCGATATCGCACTCGCCATGGGCTTTGAGAAACTCAAAGACACCGGTTATGGTGGCTTGCCCCAGCGTTCACGTGGGGTCAGCAACGATATGTACTATCCCAACCTGTCAGCGCCGGGTATGTTTGCTCAATTGGCAGCAGGGTATCGCGCCAAGTACGGCACCAGTAAAGAAGATCTGAAAAGGGCCATGGCTCATGTTTCGGTTAAAAGCCATGCCAATGGTTTGAAAAATCCCAAGGCCCATTTGCAGCGTGCCATTACCGAAGAGCAGGTGCTCAATGCACCGATGATTGCCGAACCCATTGGATTGTACGATTGTTGTGGTGTTAGTGATGGCGCTGCCTGTGCCATTGTCACCACTCCGGAAATGGCGAAGAGCCTGGGTAAGAAAGATTTAATCAGTGTCAAAGCGCTGCAACTATGTGCATCCAACGGTGAAGAGGGCGGTTTTGATAATTGGGATGGCTCTTATGTGGCAACTACTCGCATAGCTGCTAAACGTGCCTATGAAGAGGCGGGTGTCACCAAACCTCGAAAAGAAATCAGCATGACCGAAGTTCACGATTGCTTCTCGGTGACGGAAATGGTCACCATGGAAGACCTGTTTTTGTCAGAAGACGGCGGTTCTGTGAAAGATGTGCTTGATGGCGTCTACGATGCCGACGGTGAAGTGCCTTGCCAGATCGATGGTGGCCTAAAGTGCTTTGGCCATCCCATCGGTGCTTCTGGCCTGCGTATGTTGTACGAGATGTATTTGCAGTTGGGCGGGCGGGCGGGTGATCGTCAGTTGTCTGACCCGAAACTGGGTTTGACCCATAACCTGGGTGGTTTTCCTCATCAGAATGTTGTGAGCGTGGCGATTATTGGTCAATACGGCGTTTAATTTCGAGTCTGATTAGATAATTGTTTTACCAGCGTTGTTTTCTATTCACTGGAAGCTTCTGTTCATCGGAATAGAAGGCCACGCTGGTATTTTTGTGATTGAGTGTCTACCCATAAGGCCTTGCTAACTAAGGAGAACGGATGGAATTCCTTGCCGGCTCTGCTTCCGCGGATCTGAACATTGCACGCTCTACGCTCGGTGAAATCAGCCCGCTGATTGAATCGGCGTTGCTGCACCTAAATAGTGTTTGCAGTGTCGATGGTCGATTGTCTCCCGCTTTGCTCGATGAGCATCAACTGGCTAGCTACGATATTTCTTTTTGTGTGGCGGAACAAACCGCTTCACGCAATTTACTGGATTACGCCGCAGCGATTGTTGAGCAGGATGGCCTGGCTGCCGGGGTAGCCTGTCAGTTTGTCGCTGAGTCCATCAAGTCCATTATTGCCCGGCTGAGTAGCCGACCTGCGGACTACGGTTTAAGCCGCAAAATGGTAGCGGCTGCGCTTGAACAAAGTGATGCTTCAGGCCTGGCCGAGTTTTATCTCACCGCCTCGCGGATGGCATCGCTCGGGGCACAATTGATCAGCCGCGAAGGTGATTATCTGCCCGCTAATCTCGATGAAGAAAAACTGATTATTCGCGATACCTTCCGTCGCTTTGCCACCGACGTGGTGATGCCACTGGCAGAAGATATCCATCGTCAGGACCTGGATGTGCCAGAAGATATTTTACAACCCTTACGTGAGATGGGTTGTTTCGGTATATCAATCCCGGAGCGCTTTGGTGGTCTTCAACCCGACGAGGGTGATGACAGCCTGTATATGATTCTTGTCACCGAAGAGTTATCTCGTGGTTCCCTTGGCGCGGCCGGTAGTTTAATAACCCGGCCAGAAATCCTCGCCCGTGCTCTGGTTAATGGCGGCACTGAAGACCAGAAAAAGCACTGGTTACCGAAAGTTGCCAGTGGCGAAACTCTGGTTGCCATTGCACTGACCGAGCCTGATTACGGTTCCGATCTAGCCTCTGCAAAGCTCAAAGCTACCAAAACCGAGGGCGGCTGGCTGCTCAATGGCGCAAAAACCTGGTGTACTTTTGCAGGCTCTGCGTCGGTGATGTTAACGCTAGCTCGTACTGGCACCGAGAGCGACGGCCATAAAGGTTTGAGCTTTTTTCTGGTGGAAAAGCCGCGTACCGAAGGTCATCAATTTGATGTGGCTCAGGAAGGCAGTGGCAGGTTAATTGGTAAGGCCATTCCCACCCTGGGCTATCGAGGTATGCATTCCTTTGATGTCAGCTTTGAAGATTATTTCGTTGCCGATACCAACCTGGTTGGCGAAGAGTCGGGCATTGGCAAAGGCTTTTACTATGCCATGGCGGGTTTAACCGGTGGTCGTATGCAAACTTCAGCTCGAGCTGCCGGCATCATGCAGGCAGCTTGCGAGCAGGCGACTAACTACGCTAAAGACCGCAAAGTCTTTGCGCAGCCTGTGGCTGATTATCAGCTGACTTTGGTAAAACTCAGCCGCATGATTACCACGCTACTGGCGTCCCGGCAGTTTAGTTATGAAGTTGCCCGCGAAGTAGATGCCGGTGGCGGCAAGATGGCAGCCAGCCTGGTGAAATTATTTGCCTGTCGTTCTGCCGAATGGGTGACCCGCGAAGCTTTGCAAATACACGGCGGTATGGGTTATGCCGAAGAAGTGCCGGTGAGTCGTTATTTTGTCGATGCCCGGGTACTGTCAATATTTGAAGGTGCCGAAGAAACGCTGGCCCTCAAGGTTATATCAAGAGAATTAATTGCCAATGCATCTGCCGGTCAGCCGCAGGCTGCCGTCGGCTAAATTTACTGAAGAGAGGACATCGTAGTCAGCGAATTAGCTGGCTTGGATATCCTGGCCTTCATTACCAAAAACAGCTAACAGAGGAAAGCTAGTTATGAGTGAAACAAAGCATCTGGCCGATAAGGCCATCGTCGTTACCGGGTCTGGCCGCGGTATTGGCCGCACCATTGCCTTAGAAGTCGCCAAAGCCGGTGGCAATGTCGTGGTCAACGACCTTGATCGCGATGTCGCCGAAGAAGTGGTCGCAGAAATTAAAGCGCTGGGTGTCGATGCCGTAGCCAATACCGACAGTGTTGGCGACTGGGAAGGCGCCAACAAGATGGTTACACAGGCGGTCGATAATTTCGGCAAGGTCAGCGGTGTTATAAACAACGCCGGTAACCTTCGCGATGTGATTTTTCACAAAATGACCCAGGAAGACTGGGATATGGTGATTAATGTCCACCTGAAAGGCAGCTTTAATGTCAGCCGTGCGGCAGCCACACACTTCCGTAATCAGGAAAGTGGTGTTTGTGTGCATATGACATCTACTTCCGGCCTGATTGGTAATTTTGGTCAAGCTAACTATTCTGCAGCCAAGGCCGGTATTGCTGCGCTGTCAAAATCAATTGCTCTGGATATGCAACGTTACAATGTGCGTTCTAACTGCATAGCGCCCTTTGCCTGGAGCCGCATGACGGCGAGTATCCCCGCCGAAACCCCAGATCAAATAGAGCGGGTAGAGAAGCTGAAAAAAATGGTGCCCGAGAAAGTTGGCATCGTTGCTGCTGCACTTTGCAGTGATAAGGCTGCCCATATCACCGGACAAATATTCGCGGTGCGTATGAATGAAATCTTTCTGATGAGTCAATCCCGTCCGGTGCGATCAACCCACTGCGGTGATGGCTGGACTATCGACCGCATCTTCGAAACCGCTATGCCCCAGCTGGAAAGCCATTTTTACCCGTTGGATCGTTCCCAGGATGTGTTTACCTGGGATCCAGTTTGATTCAGCAATATATCTGATTCATCAAGCCTGTAGGGACGCACTTCTTAGGGAGCGGTTTTTTAGGGAGAACAATGGAAAATATTCTATCCGGTATGCGTGTGGTGGAAGGCGCAGCCTTTATCGCTGCGCCTTCCGGCGCTATGACCCTGGCACAACTGGGTGCTGATGTTATTCGATTCGATATGATTGGTGGCGGTCTCGATTACCGTCGTTGGCCGGTCGACAAAAATAACCAGAGTCTGTTTTGGGCTGGCATGAACAAGGGAAAACGCTCGATTGCAGTGGATTTTCGCAAGCCTGAAGGCCAGGAAATTCTCACCCAGCTGATTGCCGCACCTGGCGAAGATGCCGGTTTGTTTTTGACCAACTTCCCGGCGCGAGGTTGGTTAAGCGATGACAATCTGCGTAAAAGCAGGTCTGACCTCATCTATATGAATCTTACCGGCGACCGCCATGGCGGCTCAGCGGTGGATTACACCGTTAACTGTGCCGTGGGCTTCCCCGAAATGACGGGTAATGCTGGTGAACCCGTCAATCATGTGCTGGCAGCATGGGATGTGATAACGGGCCAAACCCTGGCCCTTGGCCTGCTGGCAGCGGAACGTCACCGACGTATTACCGGCAACGGGCAGATGATCAAGCTGGCACTGGCCGATGTGGCTTTGGCGACATTAGGTAATCTTGGCTTTATCGCCGAGGCCCAGGTCAATGGTGAAGAGCGGGGAGCCTATGGCAACTATTTATTTGGTGCCTACGGCAAAGATTTTGTTACGGCCGATGACCAGCGAGTGATGATTGTTGGTCTTACCGGTAGCCAGTGGCGAGGTATTATAAAGTCGACCGGACTGGAAGATAGCTTTGAGCAGTTAGGCGAACGTCTCGATCTTGATTTGAGCGAGGAAGGCTGTCGTTTTCAGGCTCGGGAAGAAATCAGCCTTCTGTTGACCCCCTGGTTTGCAGAGCGCCACTATGCTGAGGTACAGGAACTGTTCGATAGTAATGGCGTGTGCTGGGGCAAGTATCAAAGTGTCGCCGAGTTAGTCACCAACGATGAGGAATGTTCCACTGACAACCCTTTGTTTCAGAATGTCGAACAACCGGGTATCGGTAGCTATTTGATGCCATCGAGTCCGTTGCAATTTAGCGAGTTCGCTCGACAGGCCGTGCGACCAGCCCCCAGAGTAGGGCAACATACCGACGAAATACTGGCGGATGAGCTGGGTTTGAGTGGCGCTGAAATAGGCAGGTTGCACGATTCTAATGTGGTGGCAGGGTCTGGTTAGAACTCTGAGAAGCCCAGATATTTTCAGGATAAGTGCTTTTGATGAGAGCCTGGCGATAAGCTCTATTCGAAAATTGAACGTATCAGGTAATTATTGGTTGCCGGGCTGATTGCTCATCAATATGATGGAGGTACTGGCAGTATCTTCGTTTGTCGATTCAGCATCGGATGTGACGAATTATAAAATGCCTGGGAAACTTGAGCTTGTAGAAGCATTAGCAGCAAGAGCATCGGGCATCTAAAGTAAATAGAATTCATTGTTCGCCGTGATAAATCGGAAAACATATATAAATTAACTAATTAAATTAGTTGGTTATGTTTTTTAATTAAATTAAATTATTAGTATAAATCTAAGGGCGTTAGCGTCTGATATGTATTATCAAAATAAGGAGTAGCAAAAATGGCAAGCCAACAAGCACTAGCAATCGTGGATTTATACAAAGAGTGGTCGGGCAAGTTGTCTATGAACGGCGACATGTCTCTTGATGAATTGCGGGTTTTATTTGACGACTGGGGTGAGCTCAGTAGTGAGCCAGCTGACGTGGAGTTTCACGAAGCAACCCTGGCGGGTATTTCCGGGGTGTGGGCAACGCCAAAGGGCGCTGATAAAAGCCGTGTAGTGATCTGTTGCCATGGCGGTGGCTTTTCTGTCGGATCATCGAAGAGCCATAAAAAAATGTATGGCCACCTTGCCAAAGCTGTGGGCTGTCCAACGCTAACTCTCGATTACAATCGTGCTCCCGAGAACCCCCACCCGGGCATTGTGGAAGAAGCCGTGGCCGTTTATGCACAGTTACTGGAGCAGGGCTTCAAGCCGGAAAATATTGCTACCACCGGTGATTCTGCCGGCGGTAATTTGTGTACGACGATGATTCTATATGCGCGGCAAAAGGGTTACCCCCTGCCGGCGTGCTGTGCACCACTTTCACCCTGGTACGACATGGAAGGCACGGGTGAAAGCCTGGTCACCAACGCAGACAAAGATGCGCTTGTTGGTGGTGATTTACTGGCGGGTATGGTCGCAGCGTTTTTGGGGGAAAGTGGCTCTGCAAAAGATCCTTTAGCGAATCCCTTGTATGCTGATGTGAAAGGTTTCCCACCGACCTTAATTCAGGTCGGCGAGTATGAAGGGCTGCTGGATGATAGCCGACGTTTTTATGAGCAGGCCAAAGCTGCCGGTGTTGATGTCGAGCTGCAGGTTTTTCCAGAAATGCAGCACGTCTTCCAGTTTATGGCCGGTAATGCGCCAGAAGCCGATGATGCAATCCAGAAGCTGGCCGACTTTATGAAACCCAGATTAGGGCTTTCATAAATAATAGAGCTTTCATAAAGTGAGGCTTTTTTAAATATAGATGGTAAACGTTGTTCCGCCGTTGTTAATGGCAACATATGCTAACGACAACTTAAGCAAGCGCTTAAAATAATCAGGGGTTTTCCAATGATCGAACATAACAAGATTTATATTGATGGACAGTGGGTCGAATCATCCGGTGATGGTATCAGTCATCTGGTGAATCCTGCTACTGAAGAGGTATTTGCAAAAGTTCCCATGGCACTGCCAGAGGATGTCGACAAAGCTGTTAGAGCTGCACGTCGCGCATTTATCCCCTGGTCGCAAACGCCTGCAGTGGAGCGTAAAGCTTATATCGATGCGATTTGTGAAAAACTGACCGAACGTAAGGATGAGTTGGCTTCGTTGATCAGTCAGGAAATGGGCATTCCAGTGCATTTTTCTATGGGTATCCAGGTCATGGGCCCGATTTCCGGGCTGCAAATTTTCGCCAATTTGGCGGAGAGCATGGATGAGGTGACCGAGCATGATGGTGGCTATATCACCGTCAAGGAAGCCGTGGGTGTGTGTTCATTTATTACGCCATGGAATTTCCCCCTCTTTCAGGTGATAGCCAAAGTCGGTCCGGCCCTGGCAGCTGGTTGTACCTGCGTGCTGAAGCCCAGCGAGCAAACGCCGCTTTGTACGTTTATTTTTGCGGAGGTTTGCGAACAGGTAGGTTTGCCGGCCGGCGTGTTTAATCTGGTTACTGGCAAAGGTTCAGTAATTGGCGACACCCTAAGTTCGCACCCGGAAATCGATCTGGTGTCATTCACCGGCTCCACCGAAGTGGGTATCGACATCGCCAAATCAGCCGCCACGTCTGTGAAACGCGTGTGTCAGGAGCTGGGTGGTAAATCACCCTTTATCATCGCTGAAGATGCCCCGGTCGCCAAAGCAGTTAAATACGTTATCAAAGATTCGATGTTTAATTCGGGGCAGATGTGCGTGCAGCTGAGCCGAATACTGGTTCACGAATCTCAATATGAGGAAGCATTGGAAGTGGCTAAAACAGTAGCCGATTCTTTGGTGGTTGGTGATCCAACAGATAAAGGTACTTTCCTTGGTCCCCTCAGTTCCATGCAGGCTAGAGACAGTGTTGTCCGTTACATCGAAAAGGGCCTGGCAGAAGGTGCTCGCCTGGTCACCGGTGGTCCGGAACTGCCTGAAGGCATCGACAAAGGCGCATTTGTGAAGCCGACTATTTTGGGTGATGTTAACAACGATATGGCGGTTGCCCGGGAAGAAATCTTTGGGCCGGTACTGTGTTTCATCCCCTACAAAGATGAGGCCGAAGCTATTGCTATTGCTAACGACACTGACTTTGGGCTGTCCAGTGGTTTGTGGGCAGAGGACAAAGACACGCAAATGCGTATCGCCAAACAGTTACGCGCTGGCCAGGTGAAGGTCAACGGCCCAGCCTTTAGTTTTGCAGCCCCCTTTGGTGGCTACAAAATGTCCGGTAATGGTCGCGAGTGGGGCGCCAGTGGCCTGGTGGAGTACACCGAGGAAAAAGCGATTCTGACCGGTCGATAAAATTACCAGATGTTGGTAGCCCCGTGCTTATGCGCTCGACCCTGAGCGCGCGGGGTGGCATGCACGACCGTAGCTGTAGACGTACTAGCAAGACTAAAGAAAAAGGGAATCCTTTTCTAATGCTACAGTAGCAACTTAAAGTAGATAGATTGATGCCCTGATTGCCGTTACGAAAGCCATTACACTTTTGTGATGGTTGTTGGGGTTTTTGATTAGTGTGTGCCATTCAATTTTTCGAATTGTAAAACAACGCGCTATTAATCTGTTTTAAACCAGAGGAGATACCAACTATGTCGGTAACCCGATTTAGATTTCCCTATGTGGAAATGCCTGAAGTAGCGACCCAACTACGGGTTGAAGTGAGGGAATTCCTCGCTGAGCAACGCGCCAATGGCGGCTTTGTGCCCATGGCAGATTGCTGGGCTTCCGGTATGAGCGCTGAATTTAGTCGCAAGGTGGGTCAGCGTGGCTGGTTGGGCATGACCTGGGATAAAAAATACGGTGGTCATGGTCGTACTTTCCTTGAGCGCTATGTGGTTACCGAAGAAATGCTTGCCGCTGGTGCGCCGGTGATGGCCCACTGGATTGCCGATCGGCAGAGCGGCCCGCAACTTATTAAAAATGCCAATCCTGAGGTGCGCGATCATATTATTCCGCGCATTGTTGCCGGTGAATGCTTTTGTGCCATCGGTATGAGTGAGCCCAATACCGGCTCTGATCTGGCATCGGTGGCCACCAAAGCTGAGAAAGTCGATGGCGGTTGGCGAGTCAATGGCACCAAGCTCTGGTCTACCGGTGCCCACGGCGGCGATTACATGGTTACGCTGCTGCGTACTTCGCCGGTTGATACCAAAGCGCGGCACGAAGGTTTATCGCAATTTATTATCGACCTGAAATCGCCCGGCGTTGAAATCCGTGGTATCGCCGATATTGCAGGCCAGGTTCATTTTAATGAAACCCAGTTTGAAGATGTATTTGTGCCAGATGATTATGTGCTAGGAGAAGTGGGCGGCGGCTGGAAAATGGTAGTCGGTGAACTAGCGCTTGAACGCTCCGGCCCGGAACGTTTTTTAAGCTCGTTTATTGTTTTTCAGGAAGCGATGAAGGTACTGGTTAATAACCCGACAGATAAAACCAGAGAAGTGCTGGGCCAGGTGGTAGCGAAGATCAAAACTCTGCGCCGCATGTCTCTGGGGATCGCCGGCTTATTACAGGAAGGTGCGTCACCGGAAATGGAAGCGGCGCTGGTCAAAGATATGAGTACCAACTTTGAACGGGAATTGCTTGAAAAAATCCGCTCGGTATTGCCTCAGCACGCGTTGGTGTCGCTGGATAGTTTGACGGCGAATTTATTGAGAGAGGGTATTTTGCGTGTGCCTTCATCAACACTCAGAGGCGGCACCAATGAAGTGCTTAAAGGCATGATCGCCCGGCAACTGGGCATGCGCTAAGTGGTGGCAATGAGGGCCGTAGTAATGAAGCTCTTAGTAATAAGGACAGGGGGAGTAGCAGTATGAGTGAAACAGACAATATTATATTCGACACCGCCACCCGCATTTTTGAGGACCTCAGCACACCTGAAGTTATCAATGCAGCAGAAGAGGGCGAATGGCCCCAGGCGCTATGGCAGGCTATTGAAGAATCAGGTTTGACCCTCACCTGGATACCTGAAGCCAATGGTGGCGTCGGTGCCTCCATGCTTGATGGTTTTGCCGTTATCAAAGCGGCAGGCGGAGCAGCATTGCCCGTACCGCTGGCAGAAACATTGATGGCGGGATGGTTGCTGGCTAAGGGCGGCCTGGAAGTCACTGTAGAGCCAATGACTGTTGCCCTTTTTAATAATGGAGGGTTAGACAAGGACCACGGTGACTTAAGCTGGGACGGTACCTCACTGAGTGGAACGGCACTGAGTGTGCCCCACGCACGTAACGCGAAACAGGTCGTCGTGGTGGTGGATAGCGGTAACAAATCCCAGGTGCTTGAATTTGCACTTCCCAAGTTAGAGAGTACCAAGTTGGAGAGTCCCAAGTTGGAGATTAGTCCTCATATCAATCTGGCGGGTGAACCCTGGGACAGCCTGACCTTCAATAAAGCAGTGCCAACACGGTGTGCTGATCTAGAAGAGGGGACCAATGCCAGCAGTGCAGAGGCCCTTGGGGCATTAGTGCGCTGCGTGCAGGCTGCTGGTGCCATGAGCACCGCCCTGGAACTCACCATTCAATACTCCATGGAGCGCGTGCAATTTGGTCGTCCTATCGCCAAGTTTCAGGCGCTCCAGCATTCTGTCGCAGCCTTTGCCGGACAGGTGGCTGCTATCAATGCGGCTGCGGATTCAGCCGCTGAAGCAGTGGCATTCGGTAATACTATAGACCACGCTGCCTGGGTTGAGATCGCCACCGCAAAAACTCGTTTGGAAGAAGCGGTGAATACCGGTGCAGCGATAGCTCACCAGGTTCATGGCGCCATGGGTTTCACCTATGAGCATCGATTACATCACTTAACCCGGCGTTTGTGGAGCTGGCGCGATGAATATGGCAGCGATGCTGTCTGGGCCATCCGCCTGGGCGAAGAGGTACTACAATGGGGTGCCGAGGGCTTGTGGCCGAGTATTACCGCGGTGAGTGATCCGCGTTAGCCTGGCTAAAAATTAATAGCCAAAATGAGTAATATAGAGCAACGTTTCAAATAGAACAGATATTCCAAATTACGAGGTTGAACAATGGATTTTTCATTAAGTAGCGAACAGCAGGCCATCGTCGATAGCATCAAGTCTCTGATGGACACCTTCGGCGATGAGTTCTGGCTAGAGCGGGATAACTCGGGTGTATTCCCGGAAGAGTTTTATCAGGCCATGGCCGAGGGCGGCTGGCTGGGTATCACCATGCCAGAGGAATACGGTGGTGCCAATCTCGGCGTTATGGAAGCCATGTTGATGATGATGACGGTTGCTGAAGGTGGCGGTCTGTCGGCGGCATCGGCTGTACATATCAATATTTTTGGCCCTCACCCCATTGTCAAGTTTGGTACTGATGAACAAAAACGCCGCTGGTTACCGCCCTTAATTGCCGGGGAGCAAAAAACCTGTTTTGGCGTCACCGAAGCTAATGCTGGTCTCGACACCAGCCGTATTGAAACGTTTGCAAAACGGCAAGGTGATAAATACATTATCAACGGCCAGAAAATTTGGACCACTACCGCTCAGCAGGCCCACAAAGTAATGTTACTGACCCGCACCACACCTCGGGAAGAGTGCGCCAAGCCCCACGAAGGCATCACCTTGTTCTATGCCGATATGGATCCCGATCATGTCGAGATCAAAGAAATTGAAAAGATGGGTCGCAAGGCGGTCAATTCCAATATGACTTTTTACGATAATCTTGAAGTATCCGTTGATGATCGTATTGGTGAAGAAGGCAAAGGTTTCCAGTATATTCTTCACAGCCTGAATCCAGAACGTATCTTGCTGGGTGCGGAATCTGTCGGTATGGGACGTAGTGCCCTTGCGCGGGCTAGCCAATATGCCAAAGACCGCGAAGTCTTTGGTCGGCCCATCGGTATGAATCAGTCTGTGCAGCATCCACTGGCAGAAAACTGGATCGAACTCGAAGCAGCCTATTTAAGTCTCAGCCAGGCTGCCTGGCTTTATGACAACGGTCAGCCCTGCGGTGCCCAGGCTAATGGCGCCAAGTACATTGCCGCTGAAGCGGGCTTTAAGGCTTGCGAGCAAGCGGTTATGACCCACGGTGGGATGGGCTACGCCAAGGAATACCATGTCGAGCGCCTGATGCGTGAAGCCATGCTGCCGCGTCTAGCGCCGGTGAGTCAGAATATGGTGTTGAATTTTATTTCTACCAACGTGCTGGGTTTGCCACGGTCTTACTAAAGAACAGCTAGTTAATGGGAAGGCTGTTAATGGGAAGGTAATTAATGAGAAGCTGGTAAATGAAGGGCTATCCATCAGGACGGCCCTTTACTATTTGTGTGCCAGCTTACCTGGCCGATCTCCCCAATTCCCCCGTTGTCCCTGAAGTTCGTATCAACACCACACTAACGCTACGCCAACGTGCAAACCCTTATTCTGCAAGGGCTTACTTTCGTGACAGGAATTCAACAGCCTAACTCATCATCTACGCTGATACTGGATTTCCAGTATGATATATGCCGAAATCACGTGCCAGACGCAGGATACTTTTCAGAGGTATGCATTGACTAACAAAATTTCCCTGATTGACCTGGATGGCAAGCCCGCAGTACAGGAAGACAGTAACGACCAGCTAGAGCTGTCGAGTATCCATGATTTCGCCACCAAGCTAACCCAGCCGGGGGCGAAAGAAGCACTGGAGGACTATGTCAGGTGGCAAATTGCCCTGCGCAGTGGTAATTCCAGTGCTTCGAGTGTTGATTTTACCAGGGTGCCAGATATTGCGCCTATCTCGATCAACCTTGATCTGACTACAGCCTGTAACTTTGCCTGTGATCACTGTGTAGATCTGGATATTCTCAATACCGGCATTCGTTTTGATCACGGCAAGCTGCTGTCTTCGCTAGAACTGATGGCCAAAAAAGGCCTGCGTTCAGTTATTGTTATTGGCGGTGGTGAGCCCACCCTGTATCCAAAGTTTACTGAAGTAATTCGCTTTATGAAGGATCTGGGCCTCCAGGTCTCTATTGTCTCCAATGGTACGGGCAACGATAAAATTGCCGAGGTCGCTGATTGCATGGATGAAAACGACTGGGTGCGACTGTCACTGGATTCGGGAACCGACGAAACCTTCCAGCCGATGCACAAACCACGCAAAGATTTTACCCTGGAAGGTATATGCGCTCGCGTACCGGATATCAAGGCGGCTAATCCGGCGTTGACTGTCGGCTTTTCTTATATCGTCACCTGGCGCGGCGCCAGCATTAACGACACCAGTATTGTCGAAAACTTCCATGAAATTGCTCTGGCAACTCGTCTGGCTCGTGACTCCCAGTTCAGCTATATCAGTTTTAAGCCGTTCCTGACCCGGGACGAGGTGAACAATGCTGAGGTGATCGGCGTCAATAAGGATGAGGGCATGCAGATCACCATAGAAAACATCCAGGCGCAGGTCGATGCTGCAGTAAAGCTGGAAACAACTGATTTTCGGGTTCTGCAGAGTACCGGTTTGAAAGCCATGTTAAGCGGACAGACACAAACGCTGGCGAAACAGCCCAGACAATGCCACATGCAATTCTTCCGGCAGGTGCTGAGTCCATTGGGTTTGTTTAATTGCCCGGTATATCGCAATCAGGATCACGGTAGACTGGGTGATATGAATGCGGCAGCGGATGAGCTTGCCTACGATGCAACCAGAGGCAAAACAGCGCAATTGATCCGCGACTTCAACGCGACAACCAGCTGCGAGAAAGTAACCTGTCTGTACAACGATGTGAACTGGTGGGTCGAAGGCCTAATTGAAAAC
>QNFP01000044.1 GCA_003645535.1 Gammaproteobacteria bacterium | reverse complement strand
TGCAGCATAAAGTCCGCGGCTCAACCGGTAGTTGGGGGGCACCTCTGGGAGCCTTCCAACAATCAAACCAAAAGCGGACAACCTATTTGCTACAGAACCGGACATTTCTATTTGTTGCTAACATAGTAAAAAATCAACATTGTAAAAAATCAACATAGTAAAAAATCAATTGAGTCAGATTCATTACTGTCCATAAACCACCAGAGTCTTACTCTGCTAGTTAAGGTAATGAAGACCTGCCTGTCTCTTAAATCAGGGCTCTCCCTTTGAGGGCTGAGAATTCTCGCGCAGCTTGAGCTTGCGTGCGGCACGCACTTCGTCAAGACGTCCTACCGGCATCGCGTGGGGGGCCGTATGTAACTGTTCCGGTGTATCCACTGCCTCCTTCGCAATGGTGATCATCGCTTCCACGAAGGCATCCAGAGTCTGCTTGCTTTCCGTTTCGGTCGGCTCGATCAAGAGGGCTTCGGGTACGATCAGCGGAAAATAACTTATGGGAGGATGGAATCCAAAATCGAGAAGTCGCTTACTGATGTCCATCGCCCGCACATCTGACCCCTCGATCTTTCCTTCCAGGACGAACTCGTGCATGCAGCTCCGTTCATAGGGCAAGGGATAGATGTCGCGTAGCCGCACGCGCAGGTAATTCGCATTAAGCACCGCATGCTGTGAATTCGCGCGTAAACCCTCGGCGCCATGTTGCAGGATATAGGCATACGCCCGCACAAACACGCCGAAGCTACCGAAGTTAGAGCTCATTCGGCCGATCGATTTCTGCGGAGTGAAAAGCGTAAAGCGGATGCCCGAGTCATCAACTACCCCCTCCTTACGTACGCTCGGCCCGGGCAAGTAGTCGGCAAGCTTCGCGTTCGATCCAAGTGGCCCGGAGCCGGGCCCGCCGCCGCCATGGGGTGTCGCGAATGTCTTGTGGAGATTGAAATGCATGATATCGATGCCCAGATCACCGGGCCGTGCAACACCGGCCAATGCATTCATATTCGCCCCATCGCCATAAACCAGTCCTCCACAGCCATGCACCAGCCTAACCACTTCGTCGATGTCACGTTCAAACAGACCCAGAGTGTTAGGGTTGGTTAACATCAAGCCCGCCACGGAGTCATCGCAGGCCGCAGCCAGCGCACCAGGGTCCAGGTCGCCATTCTTGTCGGAGGGAATCTCGAGGACTTCGAAACCGGCCATGGTCGTCGAGGCAGGATTGGTGCCGTGAGCCGAATCGGGGATCAGCACCTGGTTACGACCCGTCTCGCCGCGATCACGAAAATAGGCACGCATCATCAGTAGCGCCGTGAGTTCACCCTGAGCGCCAGCTGTGGGCTGTAGTGAAACATCCGTAAACCCGCCGATTTCCTTCAGCCACTCCTGAAGATTGAACACGAGTTCCAGGTTGCCCTGGACCGTCTCTTGCGGTTGCAGCGGATGCGCCTGTGCAAAACCTTCAAGCCGTGCACAGACTTCATTGATCCTAGGGTTGTACTTCATCGTGCATGAACCCAGCGGATAAAACCCAGTGTCCACACCGAAATTACGCTGGGAGAGACGGACAAAGTGACGTACCACATCAAGCTCGGAGAGCTCTGGAAGTCCGATCTCGTCGCGTAAAAGTTCGGCGGGTAGCTCGGCCTCAGGCACGTCAGGCGCGGGTAGCCCGCTACCGCCTCGACCAGCGGCACTCAATTCGTAAAGGGTGCTTTCACCTCTCTCTGGCATTGCCCCTGCGGCTGTTCTACTCTTCATTGCGTTGCCCTCGCCAGGGCGTCGACAAGCAGATCAATGGCCGCCCTGGTTTTCATTTCGGTTACCGCAATTAACATGTGCCGCTCGAGACCGGGATAGTCAGGTCCAAGATCAAAACCACCAATGATCCCGTATTCCTCCAGGAGAATTCGGTTCACCTCCTCGACCGGCCCCGGCAGCAATACGCTGAACTCCTTGAAGAAGGGTTGATTTGGTGCCTGGGGATTGACCTCCAGCCCGGCGATTTTAGCGATCCGATCCGCGGCGTAATGACTCTTGTGATAGCAGAGCTCAGCCACCTGTCGGAGCCCGGTTTCTCCCAGGGTTGCCAGATATGTCGCCGCCGCGAGTGCCATTAATCCGGCATTGGTACAGATATTACTTGTCGCCCGGGCACGCCGGATGTGCTGCTCGCGCGCGGCAAGCGTCAACACATAACCCCGCCTCCCGCTACTATCCTCCGTCTCCCCCACCAGTCGTCCCGGCATATGGTGCACGTATTTTTTGCGCGTGGCGAAAATACCCAGGTACGGACCACCAAAGGTGAGCGGAATGCCGAGCGCCTGCCCGTCGGCCACCACGACGTCGGCACCATAATCACCCGGCGATTGAAATCGACCGAGGGCGATGGGGTCGGCCACTACAATCAGGAGAGCCCCGGCTTCGTGCACGGCGTCCGCCAGGCCAGCCACGTTCTCGAACTGTCCAAAAAAGTTTGGATTCTGGATCACCAGCGCAGCCACCTCATCATCGAGAAGAGCCAGGAGACTAGTCATATCCCTTACCGAAGCACTCTCGCCGATGAGAGAGGATTCCGTTCCCTGCAGATAGGTCCGTACGGTGTCCCTGTAGCGGGGGTTAATCGCAGGCGAAAGAATCACTTTTTGCCGCTTATTCGATGCTAGATTGAGGGCCACCCGCACCGCTTCCGCCAACGACGTCGCCCCGTCGTAGTGACTGGCATTGGTCACGTCCATTCCCGTCAACTGACAGATCATGCTCTGGTATTCGAACATGGCCTGCAGCATGCCCTGACTCGCTTCCGCCTGGTAGGGCGTATAGGAGGTGAAGAACTCGCCCCTCCCAATAACGTAATCAACGGTTGCGGGAATGTAGTGATGATAGGCTCCCGCGCCAAGAAAACATTCATGACTGGCCGCATTCACGTTGCGGTCGGCCAGCTGCCGCATGTGGACTGCCAGATCCATCTCTGCTAACGGTGCTGGCAACTGGAGATCAGGAAAACGCACGCGCTCGGGAACGTCCGTGAAGAGTTCCTCCATGCGGTCCAGCTTGAGTGTGTCAAGCATTGACCGGCGTTCTGATTCAGTGTGGGGTAGGTATCGCAACTCTCTAATCCTCAAATATAAGCACTTTACATCTGTAGGCTCGGGTTTTTACAGTCCCATCTTCCGCTGGAGGAAGGCCGGGGTTAGGGTCAGGGTGAAGCTCCTAAAATAAGAAGTTCTAGCTCTTTAGTCCCCGGCCTAACCTCCCATGTGCGCAATAACCGGTGCCAGTACTTAAATGACAACCTTCACGAGCCTTCGGCGGCGATAGCCGACAACAACACGCAGATAGCGCTCGCGAGTCAGTTCATCATCGAGTGTGGCATTCCCTGTATCAAAATGAAGCTCGGGCGTGCGCGCGAGCTTGGCTGGTGTAGCGATCACGATAATATTATCGACTCCTATCGCGCTGATTACACCTGGACTGAGTTGCAGGTTTCCACGTCCCAAAACAAAGCCCTGAGCTCCGATGGGGCTTAAAACCAGCTTACGTTTTTCGAACTCATCCAGCAAATGAAGGATATCGCTTTCATTCAGGTCCTTACCCACAAACTTGCCAGCGACAACCGCATCAATGCCGAGCAGTGTTTTGTCAATCCCCCAACGATCACCGACCGATTTTACGGTGCTGCCCGGTCCAAGGAAGACGAGTTCTGTTTTATCGCGTTCAAACTCTTCCAGCAGATAGACCGCAATTGCATCCTTAACCGCCGCATCACCTGTCTCCTCGATCACGGCCTTGGCTAATTGAATGCGCATCGGTTCATAGGGCGTCAGCGCGGCATGATAAAGCCTTACATTCCATTCGCCCTCGCGATAGCGTGCTTCATCGAGATCCAGAACTTCAGTCTGTGCGGTGGTCAGCCGATCCTGCAGGAAAGCCCAAACGATTTCGGCGGTTCGCACAGGATTCGTCCCGAAAACACCTGAATACATTTTCACCCCTGAAGGAATACCCAGGATCTGCACCTTAATACCGACGATACTGCATATATCCCTCGCCGTTCCATCGCCGCCACAAAAGAAGATGAGATCAACATCACCCAGCAGAAAACTCCGCACCGCGCTTTTCGTATCTTCCGCTGTAGGCTGGTCGGGTGACGTGTAGGTAATTTCAATATCAGCTGCGGAAAAGCCGGCCAGGCGAAGCGCCTCTTCGCCCATAATTCCAGAACAGGTCAGCCATCGAATCGGCTCTACGGTCGATGCGCCCGACAGCAGCTGGGCAAGTTTGCGCAAGGCCTCGGTAGCGCGTTGCGGCGCCACCGGTCGTGCGCCCAGGGCACGCGCTTGCTCAACCACACCATCGGTGCCTTTCAATCCGACCCGTCCACCCATACCGGCAATGGGATTAATCAGAAAACCGATACGCTTCATGTATTCAGGAACCATCTACGGTGGCTAACAGGTTTAATGAGGCCTTTGCACGAGAGATGATTTTTCTTCCAGGCAAGGCAAAAAAGCGCGCAAAGAGGGAGTTTACAGCTGTAAATGACCGATTGAGCACTTTTTTAACGCAGCATGGGAGCAAAATGGCTCTCGTGCAAAGGTCTCTTAATCAAGGAATACCCTCTATCTCACCCCTTTCATTGAGTCGAATGTGGTGAGCCGCAGGATGCCGCGGCAAGCCTGGCATCGTCAGAATGTCACCGGTCAGCGCCACTACAAATCCCGCACCCGCCGCCAACCTCAACTCCCGGATCGCCACTGTGAAGCCAGTGGGAACCCCCTTACGCAAGGGGTCGGCCGTCAGGCTTAGCTGCGTCTTCGCCATACAGATGGGTAAATGGCCATAGCCTTCCTCATCGAGACGACGAAACTGGGAGCGCACATCCTCATCCATTGTGAGACCATCGGCTCCGTAGATCCTGGTCGCAATGGTTTCGGCCTTTTCCAAAAGAGGCATATCGTCAGGATATAGTAATTTAAATCCTGCCTCAGCCCCCTCGGCGAGATCGACGACCTGTTCTGCAAGCGCTTCTGCCCCCCTGCCACCTTCACTCCATTGATTGCTGACAATCGCGGCTGCGCCCAGCTCCCGAACCGCGCGCTGCACCGTGGCGATTTCAGCGTCAGTGTCAGTTACATAACGATTGATAGCTACAACAAAAGGCACACCAAATGTCTTGACGATCTCGATGTGCCGCAAGAGATTGGGTATCCCGCGTGCGACGGCATCCGGGTTCTCTTTCGCCAGGTCATTTTCAGTCACACCCCCGTGCGCTTTAAGAGTGCTCAGCGTGACAACGATGACTGTCGCGGCAGGCACAAGTCCCACCTGGCGGCACTTGATGTTGAAAAATTTTTCTGCGCCCAGGTCCGCCCCAAAGCCGGCTTCTTCAACAACATAATCTCCCAGCGCAAGGGCAGTTTGCGTGGCGATAATGGAATTGCAACCGTGGGCGATGTTGGCGAACGCACCACCGTGGACGAGGGCCGGATTGTTCTCCAGAGTTTGTACCAGATTCGGCGCCAGAGCGTCTCGCAACAGTGCGCTCATCGCACCACTGGCTTGCAGGTCCCGAGCCATGACGGGCTGCCGATCACTCGTCCAGCCCACGATGAGCCGAGCAAGGCGCTGCTCCAGGTCCGCCAGATCACTTGCGAGACAAAAGGATGACATCACCTCCGAAGCGGGTACGATGTCAAAGCCGTCCTCGCGGGGCAATCCATTCGCCTTGCCACCCTGGGATATCGTTATCTGGCGGAGCGCCCGATCACTTATATCGACAGTGCGCCGCCAGGAGATTCGACGAGGATCAAGCACCGGGGAGTCTCCCCTGTAAATGTGGTTATCAACAAGGGCAGCCAGCAGGTTGTTTGCCGCTGAAATTGCGTGAAAATCGCCGGTGAAATGCAGGTTGATTTGTTCCCGTGGAACTACCTGGGCATGGCCGCCGCCCGTCGCCCCACCCTTTATCCCGAAACATGGGCCGAGAGAAGGTTCCCGCAGACAAACCACCGCTTTCTTACCCAGTCGATTCAAGCCGTCGCCCAGGCCGATGGTAACGACCGTCTTTCCTTCGCCGCTCGCTGTTGGTGTGATGGCCGTGACGAGAATGAGCTTCCCATCCCGGCGCTGTGATTCAGATCTTACAAAGTCCAGTCCGATTTTTGCCGAATGTCGACCGTAGAGCGAGATCGCATGCTCTGGAATACCCAGATCAGCTGCGACCTCCGCAATCGGCTTGAGCTTTGCAGCGTGAGCGATTTCGAAATCCGTTGTCAAAAGCTATACCCCCAACTCTGCCCTGAGACCAGCCAGCCTCCGGGTGTAGAAGTTATGAATGTGTATGGTGAATTATCGGCTTTACGGAAACTATCTTGCCCCCTAAAGTGGACATCTGGCTCAGCCTCAACAGGAGGAGCCAATTACCCAAAACAATAAGTACAGAATACGGCAGATACTCAAACGAATACAAGCGTCTGACCGTGTTGTTGAGCTACCATCCTTAGGTCTAGGAGAGGTGACCGAGGGATTAAATTTCAACCGTCCCCCGCGTTTTCTCGCTCAGTCGACCTCTTTTACTATATCCCAACTTCTACCCTGTCTCTCGCTCTAGAATAAGAAACAAGTACCATTCTCTTCTGACCCCACTAAATACTGCTACGTTTTTTACGGGCCCCGCGCAGCCCGTCAGTCGTTCTTAACTGCCGCGAGTGGTGCCTCCCCAGGTGAAGAACTAGGTATCTGACCTTTATGTCTTTTCAGGCAAAGCTGCGAGTTTTCCGGGCCTTTTGTTGGTGGGCCGGATCACGGCTTTTGCCGATAGTCAGCGGATCGGTTTGAGCCCTGTGGTAATTTTGTCCATTATCGGTTTCGACCAGACGCTGTCGGTACGGCCTGCAGCCGCGTTGGAGGGAGATGGAAATGATTGCTAGAGGCGCCTTGCACACCGCTCCGCGAGATTTGCAGGAATTCGTTGCCAGTCTCGACAGCCGGGGGACAAGTACCGCGATTATCGTGTTTGATGCCGACGGAAGCGAGGAGATTTCTTATACCGAAATCGCTCATCTGGCACGCCGCTTCGGCGGACATCTGGCAGAGCATATGGTGGAAAATCACCGTGTGATCATTCTGCCGCCGTCCTCTCCTAACCATATAGCCGCTGCGTTGGGTGCGTTTTATGCTGGCATTTGCGTGGTTCCCCTCGATACCCAGCTTCCTGAAAACATGCTGCGCCACATTGTAGAGGATAGCGATAGCAGCCATATCATCACCACCGCTGTTCATGCCGAACGGGTGAAAAAGCTCTTTCCCGAAAGGCCGCTGAAATATTTTCTGCTGGATTCGCAACCAGATAGGGCCACTTATTCGCTGCCGGAAGCCGCGGAAAATGACTGCAGCCCCGGTTTCGTGGTCGATGAAAATGCAGTTGCGGCCCTTTTCTACACGTCCGGAACGACTGGCAAGCCCAAGGGCGTTCCATTGACTCATGCCAATCTTATTTTTCAAATTACCACGATTGGAGAGCGGCGCCTGCTTGGACCTGGGTCCCGCGTACTACTGCCTTTGCCACTGCACCACGTCTATCCCTTTGTCCTCGGTGTACTGGCGCCCCTGGCGCTGGGAGCCACGATGGTGTTGCCTTTTGCTCTTACCGGTCCTCAGTTGTCCCGTGCATTGATCGACGCTGAAGTCACCCACCTCATCGGCGTTCCCCGGCTCTACGAAGCGCTACTGTCGACCATTTGGGCTCAGTTGCGGGAGCGCAATAAACTGGCCTACGGTGCATTTAGGGCGGCTTTTGCGTTGAGCCGCTGGGTGCGATTGAGAACCGGCCTGCACATTGGCAAACAGTTGCTATGGCCACTTCATAAGCGCATCGGCTCGAAACTCCGGGTTATGGCCTCAGGCGGTGCGCTGCTTCCCGAGTCCCTGGCCGGCGAGCTTGAGGCGTTCGGCTGGAAAGTGTCGATCGGTTACGGGCTCACCGAGACTTCGCCGCTCATTACTTTGACCCCGCCGGGGAAAGGGAAAACAGGCAGTGTAGGAAAGATCATCGACGGCATCGAACTACGCGTCGCGCCACTCGCACAGGTACCAGCACCTGAAGGCGAAATTCAGGTACGCGGACCCGGGGTCTTTCGGGCTTATTACAAACTCCCCGAAAAGACGAGGCAGGCGTTTACCAAAGACGGCTGGTTTCGCACAGGTGCGCAAGACCTACTGGGCGGGTTTGACCCGTATCGTGTCTACTAAGCTGTGGCGACGCATTTGCGCTCGTCTGGTGCGAGTCATTCTGGTCGAACCGGAACGGCCCGCCTCCAGTCTCGCAGCGGCTACGGCCGTTCTGCAAAGTCGAGGTTCGCTTATCTGGTTTCCAGAGGGGAAAGTCTCCCCCACCGGCGAGCTGCAAGCGTTCAAACCGGGCATAGGCTTACTGCTGGAACATATTGATGTTCCCGTAGCGCCTGTGTACATCGAAGGCGCTAACAGAGCTTTGCCACTCGGAGAATGGCGTATTCATTTGCATCCCATCCAGATTAGAATTGGCAAGCCGCTCAGCAGGGATTCCCTGATAAGGCTGGGAGAGGGTGTCAGAACCCGAGATCGTATTGCCAATGCCGTGCACGACGAAGTGAAAAAACTGGAGTAGACCCTATTTTTTTATGATTAAAGGGCTTAGCCACATTCAATCTACAGGTAGAAAGATCAAATAGACTTGCTGCGAGGGATCGGCTTCATAGGTCTAGATTCAATGCTTTTCTATCCTTCAGATAACCTTACTCTTCCAGCCCAAGAATCCTCTCCAGCATTTGCGACGTCAGCGCACCAGATGGTAGGGAGACTTTCAGATCGTGCCCCACCGATAAAGCCAGGGAAAGATCCTTAAACAGTACTTCGGCCATGCCTTCCATGCCAGTGGTATAGGATTCGCGCATCTCGGCAAACCAGCCCCAGCTTTCAAGTGCCCAACTGTTACCGGTGCTGACTTTCAACAGGTCGATTAGCTTGTCTTCGTCAATGCCCGCAGCAGCGCCGAGTCGTAAGCCTTCATAAGCGCTGTGTAGATGATTTAAAAACATCAGGTTGTTAACCAGCTTTGCCGCCTCACCCATGCCAACGTCGCCAAGGTGAAAAATATTTTCTCCCACCACTTCGAACACTGGGCGACAACGTTCCAGTAGATCGGGATCACCGCCAACCATCAAGGTTAGCGTACCGGCCTTTGAACCTTCCTCGCCACCGCTGACGGCTGCATCCAGCACACCGACGTTTTTAACTGTGGCCTGCTGAGCAATTTTTTGGCAGGTACCAGGATGGACCGTGGCATGAATAACAATAATAGAATCAGGTCTGGCTGCCGATAAAATGCCTTTTTCGCCCAGCACGACTTCTTCTAGCTGGGCATCATTAACCACCACCAGTTCGATAATGTCGCTACTGATTGCGACCTCGGCTACCGATTGTGCAACCGAGGCTCCTAGCTTTTTAAGCTCATCGAGAGGTTCGGATCTGATATCAAAGACAGTAAGTTCAAAACCTGCGTTTACCAGGTTTATGGCCATGGGCTTGCCCATATTGCCAAGCCCTATAAAACCAACCTTTTGATTAAATCTCAGGTCTGCCGACATAGAAACCTCCTTCACCCATTGAACAGATAACCGAGCATAGCCCGGCCCTTAAGTTGTATTTAGGGGCCTCTGATCTATTCATGAATTTGTATCTTGTGACTAAAATGTCCAGCTACTTCGTTCAAAATAAATCAGAGGCTCCTTAGAGCTTATAAACATCCCGAATATTGTCCCCAAGCAGTTTTCGCCGCGCGCTGGGTGGTACGCTGTCCGCCATGCGCTCTATTTCTTTGATGTAGTCAGGCGTGTGATCGGCATGGGGGAAATCACTGGCCCAGACAAAGCGATCCTCGCCGAATATTTCCATCATCGCGGGGATCAGCTTTTCGTCTGGATCGCAGGAAATCCAGCAGTTGGATTTAAACCATTCGCTGGGTGGCCGGGATACTGCGGTGCGCGCACCAATGATGGTTTTGTGATACATGACATCAAGTCTGTCCATCCATTGGCCGATCCAGCCGCCACCGGCTTCCAGCAATACCAGTCGCAGGTCGGGAAAGCGCTCGAAGGTGCCAAAATCAAAAAACGTGGTAAAGGCGTGGCGTAGCCCTTCTGCAGTGGTGATATTCGCCAGCAGGGGGAATCGGTTGGCATTTTCAAAGCGATTAGGGCGCTGGTCGAGAGGCTCAAAGCCAACGTGCAGGGCCAGAGGTATATCGAGTTCCACTGCTTTTTGAAAGATGGGGTCGTGAACCGGATCGCCATGGGCCTTGCGGCTCCAGGTAAAGGGCATGGTGAATGCGCCTTTGCAGCCGTCTTTGACGGCCCGTTCCATTTCAGCGGCAGCCTCTTCGGGGTTATCGAAAGGAATATGGGCAATTGCAACCAGGCGGCCACCGGAGTCTTTACAAAAATCCACTATCCAGCGGTTATAGGCCCGACAATAGGCCAGAGTCAGTTCACGATCATCCAGCTCTGCTTCCCAGAGCACACCCAGAGTGGGATACAGAAGTGCAGCATCCAGACCTTCTGCATCGAGTAGTTGCACGCGTTCCTCAGCATTCATCGAGCCAAAGGGGGCGTTACCAACATAGGTTTTCTCAGTACCAGGCTCAAACATTGCGGGGTCTTTGTGGTGCATTAAACCCATGGTTGAAGGAAAACCTTTACGCAGCATTTTCGACGGCGCGCCATTGATTTCGACATATTCAAGACCGTCCTCATCAACGGCAATACGCATGGCCCGATCAAGATATTTTTTTTCTAAATAATTCTCCCAAAGGTCAGGCGGCTCAAGAATATGGCCATCGGCATCGATAGCACCTTCATATTTGAGTTTTTGAACATGAGACAAATCTGGTACCCACTTCGACATAATTCCCCCTGTTTTTGTAATCAAATATTAATAATTTAGTGTCGCCTTTTATCTTGCTTTTTCTGCTACTTAATCTCTAGCCCATCCAGACTACCTTCATCCCGCCAGTCGCTGAGCAACTTAAAGAATTCAGCACCGCTGCCACCATACTGGCCACTCAGGAAACCATTGTTATTGCCCGTATGGCCCTCGTTGTTGTAGTAACCGGGTGTGCATTGAATATATTGTCTTTCTATAGCTGCGGACTTGGCTTTAATACTTTCAACCCAGTCATCTTCTGCTTGTTGAGTCGCCTCCACAGTGGTCGCGTCATTTTCCATGCTGTGTTTCATCACGTAAGCCAGGTGGTGAGCTTGCTCGCCCAACATGTGCGTAAAGCTCGCCGTCAGTGCAGTTTGGGTAAAACCCAGAAAGAAACAATTGGGGAAACCTTTGCTAAACAAGCCATGAAAAGTTGAAAGCCCTTCATCCCATTTTTGTTTCAGGCTCTGTCCATCTCGACCAATCACGTCATAGCCCGCCATGCTGGTGTAATTACTGCCAACTTCAAAGCCAGTAGCAAAAATCAGGCAATCAAGTTCATATTCTTTGCCATCGATGACTACGCCTTTTTCGGTGATTTCCTCAACACCCTGACCATGAGTGTCTATCAGGTGCACATTAGGTCGGTTATAAGTTTGCAGATATTCGTCGTGAAAGCAGGGACGTTTGCAGAATTGCCAGTAATAAGCTTTAAGCGCCTCTGCGGTTTCTTCATCTTCGACGATGCCGGAGACACGATTTCTGATCTCCTCCATCTTGGTCAGGTCGGCGATTTCCCGAATCTCTTTTTTCTGCTCTTTCGATAATTTAGGTTTATCTTTGGTGAGTTTCTTTTCACTGTTGGCAACATCCGTCCAGCCATCGCTGACCTCATCTTTGTTTGTCTCATTTTTCTTCAGGTCACTTTTGTGAATAATCGATCCATCATCCTTTTTGCTCGGCAGGCCACCGGTCAACAATATATCGAAGTCTTCCATACGCTTTTTGTGCCAACCGGGCTGCAGCCTGGCTATCCATTCCGGGCTGGTTGGCGCATTTTTCCTGACATCAACCGACGAAGGCGTGCGCTGAAATACAAACAGCTCTTTTGCCGCCTCACCCAGATGAGGGATACATTGAATGGCCGTGGCACCAGTGCCGATAATGCCCACCCGCTTGTCGGCCAGGCCGGTCATGAGGTCTCCCCCGGGGCTACCCTTCGTGTAGGCAAAGTCCCAGCGGCTGGTATGAAACGTATGGCCTTTGTATTTATCGATACCAGGAATGCCGGGCAACTTGGGCTTGGTGAGCAAGCCGTTAGACATAGCTACGTAGTGAGCTTTGATTTCATCGCCACGATTTGTGTAAATAATCCATCGGCTGATACTTTCGTCCCAGCGAAGTTCGGTGACCTCTGTTTGAAAACAGACATCATCATAAAGATTAAACTTTTTAGCGATATTGATACTGTGCTCAAGTATCTCGGGGGCGTGGGAGTAACGTTCTTTGGGGATGTAGTCCATTTCTTCCAGAAGAGGGAAGTATACATAGGCCTCGATATCACACTGGGCACCGGGATAGCGGTTCCAGTACCAGGTGCCACCAAAATCACCAGCCCGATCGATGATGCGAATATCCTTAACACCGGCCTTTCTCAGCTCCGCACCCGTCAACAGGCCGCCAAAGCCACCACCAATAATGACGACTTCTACTTCGTCCTTAAGCGGCTCGCGGGTAAAGCCGGGTTCGACATAGTGGTCATCAATAAAATTAGAGAACTCGCCTTTAATTTCCTGATATTGACCAAAACCTTCTTTGTGAACTCGTTTATCCCGCTCCTGATAATATTTATCCACTAGCTCGATGGGGTCAAAGTCGAGGGCTGAGGTGTCGATGGTGTATTGTTCTCTGCGACTCATAGTCTTGTCCTTATTATTTAAATGATCAGAGGTTTCTTAGTTTTTACAGGCGTGATTGATAGGAATGAGTGCCTGCCTGGAAATAGTTTTGTGGTCGAAACCTTATCACGAACATGGCGCTTGAGAGACGTCCATTAACGACAAGGTTTGTTTGATTACCTTAATCGTCTCAGAAAACAACCTATCAATCGGCTCGTAGACATATAGGAGCGAGGCTTTTATGCTGGTTATATTCAACTAATATCTAATTAAATATAAATAAATAGAAGGGGTAATTATGCAACCTAAGCACATTTTGGACGGTTATCGTGTTTTGGATATAACACAACATATTGCGGGACCTACAGTGACACGCCTGATGGCAGAAATGGGTGCAGAGGTGATCAAGGTGGAAATGCTACCTTATGGCGACCCAACCCGCCTCGGAGCATTCCGGCGCGACAAACGCAGTGGCCTCAATATTCAGCATAACCGGGGCAAGAAAAGTATTTGTCTGGATGTTAAGAGCGATAAAGGCAAAAAAATTCTCAAGGAACTGGTTAAGGAGGTTGACGTTGTACTCGAGAACTTCGCACCGGGTGTTGTTGGCCGCCTTGGTCTCGACTGGGAAACCGTAAAAACGTTAAACCCTAAAGTGATTATGTGTTCAATCTCCGCATTTGGGCAAACCGGGCCACTGGCATCACTGCCAGGCTTTGACTATATCGCCCAGGCCTATGCTGGCGTCACCGATATGATTGGCGACCCAGATGGCGCACCATCGATACCCCAGCTCGCCCTTGGCGATGTCGGTACGGGTGTTCACGCAACCTGTGCTATTGGCTACGCATTGTTACACCGTGAGCGAACTGGGAAAGGTCAACATCTTGATATCTCTCTGCTCGATTGCTATTTCCACTCCCATGAAGCGAATGTAGAGCTGTACAGCGGCACCCAGGGCAAGGTCGTACCTCAGCGTGGAGGATCACATCATTATTCAATCGTGCCCGCAGGCGTGTTTCGCTCTAAGGAAGGTTATATTTTGATTATCGCCAACATGGAGCGTCATTGGGATAACCTTTGCGGTGCTATCGGACGAAAGGAACTGGTGACTGAAGAACGCTTTACCAACCCCAAAACACGTATGCATGCCAAGGAAGAGATTATTGCGATTATTGAACAATGGTTGCAGGAGCAGGAAAGCGATGAGGCCGCCATCACCCTTCTTCAGGAAGCCCATGTACCCGTTGCACCGGTACTGAGCGTTGGCGAAGCTATATCGCATCCGCATTTAGTAGAACGCGGCACCGTCAGAACCATCAACGACCGAATCCTTGGCGAATTCCAGATACCTGGTAACCCACTTCGCTATTCCGAGTTTCCAGAGCCACTACCCCTTGAGGCACCCTTTCTTGGCGAACATAACAGTGAGGTGCTCACCAGGATACTTTCTTATAGTGATGACGAAGTTGCAGCGATGGAAAACGATAAGATTATTCGCCAGACGACTTATTAACTGCGGAGGCTCCCTAGCCACCCATGCGGGGCCTGCCTTAAAGTAGTGGGGCAAGAGCCGGGGACACTTTCATCAATCTCCGAATGCCCAGGCTCTTCACTATCACTGGTCCTGGCACTGGCACTGGCACTGGTACCAGCAAGCCCTGTCAGGCATACAGCCCATAACCCCTGTCCCTTAACCGCAAAACCTTAACCTCAAGCCCCGAAACCATAGTAGAATCCGCGCGCTGGATCACCTGCACATCTGATCCTGTGCATTGATAACTAGAGGATAAATTAAGCGCCAATGAAAAGAATTGAAATCGCCATAGAAAAAACCATGTACCGATCACGCTGGCTGTTGGCACCCATCTACCTGGGCCTTTCCCTGGCTTTAGTGGCACTGGGTATCAAGTTTTTTCAGGAGGTTTTCCACCTCCTGCCCCATATCATTGAGATGGCCGAAGCCGATATGGTGCTGGTCATCCTGTCATTGATAGACATAGCCATGGTGGGCGGTTTGATCGTTATGGTGATGATGAGCGGTTATGAAAATTTTGTTTCAGAACTCGATGTGGCTGAGGGTGAAGAAAAACTCAGCTGGTTAGGCACCATGGACTCCTCTTCCCTAAAAATGAAAATCGCCGCCAGTATCGTGGCGATTTCCAGCATTCACCTGCTTAAGATATTTATGAATGCCCAGAATACCCCCAACGATAAATTAATGTGGTACGTGATTATCCATATGACTTTTGTGATTTCTGCATTTGCCATGGGATACCTGGATAAGGTGACCAAATACAGCAAGCCCTAAAGCAAAAATCTGCTTATTTTTAAACATCCAGTTGCTGTATATCCAGGGACTGTTCTTTAAGGATATCTCTGGCCAGCGCTTCGGCGACCTTAATGCCATCAATGCCCGCTGATAATATGCCGCCGGCGTAACCAGCGCCTTCGCCAGCAGGGAATAAACCCAGAGTATTAATACTCTGAAAGTCTTTGCCACGCCTGATACAGACAGGTGATGAAGTACGGGTTTCGACGCCAGTAAGTAACGCATCAGCCATAGCAAAGCCCTTCACTTTTTTATCAAAAGCTGGAATGGCTTCACGGATGGCTTCAATAGCGAAAGCCGGCAAAGCTTTAGATAAATCCCCCAGAGTAATACCCGGTTGATAGGATGGCTGCACACTGGCCAAAGCTGTCGATGCTTTGTCCTTCATGAAATCTCCCACTAATTGTGCCGGGGCATTGTAATTAGCACCACCCAATTCATAGGCCAGCTTTTCGAGTTTTCGCTGTAGGTCCACACCGGCCAGCACATGATCTGGAAAATCCTGCTCCGGCGTAATACCCACCACGATGGCGGCGTTGGCGTTGCGCTCATCACGGGAATATTGCGACATGCCATTGGTCACCACACAGCCTTCTTCCGAAGTTGCGGCGACGACAGTGCCCCCGGGGCACACACAAAAACTATACACGCTGCGGCCGTTGGCACAGTGGTGTACCAGCTTGTAATCCGCAGCGCCTAAAATCGGGTGTCCAGCCTGGTTACCAAAACGAGCCGCATCAATAACCGACTGAGGGTGTTCAATACGAAAGCCGATGGAAAACGGTTTAGCTTCAATATAAACCCCTTGCTCTAACAACATCTCAAAACTATCGCGAGCGCTGTGCCCTATGGCCAGAATAATATGGCGGCTGTGGAGAGTTTCACCACTAGCTAACGTTAGTCCCGTCACTTGTCCAAGTGGGCCTTGTCCAAAAGAATCCTGACCTTCCTTGTTAGCATTACCATCAATATTTGGGCTGCTATCAACTTCTCGATGAATACTTTCAACCTTGCTACCAAAACGAATTTCTCCGCCCAGGCGGATAACCTCCTCGCGCATATTCTCCACCATCTTGACCAGCCTGAAGGTGCCAATATGGGGTTTACTGATGGTCAATATCTCTTCGGGAGCGCCGGCGATAACAAATTCATTGAGCACCTTACGGCCAAGGTGACGCTTATCTTTGACCTGACTATGCAACTTTCCATCGGAAAACGTACCCGCGCCCCCCTCGCCAAATTGCACATTCGACTCAGGATTTAACCGGCCGTTTCGCCACAGACCCCAGGTGTCTTTGGTACGTTGTCGGACATCCTGACCCCGCTCCAGAACGATGGGCTTTAAACCCATCTGCGCCAACAACAAAGCCGCCAGCATTCCACAGGGACCAAAACCGATAACAATGGGTCGCTGTTGATCTTCCGCTGGAAAATTCTCGGCGGCATTGACGACAAACTGGTAGGTGGTATCCGGGCACGGCCTAATCAGGTTTGAGCTTGAAAATTTCTCCAGCACTCTTTGCTCAAGCGCTTCATACAGATCTACATCGAGCTGATAGATCAACTGGATATTAGTTTTTTTACGGGCATCATGGCTGCGTTTGAAAACACTAAACCTCACCAACTCATCGGCGCTAATAGCTAGCTTATTGATAATGGCGTCACGCAGTTGTTGATCGTTATGATCGAGGGGCAGTTTGATTTCGGAGAGTCGG
>QNFP01000043.1 GCA_003645535.1 Gammaproteobacteria bacterium | reverse complement strand
GGAATTGTTAACAGGGAATTGTTAATAGGGGATTGTCGATAGGGGAAAGTTAACAGGCAATGGCAGGCACACGGGTTTATTAGGGGTTTTCCTGTATTTTATAAATGTTGATTGTATAACCTTTCGGGCTGATGTCGCTGTAGACTATCTGCGGCTCCCCTTTTCTCGGAGTGGGCTGGTGAAGTTCCTTTATACCCAACCGTTTACTGTGAATGACGGCATATTGATAATGCTGGCGGTGCAATTCTACTAATGAATCGGTGGGTCTTAAAAAACTTTGCTCGGAATAGTCGCCAACATAAAAAGCAATATCTTTATCGTTGTAATAGATTTTTGCCGATGCGGGCAGTTTGTCGCCGATCCATGTAGCTGCTGTTCTGATGTACAGTTTTTTGTCGTCGTCGCGAACTACCGGTTCGATGACCACCAGGAATGGCAAAATGAACATAGCCACACAGAGCAGGTTATAGCGAATTTTGCTCATATCTATTTTCTGAAGCAGTATCTGGTTGAGCAGAAACGGAATAGGGATACACAGAAGTAAAGCTGGCATAAAAACATAACGGTTGGTGACAAAGAATCGTGATGCCACAGTATAAAAAATGATGAGAACACCAATTGTAAAATAACCCATTATCAATTTGTCACTGGGCTTTTTTAGCGACAATTTGACCTTGCTGAACAGTAAGACGAATAACAGCAGCAGGTAATTAGTGGTGTTTAACAGGGTTTGTAAGGCATGAAACAATAGCCCACCAATGAGCATGTGTGAGGCAGTACCTCGAGCCCATTCGTTGGGCATAGTTTCGCGGATAAGCTCTTTTTGCTGATTCAGCATGGTCGCCATTTTGGCGGCCTTACTTACCTCCATCTGCAACTTGGCAGACGGCGTAAACGTCGGATTATCCAGATTATGCTTATAAAAATAATGGAATGAGCCGATGAGCAGGATAGTGCCGAGGGTAACACCGGCAAATATTAAAAACCGCTTTCTAGCTATACCGTCGATAACCAGCGGAATAAGGGCCGCAATGCCGATAAAATAAACAATTGCTTCAGTTCTAAATAATATCGATATTGTGCTCAGGGTGGCCCACAATAATAAGTATCGCCAACGAGCGGAGGCTGCAAAAAGGATAATAGCCCACAATGCCCATAGTTGGCTGGCCCAAAAACTGAAGCCCCTGATAATATGCGGCCGCAATTCATTAAAGTCGCTCATACTTGCGATAACGACAATAGCGAGGATCTGTACTGTTGTTGATCCATTTAGAGCTCTGATTACTGCCAGAAAGCCGCACATTAGCGCTATTTGCGATAACACACTGAAGGTGAAAGCCGAATATTTCAGTGGCAGGCTGGTAACCTGGGACAATATGACAAATTGCTGGCTAAAGTATTTCTCTGGACGAAAGGACAATGCGCGGACAGGATCGCCAGCCATATACTCATGGGCTGCATAAATATAATCCATACCATCATTATTCATGATGTCGTCAACATACATAGATGTTGCAAAGAGAATGATGCTGACCAATGCGCACAGCAGATACAGCAAGCGTCCCTGTGAATGATTGGTGACGTAGTGTTGGTTTGGTGTCATGAGTGCTGGCTGTTGATGGGCGATAAAAAGCAGCGGGGCGGTGGAGGGGAATCTATATTAGTCATTGTCCTGAAACGTGGTGGTATGCTGGCTAAAAAGACCCATATTGCTTGAAGTATGGTGGAGCAATAGCAGATAAGGCGAAGACGGTATGGTAGCATATCTGCATTCTTGTCGATCTGTTGGAGGTGTCGTCCATGCTACAGTTAGAAGCACTGCGCAACGCTTCCCTGCGGACAGATCCATATCCCTACACTGTGGTATCTGACTTTATTGCGCAGAGTAAACTAGCCCAGGTGCTCAGTGATTTTCCGGATATTCAGAGTCCGGGCAGTATTCCGGTTGAGGAGATATCCGGGGGACCAGCTTATCAGGCTCTGTTGCGGGAGCTGGAAGGGGACGAGTTTCGCCAGGCGGTCGAGAAAAAATTTGATATTTCTTTGGGCGAATTCCCAATAATGACCACACTCCGCGGTGTGGTTAGAAAAAAAGATGGCCGTATCCACACCGATTCAAAAACCAAAGTTGCTACGGTGTTGCTCTACCTTAATGAAACCTGGGGCCACGATAATGGCTGCTTGAGAGTGTTGCGCAACGGCACCGATATGGATAACTATGTTGAGGAAGTGCCGCCCCTGGCCGGGACATTGGTGATCTTCAGAATAACTGACAATTGCTGGCATGGGCACACCCCGGTTGAGGGCAAGCGTTTATCCATTCAGATGAACTATCTGGTGGGAGAGGGCGCAAAGAATAAGCATCAGTTTTTTCATAGGCTCAGCGCTCGTATAAAAAAACTGACTCAGCGCCAGCGACATTCTGCTGATTGAGGCTCCTTAAAATTGGTTATGTTAATTCCTGTGTCTCAGGGGATGTAAACAGTTTCAAGGACATAAACCTGTTGAATCTTAAATTACTGGGTCACAAGCTACTTCGTCCAGAATAAACCGAGTTTCCTCAATGCGTGTGTTAATCGTTAAGCTCACATCCATGGGCGATCTCGTCCAGGCATTGCCGGCTTTGACAGATGCGCGGCGAGCAATTCCCGACATTGAGTTTGACTGGGTGGTTGATGAGTCCTTTGCGGAAGTCGCCAGTTGGCATCCCGCCGTCGTTCGTACACTTCATACAGCACATCGTCGTTGGCGCGCGGAATGGTTGACCCTGTGGCGTAATACCGAGTTAAGACGGTTTGTCCGGCAGCTGCGTTCAATCCATTACGATGCGGTGATCGATGCTCAGACTAATTTTAAGAGCGCAATTGTTACGGCCCTGAGCAAAGGTAAAAAATATGGCCCGAATGGTGCCTCGGTAAGCGAATGGGGCGCGCACCTGGCTTACAACAAGCGCTATGTCGTCCCTAAAAACCAGCTAGCGATTGATCGTTGGCGGCAATTGTTTGCCCAGGTTCTCGATTACCCGCTACCCAATGGTGTGCCGGATTTTGGGCTTGCCACTACGTCCTGGCCAAAGCCTGATATCGAACTGCCACAGTGCCAATACCTGGTATTTGTGCAAAACGCCAGCTGGCCAAATAAACGCTGGCTTGACGACTACTGGCGACAGTTGATCGAAAAAGCAGGTCAACAAGGTTATGCGGTGTTGTTGCCCTGGGGGAGTGAGTCAGAACGGGTGCAGGCTGTAGCTTTGGCTGGTGCTTACGAGTATGCAACGGTATTACCGAGGTTGTCCCTGACTAAGCTGGCGGCTGTGTTGAAAGGCAGCGTTGGCACCTTATGTGTTGATACCGGCCTTGCCCATGTGAGTGCGGCCCTCGATGTGCCGACTGTTACGCTGTACGGCGCGACTGATCCCCATTTGATTGGTGCAACAGGTAGTAAGACTGCTCATCTGGAAGTCGAGGGTTATCCCTGTGCGCCCTGTTATAAAAAATACTGTGCGGTCGGCAGTTATAAAGGTGATGACGCACAGTGTATGAAAACACTGGATGCCGATAAAGTATGGAGCAGCCTGATGGCTACTATGGGTAATCGGATGATCAATCTGGTAGATTGATGGTCGTTATGTCGGACCGGGAGGTTCCATTTGAAAGGTATTAATCCTCGCTTCGATAGCGCTCAGGTATTGGTGGTCGGTGATCTGATGCTCGATCGTTACTGGCACGGCGGCGCATCAAGAATTTCACCTGAAGCCCCGGTTCCGGTAGTGAAAGTCGAGCAGCTTGAAGACCGCCTGGGCGGGGCCGGTAACGTGGCTTTGAACATCGCTTCTCTCGGCGCAGGCGCATCTTTGGTGGGCGTGGTTGGTCGCGACGAAGCGGCGCAAGCATTGTTTGACAGGCTGCACTCCACAGGCATTCGAGCCGATATTCAACAAGCCCGCGATAAACCGACTATTACCAAGTTGCGGGTTATCAGTCGTCGACAACAATTGCTAAGGCTGGATTTTGAAGAGCCGTTTGGCGTTGAAGATACCGATCAGGTGCTGACCAAAGCACTGGCACTGCTACCGGAAGTTTCGGTATTGGTGTTATCGGATTATGCCAAGGGTGTGTTGCGCGAGCCGCAACCACTCATTGACGAAGCGATAAAGCGTGGCGTCAAAGTACTGGTCGATCCCAAAGGTGCTGACTTTGCTCGCTACCGGGGCGCTACTTTACTGACACCAAACTTAAGTGAATTTGAAGCGGTTGTTGGCTCGTGTCCGCAGGAGCAAGATCTAGTGGAAAAGGGCCTGGCCTTGCTTCATCAGCTGCAACTGGAGGCCTTGCTGATCACCCGCGGTGAGCAGGGCATGACATTACTACGTAGCGGCCATCCTGAATTACATTTGCCGGCACGGGCGCGAGAAGTTTTTGATGTCACTGGCGCGGGAGATACCGTGATTTCAGTGTTGGCCAGCACATTGGCTGCCGGTGAAAGCTTACCTACCGCGGTTGCCCTGGCCAATCTGGCTGCGGGCATTGTGGTTGGCAAGCTCGGCACCGCGACGGTTAGCGCCCCCGAGTTGCGTCGCGCAGTCTACCTTGAGCAGGGTTATGAACGAGGTGTGGTTAATGATGAGCAACTACTGGTGGATATCGCTGATGCTCGTGAGCGCGGGGAACGTATTGTCTTTACCAATGGCTGTTTTGATATTCTCCATGCCGGCCATGTTGGCTATCTGGAACAGGCGCGAAAACTAGGTGACCGTCTGATTGTGGCAGTTAACGGCGATGAATCTGTCAGACGACTCAAAGGGGCGGGGCGACCCATTAATCCGCAAGATCGGCGTATGTCCGTGTTGGCTGGTCTGGAGGCAGTCGACTGGGTACTGTCCTTTGCCGATGATACCCCGGAACGACTATTGGCACTAATTAAGCCCGATATTCTTGTCAAGGGTGGTGACTACAGTAAGGAAGAAGTAGTGGGCTGGGAGATTGTTGAGGGATATGGCGGGGAGGTAAAAGCCCTGGACTTTCTCGACGATTGTTCAACGACCGCAATTATGGAAAAAATTCAGAGCGATTAGGAATTGCAGAGTTTACCGGTTCTCTGATTTGTTAACTCTATCGATATTAGCTTGTAGATGATCTGGGTTAATGGTGCCGATGATGGCACTGCTGACGCCGGGGTGGCTAAATATCATTGCCAGGCTTTGGTCTATCAAAAGCCCTTTATTTTTAATGGCCTGGCCAGCCTGGGTGAGATGTCCACTTGCAAATGCTTTCTTGATCAGCACTCCTTTGCCGTGCTGCTGGCAATAATCGATAATCGGTATATCTTCCTGAAATTCAAGATTCCAGGTAACCATAACGATATCGGATTTTTGTGCTGCTAGTAAACCGCCCGCCACCGTTTTGGTAGACATGCCAAATGCCCGCAATTTGCCCTGGCGTTTTAAATCGGCGAGGGCATCAAGAGTACCGATGCCATTAATAATTTCCAGGTCATTGCCATCTGAGTGGATGAGGACGATATCGAGCACGTCGGTTTTTAGCCGCTGGAGGCTGCGCTCAATACTGAATTGAGCATATTCGGTGGTGAAATTGAAGCTGGACTGGCCATTGGCAAACTCTTCGCCGACTTTGCTGCAAATTAACCAGCGATCCCGCTGGCCACGTAATAGCTGTCCCAGGCGTTCCTCACTGGTTCCATAGGCTGGTGCGGTATCGATCAGGTTAATACCCTGATCCCTGGCGAGAGCAATAAGTTTGCTCGCCTGTGTGTCGTCAGGTAACTCAAAATCCTGTGGATATCTGACACCCTGGTTACGGCCCAGCTTTACTGTACCCAGGCCAAGAATGCTGACCTCCATGCCAGTTTGGCCAAGTTTGCGTTTAGGGATCACTGTTAATTTCCAAAAGCCAGTTGCCAGGGTGCGGATGCAATGGCGGGTTTTGGCAGCGCCAAAGGCTGTGGAGACTGTCCGTAAGGCCTAATATTACGTTCCTCTAACATGCGAATAATTTGATTACTCAGATTCGGCGCAAGTGTTAATTTAGCTGGCCATGCTGCAATTACATTGGTGCAGCCACTTGCCCAGCTTGCGTAGGCCTGGTCGGGGCGAGCGAAATTGTGCTGTTGTGGCTCTGCACGGTCAATAGCCAGCGTGGCCCATTCTGCTTCTTTCAGGTCGATCCACGGTAGCAGCGTTGATAATTCTTTTTTGGCGTGGTCAATAAGCACATCAGGCGCAAGATCGACGCCTTTTGCCGCGATAGAGCCGCCGAGGTACCAAACCTGGCTGCCGTCTTCACAGGGGTGACTGGATATGGTTAGGCGTGGTGTGGTTTCGGCACCAAGGCAGTGGCCATAAAATGAATGGGGATAACGATGTTTGACCATCACCTGTTGCAGGGGGCGGCGTTGCATGGCCGGCGCGTTTGCACCGCTTTGCTGTAACAGGGTTTCATTACCCTGCCCGGCTGTCAGTACCAGCGCGTTACTTTTTATTTGCACAGTTTCGCTACCAATATCAACTTGTAATGTAGGGGGCTCGGTTTGATTGCCTGAGGTAAGGTGAGCGTGCTGCCAATCGATCTGGTAAATACTTTCCATGACCCTGCCAGCCAATAACTGCAATATGCCTGGCACGTCCAGTACCATGTCCACCAGTTTGTAGACAGTTCCTTTAAACTGCTGATTTTGTAACGGGATTGGCCGCTCAGCTTTAGTTACTTTGTCAACGCGACCACGAATCGCCTTGCTGGCAAGGAAGGTGGTGACTTTTGCCGCTGCGCTGCTGGAAGACCACAGATAAAAGTGATCACTGAGTATATTGCCACCGCGCAGGTCAATGTCTCCTTCACCACGCAGACAACTGCGCCAGTAAGCAGGCATCCCGGCTATGGCTTCGGAGGCGCCGGACAAAGCGCCGCCGAGCGTGTACTTGATGCCGCCATGAATCATGCCCTGACTGGCTACGGTTTGGTCACTACCTAATGCTTTGTGTTCGAATAGAAGCGCGCGGTAGCCTTCATTGCGTAAACGGTTGAGCAACCATAATCCGGCGATACCGCCACCAATGATGGTAACGTCTGTGTGGATGGTGTGAGTCGAGGGGCTATTGATGGTGGGTCCGGGTATCAGCAGGCAGCAGGTAGAGGCGATAGTATAGCGTTTTCAACAAAACCTTTTGCGAGAAAACAGCGGCCTCTGTATGCTCGATTAAAAAGGAAGAATCTTGTTAAGAACACTTTATACACTGCTTTTATATTTGTTGACGCCGGTAATTCTGGCACGCCTGTTGTGGCGGTCACGGCGTTCCCCGGCTTATGCTCGACGCTGGCGTGAGCGCTTTGGGCTCATTTCAGGCCTTGTTCCCGATGCTTGTGATGATGGAAAACAAACTGAAGGCCGGGTTATTTGGGTGCATGCTGTTTCGGTAGGGGAAACGCTGGCCGCTGCTCCTTTGGTCAGGGCTTTGCAAAAAAAATATCCGCATGCACGGATGGTAATAACGACCACCACACCTACCGGCTCAGAACAGGTGCGCAAACTCTTTGGTAGCAGTGTGCACCATGTTTATGCGCCCTATGATTTACCAGATGTTTTGACGCGGTTTTTATCGCGAATAAAGCCATCGGTGCTGATTATCATGGAAACCGAGTTGTGGCCTAATTTGATCTACAAATGTCACCAGCTCGGTGTACCAGTGGTGGTGGCGAATGCAAGATTGTCAGAAAAATCCGCGGCAGGTTATAAGAAAATTAGCTGGCTGGCCAGGCCAATGCTAGAGCGTATTAGTCTCGTAGCTGGACAGACTGCCGCCGACGGTCGACGCTTTACTGATCTTGGTTTAGATAAAACAAAACTAACAGTTACCGGCAATATCAAATTTGATTTGCAACTCGATCAGCAGCTTCGTGACAAGGCGGCATTGCTGAAATCTAAGTGGCAGGGCGATGGGCGCGATAAGAAGGGGCGACAGGTTTGGCTGGCAGCCAGCACTCACCGTGGTGAGGACGAGCAGGTGCTCGATGCATTTAGCAAAGTGGTGCAGGTTCTGCCAGATGTTTTGCTGGTACTGGTGCCGCGCCACCCCGAGCGTTTCA
The DNA here is from genome assembly GCA_003645535.1 of Gammaproteobacteria bacterium. Lineage (GTDB taxonomy): Bacteria > Pseudomonadota > Gammaproteobacteria > Pseudomonadales > Porticoccaceae > HB2-32-21. The sequence goes on along the minus strand of QNFP01000043.1, from coordinate 8,856 downwards.
GCGAAGTAGGCAAACTTTGTGTGGATCGTGGCTTTAATCTGGTGCGCCGCAGCGAGGGTAATTCGATTACTCCAGCAACGCAGATTTTACTGGGCGATTCTATGGGCGAACTACTCAGCTTTTGTGGTGCCTGCGACCTTGCTTTTATCGGCGGCAGCCTGGTGCCGGTAGGTGGGCACAATCTCATAGAGCCTGCAGCCTGGGGTGTACCGGTGTTAGCTGGCCCTCATCTGTTTAATTTTGGTGAAGTTGCGACCAAGCTTGGTGAGGCGGGAGGTATGAAGATTTGTGAAAATGCTGAACAGCTGGCTACGACAGTTATCCTTTTGCTTGAAAGCCCAAATGAATATCAGCGGATGGCAGATGCCGCTCGCACGGTTGCAGAGAGCAACCGTGGAGCACTCGATAAGCTTACGAACTGCCTGGCGCAGCTGCTCTATTAACTTTCAGTCCTGGATCAAGCCACCTATCTAGATTCGCGAGATGTTCCGGACTTAACTGTCCGGCAACTTGCCTGAGCTTCAGCATGCTGACGAGGTAATCATAGCGAGCGTTGGCATAGTTGCGTTTTGCCTGGAAGAGGCCGCGCTGGGTGAGCAGCACATCGACAATATTTCGAGTGCCCACATCATAGCCAGCCTCGGTAGCCTCAAGTGCACTTTGTGCTGAGGTAATCGCCTGACTACGAGCTTTGACTCGTGCAGCATTGGTTTGCACCAGAAGATGTTGAGAACGAGCTTGTTGCGTGGTGGCGCGCTGCGCAAGCAAGTGCATTTCCTGGGTCTGAATGTATTGCTGATAAGCTTTGCGTCGTTCGGCGCTGACCAGTCCGCCGGTAAATAGCGGGGCGTCCATTCTTATTGCGAACACCGTGGGTTCATCGTCTATGGAATAGGGTTGGGTTTCACGCGGGAGAGGTTTCTTTTTCTTAAAATGGCCATCGTCATGAAAATTTGACCAGGTGAGGCTGGCCGTGACTGTTGGCAGGTGCTCAGCCTTTGCAGCGTTGGCTCTTTTTTCGGCTGCTGTCATAGCTAATCTGACCACCTTTAACTTGAAGTTATTGTTCTGGGAAAACTCAACCCACGAAGCGCTGTCGGCTGGTTCCGTAGGCCGTACGGGGAAATCTGCAGACAGTCCGGCTAGTTGAAAATGTTGCTGACCGGTAATCACGCCAAGTGCTTCGAATGAGATGTCCAGTGCGGCTTCATTCTCGAGGGTATTGACAGTAGCACCGTCATAAACTGCCTGGGCTTCGTGAACATCGGTGATGGGTAATAGACCTACTTCAAAACGCTCTTTGGTTTGCTCAAGCTGGCGACCAATAGCCCTCTGTTCGGCCTGGGAGGTAACCAGATTGTCGTTGGCTCGCAATACATCAATATAGGCTTCGGTTACGCGAACAATAGTTGTCTGTTGATCGGCGGCAAACTGGGCTTCCGCCTGCCCGTCAAGATCATAGCCGCGTTTAAAGTTGAACCAGGCGGGCAGGTCAAAAATAGGTTGGCTAAGGGAAACAGAGTAATATTCTGTTTCATTATCTTCGTGGCCACTGGCGCCGACCGGGACAGAAAGGCCCCCGCCACTGGGGTCGAAGTTAAGTGATCGAAAGTTCGAGGTATCGCCATCGCCATCGGTAAATTCCATACTCGCGTCTATTTTCGGCAATATTCCGGCCCTGCCCAGGGGGATTGATTCTTTGCCTATTTTTAAAGCGGCATTTGCGGCGCGCAACTCTGGATCATTAGTTAACGCAAGCTGATATATATCCGCCAATGTATCGGCAGCTGCCGGCATTACCGGCGCAAATACCAATAACGCGCTACCTAGTATTTTTGAGATTTTGTTCAACATTACTGTATCCCATAATAAATTTGATCCTGCGATTCTAGCAGATGATTGGATTCGTTGTCGCGTTTGATCAATTAAGCAATGCGCTGTTAGAGTAGTACGTTGGTAGATTGTGAAGCTGTTTGACATAAGGGGCTTTCTATGTGGAAAACAGGCCGTCTGGGTCGTGATGATGTGGAAGTGAGAGACAGCGAAGTTGTTTACCAGGGCTTTTTTTCGATGGAGAAATTTCGCTTACGTCACCGCCTTTTTTCTGGTGGATGGAGCCGGGAGTTTACTCGTGAACTTTTTGTACGATCTAAAGCAGTGGGTGTTTTGCTTTACGATCCCGAACATGAATTGATAGGGCTAATCGAGCAGTTTCGGGTTGGTGCTATGGCTACACCTGGTGGACCATGGCTACTGGAAGTTGTGGCGGGTGTCGCAGAGGTCAATGAAATATCACAGGAGGTTGCGCGGCGCGAACTGAGCGAAGAAGCAGGGGTGAAAAATGCCAGGCTGGTACCAATTTGTGAATACCTGGTTAGTCCGGGCGGAACTAATGAAATACAGGAACTGTGGTGTGGGTTGAGCGATCTACGGGACGGTGGTGGTACATTTGGCCTGGCTAACGAAAATGAAGATATTAAGCTACACATCATCCCTGAAGCAGAGGTCATGGACTGGTTAGCTGCCGGTCGCTGTAATAATGCAGCTACTATTATTTGCTTGCAATGGTTGCAGATGAACCGGGATCGCCTGCACAATGGGCCTGTCAGCGGGACGGTATAAAGTGGCAGGTTTGAATTATTTAAAAGTTTCCCGGTAATATACTAGGGAGCCTCTGATTAATTCTGGACGAAGTAGATTGTGATCCAGCACATCCGGATTCGAGGCGTGAATCGCACGTAATAGCAAGCTATTGCGAAGGTTTGCAACGAAGAAGCTGGGTGTTTTGGGCGCAAGATACGAGTTCATGAATTGATCAGAGGTTTCCTAGATAATATGTCAGGTAATAGTTATTGAGTAATCGCTGAGTAATTACTGAGTAACTGATGAATAAAAAAAGGGGCGGTCATTTGCGGTACAAGGTTGATTTGAAAAATTTCATGGCTCGATGCGAAGCCAATTATCGGCGCTTACATAAGGTGTTCCCTGATATGGCGGGGGATCAGGTGCGCCGACTGGGACTGACTACCATGAAAGACAGGGAAGTCGTGCTTTCTGTGAAAGAAAGGACGCCGTTTACTACACTACTTGTTATCGAGGAACAATCGGCACAGGGCTCGGATCGACACAGTGAGCCTGGCTGGCGCAGACCGCCCACGTTGACAGTGCGCATGTACCACGATGCCAAAGTGGCCGAAGTAGTTGCCTGTGATCGTATGCGCAATGTGCAGCCGAAAAACCGGTATCCCAATAAAAGCATGCTCCAACGTGACGAAAAAGCTCAGTGGAACCGTTTTCTTGAGGAGTGGCTGGCAGTTTGTATCGAGTATGGTTATGTTTCAACGTCAACTCGGGTGCTGTTGAGTAATAATGTAGTGTGAGTTAGCGCTTGTTCATGTTGAAGATTATTAAAGAATCACAACCATGTCGTCACTGAGAACCCACCGTTTAATTCAGTTGACCGACAATCATATTGGTGTAAGCCGCGAACATCGGCTGGCGGGTGTTTGCACCTACGATACTTTCCGGCAGGTGCTGGCTGATATCGCTGCTCTGCCAGATGTTCCCGATATGCTCGCGGTCACCGGAGATGTGGCAGCGTTCGGCAAGCGCAAGGCCTATCGTTTATTCGCTGAACAGATCAGTTTCGTCGATATTCCCTATATATGGTTGCCGGGTAATCATGATGATTTCGAGGTCATGCAAAGCAGCGTGACATCGACACCATACTGGCCATTACTGGAGTTTGGTAACTGGCGGGTTATTTCACTCAATTCAGCGGTGAGCGGTGAGGTCGGTGGCTTCCTGGCGGACAGCGAGCTGGATTTTCTAGCCGCTACCTTGCGTAAGGAAAGTGCTCATCCGACCATTATTTTTCTGCATCATCCCCCTGTTCCCGTTGGATGTCAGTGGCTTGATAATCAAAAAATAAGCAATGCCAATGAGCTGGAAAATATCGTTGTTGCGGCGAGTAATGTACAAGCCATTTTTTGTGGTCATGTGCACCAGGAGTATGCTGTGGGGTGGGCGAGTTGCCGGGTATATACAACACCGTCCACCTGTTTTCAGTTCGCTGCTAATAGCCGTGAGTTTGCTATGAGTGACGATCGCCCAGCTTATCGCTGGATTGATTTGCACCCTGATGGGCGGATGGAAACCGGTGTTCATCATCTTCAAATAGCAGATTACGCAGTGGATCATCAGGTCACTGAATATTGATACTCCTGTTGGCTCGCTGCCCGTTGATTTACTACCCTGGTTTTCTAGTTGTGGGTCTACTAGCTGTTAGTAAATGGATAATGCGACGCTATCAATCACTCCCCGGCAGCCGCTATAATTCCCTCTCTGTTACGGACTTTACCTGACTGACGCTATATTCGACGTGACGTCGCTTCTATACATACATGGTTTTAACAGCTCGCCCGATTCCACCAAGGCAAGGCAGACCCGGGACTGGTTAGCTGCTCAGCTCCCGGCGGTCGATTTCATTTGTCCGTTTTTGAGTCCATTCCCGAGCCTCGCGATGGCTAAACTCGAATCAATACTGGAATCCATACCGAAATTAACAAAGACTTCGCTGGCCCCTGTCGTGCTGATAGGAAGTTCAATGGGCGGCTATTATGCTACCTGGCTGGCTGAAAAATACGCATGTAAGGCGGTATTGGTAAACCCAGCCGTAAGGCCCTGGCTGGGTCGGGAATACTTGCTGGGAGATCAGGAGAATTATCATACCGGTGAAGTGAGCCGGATCGAGCAAGGACATCTGGATCAGCTGCAGGAATTTGATGTGGCGATACTGAGTGAGCCGGCACGATTCATGGTGCTGGTGCAAAGCGGTGACGAAGTGCTTGATTACCGCCAGGCGGCAGAAAAATATGCCGCCTGCAAACTATTGATTGAAGAAGGTGGAGATCATAGTTTTCAGGGCTATGAACATCACCTGGCCGACGTAATTGAGTTTTTGACAAAGCCCGCATAAATAGGGCCTGCATAAAAGGAAAAATTTAATAGTAACTATGAGCGACTATAAAGCTGAAGATATTGAGGTATTAACCGGTCTTGATCCGGTCAGAAAGCGCCCAGGTATGTATACCGATACCTCTCGGCCTAATCATCTGGCCCAGGAAGTTATCGACAACAGTGTTGACGAAGCCCTGGCTGGATTCGCCCATAAAATTTCGGTGATTTTGCACAAAGACGGTTCGGTCACCGTTGGCGATGATGGTCGTGGTATGCCGGTTGATATTCATCCGGAGCAGGGCGTGCCTGGGGTCGAAGTCATACTGAGTACCTTACACGCCGGGGGTAAATTTAATGATAAAAATTACCAGTTCTCCGGAGGCCTGCACGGTGTCGGCGTATCGGTGGTCAATGCGCTGTCACTGAAGTTGCGAGTGACCATTCATCGCGACGGTCAGGTCTGGCAAATGACCTTTGCCAATGGCAATAAAGATTCTGAATTAGCGGTGATTGACAGCTGTGGCAAACGTAACACGGGCACCGAACTACACTTTCTACCCGATCCACAGTATTTCGATAGCGTTAAATTTTCTTTGCCCCGGCTTAAACATGTGCTGCGCGCTAAAGCGGTATTGTGTGCGGGCCTGAATGTTCAGCTAAAGGATGAAAATACCGGTGAAACTGAAAACTGGTGCTATGAAGACGGCCTGCCCGATTATCTGAGCAGTGCCACCGAGGGGTGGGAGACCCTACCCCTGCAGCCTTTTACCGGTAGTGTCGCTGCAGAAACCGAAGCCGTTGACTGGGCGGTGCAGTGGTTGCCAGAAGGTGGTGAAGTCACTCAGGAAAGCTACGTTAATCTTATCCCTACCGTACAGGGTGGCACCCACGTTAACGGTTTCCGCACCGGGTTGCTGGAGGCGACGCGGGAATTTTGCGAATTTCGAAATTTGCTGCCGCGCGGGGTGAAATTAACGCCGGATGATATCTGGGATAAATGCTGTTTTGTGTTGTCCTCCAGGCTGAGTGACCCACAATTTTCCGGTCAGACCAAAGAGCGGCTATCGTCGCGGGAGGCTGCGGCCTTTGTCTCTGGCATAGTAAAAGATGCCTTCAGTCTGTGGTTAAACCAGCACACCGAAGAGGCCGAAAAGCTCGCTGAGCTGTGTATTGCCAACGCCCAGCGGCGCATGCGCTCCAACAAAAAAGTCGCGCGCAAAAAAATCACCTCTGGTCCAGCTCTGCCCGGCAAATTGGCAGATTGCTCATCGGCAGAACCGGAATTGTCCGAGCTGTTTTTAGTGGAAGGGGACTCTGCCGGTGGCTCGGCCAAACAGGCGCGCAGTCGCGAGTTCCAGGCCATCATGCCCCTACGTGGCAAGATTCTGAATACCTGGGAGGTGGACAGCCAGGAGATTCTTGCCTCCCAGGAAGTACACGATATTTCAGTGGCGGTCGGTATTGATCCGGCTAGCAATGACCTGAGTGGTTTGCGCTACCACAAAGTTTGTATACTGGCCGATGCAGATTCTGATGGCGCCCATATCGCCACCTTGATTTGCGCCTTGTTTGTGCGCCATTTTCAGCCCCTGGTAGCAGCCGGTCATGTGTATGTGGCGATGCCGCCGCTATTTCGTATCGATGCGGGCAAAGAAGTGTTTTATGCCCTCGATGAGGCCGAACGGCAGGGCGTGCTGGATCGCATAGAAGCAGAAAAAATAACCGGTAAAGTCCAGGTCACTCGTTTTAAAGGTCTGGGTGAAATGAACCCCATGCAATTGAGGGAAACCACCATGAACCCGGATACCCGTCGGCTGATTCAACTAACTATAAGCCCGGGTGATGATACCCACCGCATGCTCGATATGCTGCTCGCCAAAAAGCGAGCGGCGGATCGTAAGAGCTGGCTCGAAGAAAAAGGCAATCTGGCGGAGGTTGGGTAAGTTAGCAAATTCTTTGATTGTCTAGCTTATGCAGAACGATATCTAAGTATGGTAGATTACGTACAATGACCGAAAAAAAATTCCCTATTCGTCTCGAAAATGACCCCATAGTGAACTGCATTATTGAATTGCGGTTTCAGCCGGAGTCGGATACAGCTATCGATGTTTTTCCTGGCGTGCTCTATGGCTGTTTAAAAGATAGCTTCCCACACATGGAAAAGACTCCTGTGGCACAGATTCCGTCGAGTGTGCGGAGGATAGATGAGAACCTTAAATATAGTGCAACTGTTGATTTCGTTGGTGACTGGGGGAGGGTGAAGGTAGCTGATTGCGCTGTTCAGATACAAATTAATTTTCCTTATCCAGGGTGGCAGCAAGTCAAGCCGCGCGTAGAAAAAATCTTAGATAGCGTGATGAAGGCGGGGCTGATCGCTCAGTATGAACGGATATCGATCCTTTACCATAATATTATCCCTGTAGATGAAGGTTGTTCGGCCCTCTCACCCTTAGAGCTGGATTTAAAAATTGGACGTGATATTGACCAACTAGAGCAAAGCACCCTATTACGGACTGAATTTGCCCACGATGAGGGGGTGACAATTGTGCAGGTTCAGTCTGGAGCTCAGGCGCAGATTGAGAAACCAGGTCAGCTGGCAGAAATAGTGAAGGGTACGCACTTGAGTGTTGATACGATCGCTGTGGGTGATATTAAAGATTTTGAGTATATGAAAGAGCGGTTGGAGCTGGTACACACTGTTGAGCGTAATATCTTTTTCAGGATGGTGAAAGAAGATGCCTGGAAGAAATTAGGCCCAGTTTGGGAGGAATAAATGATTGTTGCAGATAATGTTACGGCGGATATTACGAGCTCCGTACTGGATAGATTCATTCCGCGATACGAATTGGCCGCGCCACCTCGCCCAGTTAGCGAGTTGTTACCAGAGCGCAAAATAATTCAATATCCTGATCTGACTGCGCAAACGCTAGCACCTGTAATCATTGTTACTCGGGATGCCGAACCTTTCGTTGGGAGCGGGGATATTTCACTTCCAGAGATGCGAAATATAGGCACGGTACGACTAAGAGTGAATAAAGTCAGTAAGCTGATTCCCCCGGATCTTTGGTAGGTTCCTGACCTGTTTATGCCTGAAAGCTGGTATGAATCTGTATTGGATAACTCTCTCGAACAGGGAGATCTGTTATACGAGTTCCCAATTGTTAAGGCGGATGTCACTGCTGAACACGTTCAGCAGATACTGGCTGGCGAAGAGCCGGATATTGGAGCTGAGGTAGTTCTTATTAACGCCATTATCTTAACCCAGTCTTGTGATCTCCAGAATGATAAAACTGAAACAGTAATTTTGTGTCCCTTATGGGATGATGAAAATGGTCAGTTTGGAAAAAATAAAATGAATGAGATTAGGGCAGGCCGTCGCTTTGGATGGCATCTCTTAAACCGTGACGAAGCGCAAGAAATCCCGTTCACTGTTGTAGAGTTTTCACGGCTATTTATGGCAAAAAGATCCGCTGTAGTCCAATTTATTAGTAATGGTCAAAGCAGACCTCGGCTCCTATCGCCTTATAAGGAACATTTATCTCAGGCATTTGCGCGATATTTCATGCGTGTAGGGCTTCCCAGCGATATTCCTAAGTTTTAATGAGACGAGTAAGGCTCGCTGCTACCAAACTATTGGCATCAAGAAGTGTATCCGCCTACCCTACTTCAACTTAGGCCGCGACCGATTTCACCTTCCTATCTATTTACCCGGTGGTGGCTGGAACGTGGGATCTGTACCTATCATGAATTATGACCACAATACCAATGACTGGCCGATCCCGATAAATCTCCAGTTTGGTAAAACGATAATAGCGAATGGCCGCCCCTGGAAGCTGGCGATGGAACTTAATTATCATGTCGAGCAGCCTGATCTTTTCGGACCAGACTTGATGATAG
>QNFP01000042.1 GCA_003645535.1 Gammaproteobacteria bacterium | reverse complement strand
CGCTGAAGTCATAGCTGGATGGTGTGATTTCTAGTTTGTTAATGACTTTCTCCTCTTTAAATTATGTTGAACCTGTAAGCGTAGTTCTGGTGGGTGAGCACCGAAAATAACCGTTTACGACACATGTTAACGACATCCTAGTTACGGCACCTGTTTATGACATCCATTTACGACAGGGTAAACCCTTCATAACCTTTCGCAGCCACTTCGTTGCATTTTTCTACGTAGGGAGGAAAGCCACCGATATAGGGCATAAACACTCTTTCCTTACCTGGGATATTGGCACCCAGGTACCAGGAGCTGCAGGAGTTGAGCAGGGTTGCGTTGGCGACTTCGTTGACGTGATTAACCCACTGATCCTCGGCATCATTGTTAGCACTGATAGTCGTGAAGTGGTTGTTATCCATATAAGTGATAATGTCGCCAATGTATTCCACGTGCTGCTCGATGGAGGTCACCATGTTGGTGAATACGGATGGGCTACCCGGCCCGCTGATGGTAAATAGATTGGGGAAACCGGCGGAGCACAAACCCAGGTAAGTGCGAGGCCCGGCCGACCACTTTTCCTTGAGGCTTTGACCGCCAATGCCGCGAATATCGATTTTATTTAGTGAGCCGGTCATGGCGTCGAAACCGGTGGCAAATACCAACACGTCGAAGTCATGCTGCTGCGCTTGATCGCCTTGGCCCATACGCAAACCGGTCTCGGTAATGGAGTCGATTGGCGTCGTGGCAATATCTACTAGAGTGACGTTGTCCCTGTTGTAGGTTTCAAAATAACCGGTGTCTGCACACAGACGTTTGCAGGCAAATACGGTTTTTGGTGAGAGTAAGGCAGCAGTTTTCGGGTTTTTTACTTTTTGTGCGATTTTTTCACGGACGAAGTCGGCGATGAGGTCATTGGTTTCTTTATTAATCATAAAATCGGCAAAGCCACCATAAAAATTCAACCCGCCCATTTCCCAGCGTTTATTCAGTTCTGCCTTGATCTCTTCAGGGGACATCTCCGTCGCTGCCTTTTCGTTCGACTGTGTGTCAAAACCGGTGAATCCCTGTTTACCTCTTTCGCGCAGGCTTGCATAATTTTGTTTGATGTCTGTTACGTAGTCAGGATCAAGGGCTTTATTGTGGGCGGGTACGGAAAAATTTGGCGTGCGTTGAAAGACTGTTAAATGTTCTGCCTGCTCGGCGATTATGGGGATCGCCTGAATGGCCGACGAGCCAGTGCCGATAATGCCGACCCGCTTGCCACTAAAATCCACGGCTTCATGGGGCCATTCCCCCGTATGGTAAACAGGCCCAGTGAAAGAATCGATGCCAGCAATGTTTGGCGTATTAGCAGCAGACAGACAACCCGTGGCCATAATGCAGTAACGGGCTGAGATGTGCTCGCCGTTACTGGTTGTGGCTTGCCATCGCTTACTACCCTCGTCAAAAATGGCCGACTCAAGCCGAGTATTAAACTGGATATCTTTAGCAAGATCGAAGCGCTCGACGACGTGATTAATATAGTCGAGTAACTCTGCCTGAGGGGCATATCGCTCCGACCATTGCCATTCCTGCTGTAGTTCTTCGGAGAATTGATAAGAATACTGCATGCTCTCAATATCAACCCGGGCACCGGGATAGCGATTCCAGAACCAGGTGCCGCCGGGGCCGCTACCGGCTTCAAAAATCTTTGCCGTCAAGCCCTGCTCGCGAAGTTTATGGAGCATATAAAGGCCCGCGAAGCCAGCGCCGACAATGACGGCGTCTAGTTGAGTCGCATTGTTAGAGGATGAAGGAGTGCTGCCTGGTGCTGTCATGGATAATGCCTTTCAACTAAGGTGAGTAGTTTGAATTGTCTGATACTTGTTAGTAGATATTATAGGTGATTTTGTTTGGCGTTTTCCGGAGACCGCTCTTATGTAAATACGCATTGCTATGCAAACTAGAATGCAAATTGAAATGTCACTGCATTAGCCTGTGATTTCAACCCGCACCTTGTCTGTAGGGCGCACTATTCCGCGCTGAATAACACAGGCGTATACACCTGCGCATGCCGCAAGACCTCCATTGAGCACTGGTACGGAAATCCGGTTGTGAGCTGCGATAGCTTGCAGGACTTGTGCATTTTGTTTGAGTTCCCTCTGAGCTAAGGTGGGTATCAGGCATCTTGGGCTGGGGTCCGTTACCTTCAGGCGTACCTCGTCACCAATGGCGATCGTGCTACCTACCCAGTTATTCTCCACAAATCCAACCTGGTCTTCGGCTGTCTCAATGACTATGTTTGGTCGAAATCGTCTTACATCAAAGTCCGACTGCGGAGCGAGCTGGCTAAGTTGTGACAGCGTTGCCGTAGTCAACAGGTGGATAGCAGCATAATCAGTGAATCGGCCTTCCATCATTAGTTCACCGATATCGAGAATGTTTTCCTCACCCAGTAGAGGATCCACTCGCTCCAGGCTAACTGATTCAGGACGCGTAGTTGTTAGTACGGCGGCCCGACCCAGTTGTTCCGATAGCGAGGCGTTAAGTTCCACGTCATCGCTGATGATTTCTGTGCCATCGGCAAACTTGATGCATATCGGAGGCGGGGGGGAAGTGGCATCTGGTGGTCTACCGTAGGTTGCCGACATTTCCAAAAGCTTCGCCCATTTTCGAGGGTGCTTGGCACTGGCTATCTTGCCATTGGTCGGATCAATAACCGCATATGCTCGATCACCCAAAACCCCGCCGTTGTGGATGCAGGCTTCACTAAGGCTCTCGCCGCCCATGGATTTTACCGGGTATCTCCAAAGCGAATTGACTGTCCCGATTTCTAGTATCGTTTGCGAAGGCATAATCCGTCTTATCCCAGAAAATAGTAGTTGTAGGCAAATACTATAAGTATTTGATAAATATTATTCTGGTTGCGAAGATTCTTTATTAAGCTTATGACTAAATGAGCTCTTGATTTCCATGGTATGCGCTTCGCTTATCATATTATCTATGTAAGAGCAGAAATCGGTACTGTAGGCCTTTCTGGACAGTTGCCAGAATTCTTGCACGCCCGGGTTTTTGAAAAATGCCCTGTGGTCTCAAACAAGAACATCACGTCTGGTGTTTTAATTTACGCCTCATCCCTCAACAAACTCAAAGCCGGTATATTCAAAGCTCCACGACTGGCCATGACGCCGACAATAGCGACGCCAAACCCTAATAGCAAAGGCAGCAAATACCATATCGAAAACTGCGGTTGATCGTTAAACAGCCTGGCAGTCAGTGGGTATAAGGTGGCGACGATGATAATTATGGCGCCCACTGCTGCGCATCCACAGAGGGTTATAAACTCCGCCCACACTACCCGATAAAGCAGGTGGCGGTTGCCACCCAGCGTTCGTAATAAAGCGTTATCTCGACCCCGTTGGCTTTGCCCACCCAATAATGCGGCGGCAAGCACCAGCATGGCAGAAAGCATCAGCAGTACCGCCAGTAAGGCTGTTGCGCCACTGGCCTGACTGATAATGTCATTGGCTTTTTCCAGCAGGGTATTAACGTCGAGCAGGGTAATGTGGGGCAGTAGCTTGATCAGCTCCGCTAAGCGGGCACCATCCCCTTCCGGCAACCAGAAGCCGGTGAGCCAGGTGACGTCCTGGTTCGCCAGGCCCCCTGGTGAAAACATAAAGTAAAAGTTTGGTTCAAATGTGTCCCAGTCAACCTCTCGCAGGCTTGCGATGGTGGTGTTCACTGAACCGCGACTGGTGATGAACATAAGTTTGTCGCCCAGCTTTAGACCGAGTCTATCCGCTAATTCCTGTTCCACCGATACGGTATTTTTTGCCGGGTGCCACGCCCCGGAGTTGATCTTGTTACTAGGCAGCATGTCGGCGGCTTCGGTCAACGCGAGATCACGATTAAGGGCTTCGTTATTATTCTCTTTTTCTTTGGTGACGGCTTTACTGACAGGTTCGCCATTTATTTCTGTCAGGCGGCCCCGAACGATAGGATAGAGCGGTTGCGTAATTGCCTGTTGTTTTTCCAGCCAGTGATTAAAGGTTTCGAAATCTGCTTCAAACATGTTGAGTACGAAATGATTGGGAGCCTGTTCCGGCAAGCGCGTGCGCCAGTCATCAAGTAACTGGTTGCCGGTCTGGCCGGCCAGAGACAGGACCGCCATGGCCAGGGTCAGTGAAGCTAGCAGGGGTAAAGTGAGAGAGGGACGGCGACTGAGGCGGCGCAGGGCAAGTCGGGGGGCCAGGGGTAATTTTGCGCTAATCAGGTTGAGCCCTTTAAGTAGCGGCCATAACAAAGCCGGTAAACCTGCGCCAAGAACGACGAGCAACAGCAACAGGCTACCGAGGTCGCTCAGTGAATCGGTTAAAAACCCTGCCAGTAGCACCGGTGCGCCAAGCGCTGCGGCGAATTCAATATTGGTGGACAGAGCTTGTTGTTTGTTGCGTTTATTGAGTATGTCCATTGCTGGTATGCGCACCAGGGCCGTCAGGCGGGGCAGGGCGAACGCCAGCCAAAGAACCAGGGGAGCGAACAGTATCGTAAGCCACTGAATAGATGTGGCTGCGAGTGGGCCTTGCCAGCCGAGATACTGGTGGAGTGCGCTGATTAAGGCGATACCCAACAGGCTGCCAGTAGCGGATGCAGGAAGCACGGCAATAAATTCCGTACCTAACAGGCGAGTGATAATCTGTTGGCGGCGGGCACCGAAGCTTCGTAATAAACCGGCTAACCGAGCACGCTGAGCGACTCTCTCCGACGTTGCCAGATAAATAGTCGCGCCGCAGAGCATGCTCACCAGTAACACAGCCAGGTTTGCCCACAGAGTTAACTGTCGCAGTGGGCCCATGGAACGCACTGCAGCATTATCAATATCTTCCAGTCGTTGATCTGGTCTTAGTGTGGCGTTCAGATTCTTTTGCAGTTGGGCAAGTGTTGCACTGTCAGTGCTGATCATCTGTCGATACTGAAGTCGCGTGCCAGGGCCGAGAACACCAGTGGCCTCCAGGTCTGCCTGGTTAAATACGACACGAGGGCTCATGCTATAAAAACCGGCACTTTGATCCGGCAGTTGTCGAATAATTGCGCTTAACTTCAGGGTTTTACTGCCAATGGTCAGGTGATCACCGGGTTCGACATTAAGGCGGTCCAGAACCTGGTCTGCCACCCATAGTTCCCCCGGGGCGGGGCCGTTTGGTGTTGGCCGGGCAGGTTCAAAGCGGCCGCTAGCGGTTTGCATTTGCCCGTATAAAGGGTATTTCCTATCCACTGCACGGGCGCTGACCAGTAGTAATTGATCGTTGTGCACGAGCACGGTAGAAAAATCTACGACAGCGCTGGAGGCGCTATTTTTAAATAGTAATTGTTGGGCAGGTTCTGGTGCCCGGGTGCCGGTTAAGGCTAAATCACCGCCGAGCATTTCCGCAGTCCGAACAGCAAAACGCTGTTCGAGTTCAGCGTGCAGTAGAATGATCGAAGAGAGGGCGAACCCGGCAATGGTAATGGCCAGAGCGAGCAGTTGAAATGCTCTATCTCGCCAGGGGCGCAGCCAGTTGTTGATCATCGGGTGTTCTCGGACAAGGTTTGATCACTCGAGATTTGTTCGGTGGACCTTGCCGCGGTTGGTGGTTTCTCTGTTGATGGCTTTGCCACGGAACTTTGGTTTATAGAAGCCTGGTTTATAGAAGCCTGGTCTATAGAAGGCTGATCTTCAAAAAGACGACCCTCTTCGAGGCGGAGACGCCGTTGGCAGCGCATTGCCAGGTGCTCGTCATGGGTGACCAGGACCAGCGCGGTGCCCGTTTCGCGATTAAGGTCAAACAATAATTCGCTGACGCGTTTGCCATTGGCATGGTCGAGGCTGCCCGTGGGTTCATCGGCAAATAACAGGCGAGGCTGCATTGCGAAGGCCCGCGCCAGGGCTACGCGTTGCTGTTCGCCACCAGAGAGGGTCGAGGGGAAGTGCTTAAAGCGATGCTCCAGACCAACTCGCTCCAGCCAGTGGCGTGCGGCTTGTTGTGGATGCTCGACTCCTTTTAATTCCAGTGGCAGCATGACATTTTCAACTGCGTTTAGATCATTGACGAGGTGAAAATGCTGGAATACAAACGCGCACAATTGCCCGCGACGAACGGCACGGCCATCTTCATCTAGCTGGCTAAATGTCTGGCCATCAAGCAGTACCTGGCCGGAAGTAGGTATATCCAGCCCGGCCAGCAAACCCAACAGTGTTGATTTGCCGCTGCCAGAAGGGCCGGTTATTGCCACGCTTTGCTCGGATGATAGGGTAAAATCAATGTCTTCGAGCAGCGTCAGTTCGCCATCCGGGCCGGGCACAGTTTTACCCAGCGATTGAGCCTGTAAAAGTGCCGGTGCAGGTAGATGCGGTGTTGCGGGTACAGCTTGGTCAATATCAGGAATTTTGTTCATGGCATTAAGGTTATTACTACTCTTCTTAGTCGTTGTTTGCGGTCAATGGCCAGGTGATAAGGTTATTGCTTCTTCCCTGCCCAAACAGCAACCAGCTGGGTTGCTGATACTCGGCGATAGTATCAGTGCAGCGTACGGTATTGACAAGTCGTATGGCTGGGTGGCTTTGCTGGAAAATCGCCTGCACGGGCAATGTCCGGAAGTTGCCGTGTACAACGTATCAGTAAGTGGTGAAACCACAGCTGGGGGGCTTGTCCGTTTGCCGGATTTGCTAAGCAGGTTTCGGCCAGCCCTGGTCGTGGTTGAACTGGGCGGTAATGACGGCCTGCGGGGTTTGCCACCGGCTCAGATGCAAAGTAACTTACAACAAATGGCACGTTTGGTCCGCGCAGCAGGTGCCCAGCCAATATTTTTAGGTATTTTGATTCCGCCAAACTACGGTGAAAGCTATCGGCGACTGTTTGAGCAGGCCATTGTCAGTGCAGCGAGTATCGAACAGGTTCCCCTGCTGGAGTTTTTTCTGGCCGGCGTAGCTGATCGTAAGGAATTGATGCAGGCCGATGGCCTCCATCCCACCGAGGAGGCCCAGACGCTGCTGCTTGCCAACGCATGGCAGGTATTGAGTAAGCCACTACTGCAGCTATGCGGCGACAATGAACTTGCGGGCACGCCTAACATCCCCTAACCCCTGCGGCGGCGGGCTCTATATCGATCGCGCCAAAATTTGCCATGATGTAAGCGATCCTCGCCTCGATATCCCAGTTGCTCTTGGGCAATTGCTGTATCGTCATCAGGCGATCACGTAAACCAATACCGCTGGCTGTTTGAATGCTGAGTCCGGGGCGTGCGTTGATCTCGAGTAACAGCGGCCCGTGGCTTCGATCAATCACTATATCGCTGCCCAGGTAACCTAAGCCGGTTAACTCGTAGCAGCTGGAGGCCAGTGTCAGTAATGTTGTCCATTCAGAGATGACCAGATCCGAGAAGTCCACGCCAGTATCGGGATGGTTGCTGATAACGCGGTTATTCTGCACCGCGTGAAGTGCATTCCCCGTGGTGATATCGATACCGACACCAACAGCCCCCTGGTGAAGATTAGCTTTGCCATCCGATGCGTGGGTTGGGCAACGGAGCATAGCCATAACGGGAAAGCCCTGGAATATAACCACGCGAATATCGGGTAGTCCTTCATAACTGTATTGCTCGAGGCCTGGATCGGAGATCACCAGGGCTTCGATGAACGCCGAGTCCGGCTGGCCACCGAGGCTGTAAACGCCGCTGAGTATATTAGATATGTAATGGCGGATTTCTGCCAGGCTAAGTATCTGCCCACCGGGTTTGACGAAGTTTCTTTCGTCCTGCCGGGAAAGCACTAAAATTCCTTTTCCGCCACTGCCCCTGGTCGGTTTGATGACAAACTGGTCAAGTGGCTCTAGCAGGTTGGCTAGTGTTCTGAGTTGATAAGTAGATTCGATAACGCCATACAGTTCTGGTACGGCGATACCAGCTTGTTGAGCGGCTCGTTTAGTGAGTAGTTTGTTGTCTACCAGCGGGAATCTTTTGCGTTCATTGTAGCGGGATATATAGGCGATATTACGCTCATTAATGCCCAGAATACCTTTGGCACGAAGATTGTTGCGCCTTTTCAGCCACAGCATTTGAGTGACCTGATTAAGTTTAGTTGAAATGGCTTGTCGCTTAGGGGGTTGAGATTTGAGGGCTGAGTGCTCGCACCGATACTGTCGTTGGCTATTATGAGCGTGAGAGTCTGTTCCATGACTTGATCAGCTCTCTAATTGTCCATATGTCGGAATCGGTAAAGTTCAAATAGCCGGAATCCGGTGTACTGACCCAATAGCAGGATAACACCTAACACGGCGAGGAGTAGTTCGGGGAAGTTAAAGGTCAGATGTTCAACCAGCCCATTGCTCATGGCGAGATAAGCGACTATGGCAACCAGCAGGCTTCCGCTACCTTGAATAGCTACTTCAAGTGGACCGTCTTCCTCCCAGATGATTGACATTCGTTCGATGGTCCAGGCGAGTATTACCATCGGGAAAAAAGTCATGTTGAGCGCCTGATCCAGACCGAGTTTATGACTGATCACGCTGAACCCGACCATGAGCATGACGACGATGATCAGAACCACCCCAATTCTTGCCGTCATATGCAGATCCGTTTTGCTCAGGTAAGAACGTATCCATAGCCCGGTACTGACCAGTGTAATAAGTATGGCAATGCCGGTTAGCAGGGTTGTCTGAATAAACGCCATTGCTATTAACACGGGCATAAATGTTCCAGAGGTACGCACGCCAATCAGTATCTGAAAGATGACGACGATAAGGGCGCCGATGGGTACCAGGAACAATAGCTTGAAAACATTTTGTTTTTCTACAGGCAGGCTGTAAATATTGAAGTCGACCAGTGCAACGGTTTTCTCCCTGGCTAATTTAAGCGCAATGTTTTTTGCTGGAATGACATTCGACAACACGGAGAAACGAATTTTAGAGCGACTGCCACCTTCGATATCCAGTAGGGATGGTCCGCCCCGTTGCCAGATAAAGAAATTATCAGGTAAGCCAGCTGTAGCTGTATCCGGGTTGTAGATAGTCCAGCCAGATGCTTCGTTAACCTCAATAAGCTCGACAGGAGGATCATTGTGAGTACGGTTGCCTAGCTGCACGCCGCGAATAATATGAGCGCGAACCCCTGCCTGGGCGAGTAATTTTAATGCCATATTAGCGCGGGACAGATCCTTGTCGGAGCTAAATAGTACGTGAATATCCTCTGCTCGCGGATCGCCGCTGACAATCTTGAGCACTTCACGGGTAAACATATCAGGTGAGGAAGCATTTTTCTTTGCCGCTTCGATAATACTCATCGCTGCTTCGTGTTGTGCTGGTAACCACGTTGGTTTAGACACATATTGCGTCACCGTTCTGGTAGCCATGTCGGCACTTTCTCGCTCAATACGGGGTGTAATCTGTAGACTGTAATAAAGGTTTTGTTGGCCGGAGATATCGGTATTAGTCCAGATAGCTCGGCGTTGACCGGAATAGTTTTGAATGTTGAACTTATACCCTGACGAGGCAAATGTCTCATCAAGTATCTCGTAATTATTCTGGGTGTTGGGTAATGCCAGGTCGGCTAACGCGGATGGACCTTCCGAATTAAACGAAATCTTTGCTTCGACATTCCAGACCGTACGCACGCTCCCGGGTGTTAGCGGGAAATGCAGGGAAAAGAATTTGTAGGAAGTCAGCCCGAGACCGACACTGATTAATATCGCGGATAACAGGTATATCTGATTTCGGGATGTCATATTTCAGCGTGTCGTGTTCTGGTTTGTGGTGATGGCATGTTGTGGTCTGGCAAGGCGCATTCTAGAGAGTCGCATCGTGGAGAACCAGAGCAAGTGGTAAGCCTAGTCTGCGTTGCGCCGCAGGCTGACATCAACGACCGCCGCATCCAGAAGAAAATTTCGGCCAATCAGTACTGGATACTCCAGGTGAGAACGATCCGTCAGGGATACCTCAACCGACTTAATTATGCCGCCAATGCGCAAAGTCATCATGACGACTAAACGGCGATCCTGTCCGGTTTCCGCCTGCTTGATGCGTATTTTGCGAACCAGCTTGCGTTCAAGTATGACCGGCTCTTTGTTAGTAGGATTTTCCAGTTGAAAGCGTACCCACTTTTGGCCATCCCGCTCGAAGCGGATTATTTCGCTGGCGTGAATGGAAGTGCTGGTAGCACCGGTATCTATCCTGGCGAGATAGTCAAATCCGGGTGGCTCCAGATTCACCAATTCATATTCACCGAGTACTGGTTTGTTGGCGACGATGACCGCCGGACAAACAGGGCATTTTTGTGGTTTTGGCCTGGGGCAAACCGGCACCGGTATGGGGGGCGGGAGTTCCTTTACTACCGGTTCTATCGGTTGCGGAGGTGTGCATTCGACCGGCTCAATGACTTGCTGTTGCTGCTGTGGTTTTTCTTCAGGAGGCGCTACAGATGCGCAGCCAGCAAGGGTGCTGATAAAAAAAAGCGTTATAAGCCGGTTAGTTAATGGAGCATAAGACATAAAATAAACGGCCACAACCGATGCTGTTAACACATACGAAAATATTGCGATGCCCATCATAGCGTAAGTCAATGTGCTTGTAACATCGAGGCTCTGTTGGCATTGTCTGTATTACTGTTGACAAAGCAATTACTGTAGCCATTACTGAAGCTAAGATAGTACCGGTGAATACCTGAGCGTCTAAAGTGTCTATATTAAATATAGGCACAAGATCCAAGGGCTTCACCTTGTTGGCATGGTGCGCTAGTTGGCTTTATCCGGTTTTGGCGATGACTGCGTCTGCAAATTCGTGCAGGCCCCGTTTTATGCCCTCCGCGTCCATTGCTGGCGGCGATATCATCAAGCGTGAGGCGCCGATATCTTCGTAGCGGCTCACTTTTCCTGGATCGATTTGCCCGGGGGCAACGGTTAATTCAATTTCTTCAGGCTTGCGCCCAAGTTTGTCGCATTCGTCACGCATAGCATCCAGTAGTGCCGGCAAGGTTTTCATGCTTCCTGAAGCCGGGAAAAAACCGTCGCCGACCCTGGCGGCACGCCGCGCTGCGCCTTCAACATTGCCACCAACAATGATGGGTACGCCTGGCTTCTGCACCGGTTTAGGATTGGAGTTGAGAGGCCCCCAGTTGAAATACTTGCCCTTGAAAGCTTCTGGTTCATCCTTCCACAATGAGCGGACAGCCCGGACGCATTCTTCAGTGCGCGCGGCGCGCTCTTTAAAGGGGACGCCGACAACTTCCATTTCTTCCTTCAACCAGCCGATACCAATGCCCATCATTGCCCTGCCTCTGGATAACACATCCAGTGAGGCCCACTCCTTGGCTACGTACAGGGGGTTGCGCTGGGGTAATATCATAATGCCGGTAGCTAGCCGGATATTTTTGGTCATCGCGGCAGCATAAGAAAGTGCGACAACAGGATCGGGGATCGGCGCTTTTTCGCCACCGGGGAAACGTCCGTCTTTATTGTAGGGATACTTTGACTGGAAGCCCTGGGGTAATACCACATGTTCCACGGCCCAGATCGATTCCATACCTACTTCTTCTGCAGTTAGTACCAGGGTTTCAAATAAATCCGGGTCGGCGAACGGACCCGCAGTAGCGAAAGAAAGTCCAAATTTCATATTGATTCTCCTGACTAAATCAGCGTTTGTGAACAACCATAAATGATACCTGCCAGAGAGTATCAGTCTGTGCTGAGTGTGTCAGCCAACTTTCTGCTGCGCCCGTGCGCCTGGTATCCGAACTGGCTACGACTGTTTTTATGGGTGCTCTCGAACTAGCACGGAATGAATGGTGGCCGATGTGCTTTAATAATCAAAGAGTTAAAGGCAGCAGGAAAGTGCGATGGGCTTTTTTGATGCTATAAGATCACCTAAAAATAGTAGTAATAGTAGTAGTGGGCTTCCGTCCGAGGATCGTAGAGCGGTTCTGGAAGACTTATTTGTATTTGGTAAAGACAACCAGCGCCCATTTCTGCATCGAATGGCTTTTTTATTAGTGGTCTCTACCGTTATCGCCTGTAGTGGTCTATTGGCTGACTCTGTTGCAGTCGTCATCGGCGCCATGTTGGTGGCACCGATGATGCGGCCGGTTATGTCCGCTGCCGCAGCGATAACACTGGGTTGGTCTAATCGTTTATTCCAGTCGCTGCTCTTAACAATGTTGATGGCTGTTACCGCGGTGCTGATATCTGCTGTATTCGCCTGGATTTCACCGGATATGGTGGTGGTTCCAGGTCAGGTATTGGCGCGAACAGAGCCGACGTATTTTGACCTTGTTATTGCTTTGGCCGCAGGGAGTGGTGGTGCTTTTACTATGACCCGTAAAGAGACCAGTGCGATACCTGGCGTGGCCATGGCTGTCGCCCTGCTGCCACCTTTAGCATCAACGGGTATTTTATTGGTAATGATGGAATCCGAGCTAGCCTTAAAAGCATTTGTCTTATTTTTTACCAATTTCGCGGCGATGGTTTTTGCAGGTTCTATTACTTTTCTATTTGTTGGCGTATCCCCAAAAAAGGCGCGCGGTAAATCTGCCAGGTTTACGCGTAATTATTTACTGGGCTTTGCTATTCTTGTGGTAGGTATTTCAGTGCCTTTGTACTTTTACAGTAATGAAGTATGGTACGACGGCGCTTATCAGGCGAATCAATCTACAGAATTGCAGGCATGGCTTACGGAAAATGATCTATCAGTAGAAAATGTTCACATAGATGAGGAACGACAGCTATTATTACTCCAGTTGTCAGGGCCAAACCCGCCACTAAATGTCGAAACTCTACATGCAGAGATAGGCAAAAGGCGCAAATTAGTACACGGCATTACAGAGCCTTTTGAAATTGAAGTGCAGTGGACACAAACAGCACGATTTAGCTGGCCTCCTGAAAAGGACCCGCAAGCTGTAGAAACTCCGCTCGAGGACGATTTTTCCCGCAAGTTGAAATTTAACAGGTGGCACTGGATTGGTACTCAATATGCTGACGGCAATTGGCTGCGACCCAAACACAAAAATACCTACTTTATAAAAGTGGTCGATGATCATTCTGTGAGGTTGTGGAATCACTGTACCCACGGAACTGGGTCCTATGAGCTTAGTCAGGGGGAATTGCATGTAGTATTTGACATAAAAGTCAGTGAAACCTGTGATACTTATCAACTAGATCAGCGCTACATTACTGATCTCAATCAGGTGGCCAATTTGCATATTGAAGATGATCATTTGTCACTGCGATTAAATAATGATGATGGTGTAATGCATTTTGAGTTAACCAACGAAGATAACGATTAATAACGAAGATAAAGACTAATAAAGAGGGATGGATATGTCTGAAATAATTGAAAACCTGGGTGATCTGACCGGTGTAATAGCTCAGTACGGATCGAAGTTATTACTGGCCATACTTGTCCTGGCCCTGGGCTGGCAGTTAATTCGCAGACTTTTAAAAATTCTTGACAGGATGATGGATAAGAACGATGTTGAAGCGACGCTTCAGCGCTTCTTGCTAAGCTTTACTAGCATAGTGTTAAAAGTAGTGCTGCTGATCATCTTCGCGTCGATGGTCGGTGTCGAAACGACGTCTCTGATCGCTTTGTTGGGCGCAGCAGGTCTGGCAGTTGGTCTGGCTTTGCAGGGTAGCCTGGCGAATTTTGCCGGTGGTGTCATTGTACTTTTCTTTAAACCGTTCAAGGTAGGTGATGTGATTGAGGTTCAGGGTTTCACCGGGATGGTGGAGCAGGTGCAGATATTTAGCACGATGCTCAAAACATACGATAACCAGGTGGTGTTTATACCCAATGGAGTATTGTCGAATGGTTGTATTAAAAACATTTTCATGGAGCCAACACGCCGTGTAGATCTGACCTTCGGTATCAGTTACGGCGATGATATAGGTAAAGCTAGAGATGTAATTCAGGGCGTGATCGATAAAAATGAAAAAATCCTTAAGGATCCGGTTGCCGATATCCTGGTTTCCGGCCACGGGGATAGCTCGGTGGATTTTACCGTACGGCCGTGGACCAAATCTGAGTTCTACTGGGATGTGCATTTTTATATGTTGGAACAGGTAAAGCTGGCCTTTGACGAAGCTGGAATATCGATTCCTTTTCCTCAGCGCGATGTGCACCTTATACCAACAGATTCGCAGGCGGTACCAACAGATACGCATGCTATACGAACAAATGTGTAGACCAATACCAATAGATACAAGAGCTTCCTTAAGATGAAAAGTCATTGCCGGAGTAAAAGATAGTATGTGCGGATTGAGTAAATTTATTACTGTGCTGTTGATTGTATTTTTGGGTGCCTGTTCGGGGCCGCGCCACTTTGAGCCGGTGCAACCCGCCAGTTCTGATGAGGGCGTTCTGTATATCTATCGACCTAAGGCGGATAATCCGGGAGTACAGCCCTTGCGATATTCCTATCCAGATATGATTCTGGATGGTGAAAGCGTGGGTGTTTTAAAATTTAAGACCTACAAGCACCTGCGCCTCAGGCCTGGCAAGCACCTGTTAAAAGCAACAGGCCTGACTGAGCAGGCTAGTTGGGAAGAGAAAGATAAAGAACTCCAGTTTGATATTCAGCCAGGCGAAATAAAATACCTGAAGTTAAGTGTGCAATATAATCTTTCAGAAATGGATCTGCTTCAACCTGGCGCCAGATATTTGTTATATATCACGCCCGTTGATGCGAAAGCGGCACTCTATGAAATACGCGACACCAATCCCGAGTAAAAAAGGGAGCCGGCACCTGCGTGACAGGCTAATATGTGGGCCATTGCGGCCTATTTAATTGCTTGAGGAGTCAGCGATCGGCCGTAGTTGCGACCGATCATCGTGATTGGCTTTGCAATTACATACCTTCTATAACAACGCTCAGTTTGGCAGCGTCCGAGCGTGTGAGGGTGATGCCATCCGGGTGCTCTTCTCTTGCCGGGCGGTTGCTACCGACGGGGCATATGTCAGAGTCGATACTGGTGACCATCTCGGCGTTACCGTCTTCGATAGAAACGTTGCCGTCCCGATCCATTCGGCCAAACAGCTGGCCAGCATTTGATCCACTCATATCTTGTCTCCTTAGGTTTGGGGTAATGGCGAATTAATTTGAAAGTGCGGGGAGGATAAACACCCATGGTATCCCGGACAAGGGCAAGATAGGTGTGATTTGATCAGGATCAACAGCGGTTTTAGATATTGGCTTGTTTAGTGCCGGGCTTGTTTAGTGTTGATATACTCAGGACATCTCCGCTTAAACTTTGAATGTATCTTTCCTCATTGACGAATGGATTGACGAATGGGTCGACGTTGGGGATGCCGCGGTTGATACGACTGACTTCCAGTGTGGGCCTTGAGCTATGTCATGTGCTCGCTAGAAATACTGTTGACGCATCAACGCTTTCCACGGCATACTTGGGGGTCAACATTCAAGTATTGAATTAGCATATCTAACCATGGGTGATTCCAACCCGTTCATAAACCCTGTTAACAATCTATGAGGTAGCTATAGCATGGCAGAATCAAAACAAGTCGCTGGGAAAGATGGTGTCGCCCAGCTCAGTTCCTTTGACCCATTGTCGGGGGATGGCGGTAAGCCGCAATCCTATTACGATGAAATAAAACAGCGCTTTGCTGACGAACGGGATCTGCGTCTGAACTATCGGCCGGAAGGTACCGGGCAGTTTAACTCCAATCTCGAAGGTACTCTGGAGCATTTCGGTAAAGATTCCTATAACCGCGATGTTAAGTCCCGCGATGCGCTGACAGATACTGTTGATGTGCTTTTCATTGGCGGTGGCTTTTCGGCTCTATTGACCACTTCGCAGCTTCGCGCAGTGGGCGTCGATAGCATCCGTATTGTTGAGCGCGGTGCCGATGTCGGTGGTACCTGGTACTGGAATCGCTATCCCGGTGCTGCCTGTGATGTGGTGTCCTACGATTATCTGCCTCTGCTAGATGAAATGGACTACGTGCCCAAAGATCGCTACGCCAAGGCAACTGAAATTTATGAGCATTGCCAGGCCATTGCCAAAAAGTATGATCTCTACGATCTGGCCGTATTCCAGACCACCGTCACCTCGACGGTGTGGAATGATGAGGAAAAACTCTGGCACGTTAAGACTGATCGCGGCGATCATATGAAAGCCAAGTTTGTTATCTGTGCCAATGGGCCGATGTCCAAGCCTAAACTGGCGAAAATCGATGGTATCGAACGCTTTAAGGGGCATTCTTTCCATACTTCTCGTTGGGATTATGAATACTGTGGGGATGACCTCTCCAAGCTTGCCGACAAGCGTGTAGCGATTATCGGCACGGGTGCGACAGCGGTGCAGGCTATTCCCGGCCTGGGCGAAAATGCCAAAGAGCTGTATGTGTTCCAGCGGACACCTTCGTCTATCGATATTCGTAACGACTGGCCTACAGACCCCAACTGGGCGCGCAAATTACAGCCGGGCTGGCAAGCCAAGCGGCGTCAACGCACCATCGATGGTCCGCAAATGACCGAAAAGCAAAAGGCCGATCGGGCCAAGCTCTCCAACGAAGAGAAGATACAAAAGCAGGAAAATGCCAATATCGATTACATGATGTGGATTCATGAGCGCATTGGTGAGATCGTCAAAGATAAAGAGACCGCCGATGCACTGAAACCCTGGTATATGTTCATGTGTAAGCGACCCTGCTTTCACGATGAATACCTGCCTACGTTTAATCGTCCCAACGTGCATCTAGTTGATACCCAAGGTAAGGGTGTTAACGAAATCACCGAGAAAGGGCCGGTCTTTGACGGTAAGGAATACGAGGTTGATCTGATCATCTACGCGACTGGTTTTGAGGTACAGAAGACCGGTATCTATAATCAGATTGTTGGCCAGGATGATCTTGAAATTAACGATAAATATAAAGACGGTATCCGTACCCTGTTTGGTGTGCAGTCCCAGGGCTACCCCAATATGTTTATCATGGCTGGTTATCAGGCTTCCTTCCAGTTCAATATCACCGACGTG
>QNFP01000041.1 GCA_003645535.1 Gammaproteobacteria bacterium | reverse complement strand
TTCATTATTCTTTCGGGTATTTATGAGGCGTCCGCGATTGCCATGAAACTGGCTCACAACTCATTTTTCTTTGCAAAAATGGCTGGCCTGAGTATGGGTATCATCTTTATCCTTACCCTCCGTGGTGCCGTGTATCGTAGAGCGCCTGGTCTTGTTTATCCCGCAGGGTCGAGTGAAGTGTTACCACAGTCAGAAATCCTGGAGCCCTGGGTAGTCAAACTGGTGGCCGTCACAAGTCTGTGCATATGGCTAAGTGTGGCCGCTGCTGGGCGTTGGATAGGGTTTTCATAGGGCTACTTGAGAGAAATTATGACAACTAAGACATTAGGTACAGTAGCAGCCTGCTTTTCAGTCGCTATTTTATGTGGCTGGGGAATATACTGGGGTGTTCAGGTGAAAGATGTGTTTGAACTGCTGGAGCTCGCTAAGGCGCAGTAACCCGGGCATGTACTAACTTCTCGGCCATATGATTAAGGTAACTGTTTGATTAAGTTTGATCATGTGATTGATTTGCTGATCGTGTGATTCACTTGCTACTGTCGGCGTTTATATAGTCGCATTTAATACTCTTACCCTTTCGTGGGTTCAGTTGTTTCAGGTGTCAGCATATCGCGCTTGAATCGTCTTCTGTGCATTTTATAGCTACGAGCAAGGGCTCCCTGGGCGCCGGGTGGACCCGGGTAATGCTTCGTCAATCGCGCCCCTGCACGTTCTCCGTGATAATACTTTACTTTTTATCTCCTGCGCACTTTAAAGCAGTGTGTACGATGCCCTCTTTTGCGATCACAAAAAACTATTTAGGAACCGCCGCTAACTAAGCAGTTTGTGGAAATGGGAACATCCGACCGAGGTACATATTTTTGCGCGAAGGGCTCCCAGTTATAAGCCGACAGGGGGTGGAAGGAACCTGGCAAGCAAAAAATGAAGGGGTACTGCGAATGGTTTGGGGAGAATCCCCATTGCACTTCGAGGTTTAATTCAGTGCAGGTGAGGTCGATATTTTTAAGCGGGTTTTGCCCCCGTTTAAACCCACCGTCTTATATGACGGTGGGTCCTTAGCCGCTGTTCATTAGAGAGCTGCTTTGGCCTCCTCTTTCTCCAGGGTTCGCGCACCTTTTAACATGCCGGCCATAGCGTGGTTGCCTTCGTGACAGGCATACTCAAATATCTGATCCTCTGTGGCCCGCATCGGGATGGCTACAGTAAAAGGTTTGGTAAAAGTAGTGGGGTCGGTAACGGTGTACTCGTAAATTAATTGCGATTCACTGGTTCGAGTAAACCGTTCTACCAGGTGCAAATTCCGGCCCGATCCTACTGTACCGTTCATGGTTGGGTCAGTAAGATCCAACGGCAACTGGAAAGTTGGCGTCTTGTCAGTGAAATTAGTGGTTTCGACGACTAGCGTATCGCCCTCCCAATGACCACGAGACTCCCCAGACCATTTTTCGATCTCCGCAGGCAGGCGTGCGCGGTCATCCATGGTAACAATGCGCGCATCGTGAATCATCTCGGTGAAAAGCAGTACATGATCGGGTGCCTGGACTATGCGCAGATTGTTGTTGTAGGCGCTCGGTATCAACGGTGGTCCGGCATTGAAGCCGACCATGCAACGTTCAGAGAGTCCAAGTTTTTCCGGCCCTGCAGGCCGAAACGTGGTGAGACCAATAGAGACGAACTCACGCACCGGTGGATTACGTAACAGAGCCTTCTTCATGCCCGCCAATGCTTCCGGTGTAAGCTCAGGCAAACGACCATTCGGTGGATCAACGATGAGTGAGGTTCTTTGATCATCGTTCATTGCTGTGCCGTAATCCAGCCAGAAATTATTGTAAGGCACCTCTACGTCGTATTCGGCGGGAAGGTCTAGATCCTTTTTATTATCAGTATCATTGATTGCTATAGCCCGCTGGCGAAACGCTTCTGCTTCTTCCGCGGAGAACTGGGCCTTGTCACCTAGCTCCTTGGGACGCTCAAGCGGCGTCAGTGTGCGGAAATCCCACGTGCCCTGTATATCGGGGTGACCCTGAGCATTGCGTGCTGGATAACCTGAAGGTTTTGTTTGATCTGTAGTAGAACTGACCTGATCTGAAGTGGTACTGGCTTGCTCCGAACCGGAACTAGCCTGATCCGGCTTAGAGCAAGCTGAGATAGAAATGGCTAACACGGCAATAAGCCCCGCCATTGGAAGAGATTTATGGACTTGAGTCATTTTATGCTCCGCATCCTGATGTTTATAGAAATGATTAGTTTGTCGACAGGCTACCACAACTGGCTTCTTTTATATTTGCAATTCCTTAAAGAACAGCCTTAAAGAGCGGCGTTGGCTTCCTCTTTTTCTGCCTGTCGTGCGCCTTTCAACATGCCTGCCATGGCGTGGTTGCCCTCGTGACATGCATATTCAAAAATTTGATCCTCCGTCGCCCGCAACGGGATAGCTACAGTAAAAGGCCTGGTAAATGTGCCAGGGTCATTGACGGTATATTCGTAGACCAGACGCGATTCACTGATTGGCGTGAATCGTTCGGTTAGCTTCATGTTTCTCCCTGACCCTACCACGCCATTCATCTCGAGTTCGTTAAGATTTAGCGGTAACTGGAAAGACGGCGTTTTGTCTGTGAAGTTTGTGGTCTCGATGACTAGCGTGTCGCCGTCCCAATGGCCCCGCGAATCCCCCGTCCATTTTTCCATCTCCGCTGGTAAGTGTGGGCGACCATCGATGGGAACAATCCGTGCGTCGTGAATCATTTCGGTGAAGATCACAACATAGTTGGGAGTCTGTACGATACGGAGGTTGTTGTTATAGGCACTTGGTATAAGGGGCGGGCCGGCATTGAAGCTCAACAGGCAGCGCTCAGAGAGCCCGAGGGTTTCCGGCCCCTCCGGGCGAAACGTTGCCATTTCGAGGCCGATAGAGACGATATCGCGCACCGGTGGATTACGCGATAAATTTTTCTTTAGCCCCGCCATCGCTTCTGGAGTAAGTGCAGGCAAACGACCATTTGGTGGGTCAACGATGAGCGAGGTTCTTCGATCCTCGTTCATTGTCGTACCGTAATCCATCCAGAAGTTGTTGTAAGCCCCTTCAATATCCTGTTCGGCCGCCGCATGTTCCCTTAGCTTATCAACATCAGTAGCATCAATCGCTTTTTCTTTGAACGCCTCCTGCTCTTCCGCTGTGAACGTTGCTTTATCGCCCAGGGTCTTTGGACGTTCGAGCGGGGTCAGTGTGCGGAAATCCCAGATACCCTGAATGTTGGGGTGGCCCTGAGCGTTGCGTGCCGGTTCATAATTTGAGCTTTTATTTTGAGCCGAAGCGGAAAAAGCTGGCAGAGAAACAACTAATGCAGCTATTAACGCAGCTCTTAACGTAGCGAAGAGGCCAGTTATCGTGACTAGTTTGCGGATTTGAGTCATTTTACGTTCCGTAATGTTTGTGATGTTCGTAGTATAAAGCAATGACCACTTCACTGAAAAGATTCCACAAACAGTCCCTTTAATTTACCGTTTATTTGGCAGCCGCAGTCGCCTCCTCTTTTTCTTCAGTTCGCGCGCCTTTCAACATGCCAGCCATGGCGTAGTTACCCTCGTGACAGGCATATTCAAATATCTGATCTTCCGTGGCCCGCAAGGGAATTGATACAGTGAAGGGCTTGGCAAAGGTGTTCGGATCGTCAATTGTGTACTCATAGGCCAAAACTGACTTACTGGTTAACGTAAATCGCTCGGTCAGGTGCATATTCTTACCGGATCCCACTGCTCCGTTCAGCCCAAGATCAGTAAGATCGATGGGCAACTGGAAAGTCGGAGTTTTGTTTGTAAAGTTAGTAGTTTCAATAACCAGCGTGTCACCTTCCCAATGACCACGAGAGTCCCCCAGCCACTCACTGAACTCATTTGGCAGATGCGGGCGACCATCTATGGGAACAATACGTGCGCTATGAATCATCTCCGTAAAAAGCACCACATGGTTAGGTGCCTGAACGATGCGGAGATTGTTATTGTAGGCGCTAGGCGTCAGTGGCGGGCCAGCATTAAAGCCCAACAAACACCGTTCAGATAGTCCGAGTTTTTCCGGTCCTTCAGGACGAAATCCTTCAAAGCCAATCGAGAAAAGCTCACGTACAGGGGGTAAACGTAAATTGCTTGCTTTCATCCCCGCCAATGCTTCTGGGGTGAGTTCAGGCAAACGGCCATTGGGCGGATCAACGATGAGTGAGGTTCTCCGATCCTCATTCATTGCCGTGCCGAAATCCATCCAGAAACTATTATATGCACCCTCAACATCGTGCTCAGCCGCAGCCTCTTCTCTATTTCGATCAACATCATTGCGTTGTATCGTTTGTTCTTTAAATGCTTGTTGCTCTTCTGGTGTGAATGTTGCCTTGTCTCCAAGGGCCTTAGGGCGTTCGAGTGGCGTCAGCGAACGAAAGTCCCAGATGCCCTGCAGGTTGGGATGGCCCTGGGCGTTACGCGGGGGATCATAACTTGAACCTTTGCCCTGATTGGGCGCAGAAGTAGCAGCAACAGAAACAGAAACAGAAACAGCCAGCGTCGCCATAAGACTAGCTATTGGCAGTAATTTATGGATTCGTGTCATCATTAGGCTCCGTAATTTTTGTGTGATTGTATAGTTTGCAGCGTCAGATAATGACCACTGCATTCATAAGCTACTAAAGATCAGTACTATTAGTATGCTGAGAGCTTTGCGCGAAAGCCCTTTTGCTGTTTATTTAAGCGCGGTCGCTGCCTCTTTTTCCAGCTGGCGCGCGCCTCCCAACATCCCGGCCATGGCGTGGTTACCTTCGTGGCAGGCATATTCAAAAATTTGATCATCCGTCGCCTTCATTGGGATGGCTACAGTAAAGGGTTTGGTAAATGTAGCAAGATCATCGATTGTGTATTCATAAACCAGACGTGATTCACTGGTTAGTGTGAATCGTTCGGTCAGGTGCAGATTCTTACCCGATCCTGCTGCGCCGTTTCTATCAAGCGCATTAAGATCCAGCGGTAACTGGAAAGTCGGCGTTTTGTCGGTGAAGTTGGTGGTTTCGACAACTAGCGTATCGCCGTCCCAATGACCCCGCGAATCGCCTGTCCATTTTTGCAGCTCCGTCGGTAAGTGTGGACGTCCGTCCATGGCAACAATTCGTGCGTCGTGAATCATCTCAGTAAAGATCACCACATAACCGGGGGTCTGTATTATTCGCAGGTTGTTGTTATAAGCACTTGGCGTTAAAGGTGGCCCGGCATTGAAGCTCAACAGGCAGCGCTCAGAGAGCCCCAGTGACTCTGGCCCCTCTGGCCGAAATGTTAAGTTATCCATCTCGAGAGAGAGAATGTCGCGTACCGGTGGCTTACGTAAACGATTCCTTTTTAACCCGGCTATTGCTGCGGGGGTGAGTTCAGGTAAGCGCCCGTTGGCAGGATTAACGATGAGCGAGGTCCTTCGATCTTCGTTCAATTCCGTGCCGTAATCCATCCACCAACTGTTATAGGCACCCTCAACGTCGAATTCGCCCATAGTATCCCTTTGCACATCAACATCATTGAGCGCTATCGCCTTTTTGCGAAAGGCTTCTTCCTCTTCTGGCGAGGAAAACGTTGGCTTGTCAGCTAAGGCCGTGGGGCGCTCGAGCGGGGTCAGTGTGCGAAAATCCCAGGTGCCCTGCATGTTGGGGTGGCCCTGAGCATTACGTGCCGGTTCATAATTTGAATGTTTGCTTTTATCTGACGCAGAAGAAGCTGACCCATAAACAACTAATGCAGCTACGAGACTAGCTATAGGGATTACTTTACGGAATTGAGTCATTATTATCCTCCGTACTTTATATTATGAATGATTAGGAATAATTATTTTCCTCACAAGCTACCATAAAGCGATAAATGAATAAACCATGTATATACCCCTGGTCAGTTGAGGGTGATATGAAACTGCGAATATCAATATAGCCTCTTCAAGATGTTCATTTCTAGTATGTTCCTTAACGATATTCTATCCGGTAAAGCCGATGCTATTGGCAGCTTGTTTTATTCCAAAAATACGGTTGCATTTCAGTTTTGGCAGAGGCTTAATACTTCGAGGTTAACGGCCGGTAACAATGGCTTCCTGCCAGGTAACGTATCTTCAAGGTTTCCTGTAGGAAGGTTCCCTGCAATCAAAGGTTCCCTGTAATTAACTGGGCGATTAAAGCCTTGCGCCAGCAAAGCATCAATCGCTTTGAATCATCTATCACCATTTATAACGGAGTAATTGACTATGAGCAGCTTAGGTTTTGGACTTATTTCGGCGGACTCACATATTGTTGAGCCCAAAGACTGTTATACAAAATATATTGACCCTAAATTTCGTGATCGTGCGCCGACTATCGAGCGCGATGACAAAGGTAATGATATCTATGTGATTCCGGGTATGGACTCCACCATTCCTCTGGGCCTGGTAGCTGCGGCGGGATTGACCGCCCAGGAATTGGCTGATAGAAGCGAGGGCTGCACTTTCGATCAACTCCATGAAAGCGGTTATAACGCCAAATTGCGTGTAGCAGATCAGGACCGTGATGGCGTGGTTTCGGAGATCATCTACCCGTCGGTAGGTATGGTGCTGTGTAACCATGATGATTTCGCTTATAAAACTGCCTGTATGCACGCCTACAATGAGTGGCTGGCAAATTATATTTCCGACGCGCCAGACGGTCGCATGTTTGGCCTGGGTCAAACCTCGGGTGATTCTGTAGAGCAGATGATTAAGGACTTTGAGGATTCGAAGAAAAAAGGCTTTGTCGGTATGATGATGCCGGGGGATCCCCAGCATGAAGATTATGATCACCCCATGTACGATCCTCTGTGGGAATGTGCAGTAGAGCTAGACATGCCTCTTTCATTCCATATTTTGACTTCTCGCAGCGGCGGTGGTTTGCTGGGTCAGGTACGCGGTAACCGCATCAATGGTTTCCTTGGCATCATTCGTAGCGTTCAGGATGTTATGGGTGTCTTTGTACTGGGTGGTGTCTTCCAGCGTCATCCCAGGCTCAAGTTTATTGCCGCTGAAGCTGACGCCGGCTGGCTTCCTCACTATTCTTATCGCATGGATCATGCTTACGAGCGTCATGGTATATGGTTAGGAGGCGGTCAAAACCTCGACAAAATGCCCAGTGAATACATCAATGAGAATGTGTGGCTGACCTTCCAGGATGACTGGATTGCTTTTGAGGTTGCTCACCTGATGAATCCGAAAAAACTGGTCTGGGCCAATGACTTCCCTCACAGTGATGCCACCTGGCCCTGGTCTCAGGAACTGTTGGAGAAACACACTAGCAATCTATCCGCTGAACAAAAGCGCTGGATTATGAGGGACAATATTATTGAGTGTTATAACTTGCCGGTCGATAAGATACCGGCATAAACACAATAACCCCGGCACACTGTGTCGGGTTTTTTACGCTGTTAATCCTAAAATAAAGGAGGTTCCAGAATGAATTACGATATAAAGATTACCGGCGGCACCATTGTCGATGGTGATAAAACCCCCCGTTATAAGGGTGATGTTGGCATTAAAGATGGCAAGATTGTCGCGCTCGGCGAAGTGTCAGGTGATGCTGATAAAGTTATTGACGCCACTGGCAAAATCGTCTGCCCTGGGTTTGTCGATTGCCATACCCATTACGACGCTCAGATAATCTGGGACAAAATGATGACTATTTCGCCCTGGCATGGGGTGACTACTGTGCTTATGGGTAACTGTGGTTTTGGTGTCGCGCCGGTAAGGCCCACCGACCGCGATACCATTATCAGAACACTGGAAAACGTAGAGGGTATGGATGCTACCGCTTTGCATGCAGGTTTGGGAGAGGATTGGCCCTTTGAATCATTCCCGGAATATCTTGATGCCATAGAAAATGCCGGCATGGGCATCAATGTTGGTGTCCTGTTGGGGCACACGCCATTGCGCATTTATGTCATGGGTGAAGACGCCACTGAGCGAGAAGCCACGCCGGAAGAAGTAGATCAAATGCGTGAAATTGTCCGGGAAGGTTTACGGGCAGGTGCTATGGGTTTTGCTTCCTCCAAAGCACCGACACATATTGGTGCCGGTGGTAAACCAGTACCCAGTCGTCTGGCAGTATACAAATCCGAGATACTGGAAATCGCCAAAGTGATCGGCGAAGAAAAAACCGGCATCATTCAATCTACGATTGGTGGTGATGTGCTTCATGACCAATTTGCGGAAATGTCGAAGGTAGCTAACTGTAATGTCACCTGGACTGCACTTTTGCAGGGTATATCTCTGGGTGGTGGTGATCATATAGAGCAACTGAAGAAATCGGCTGAAATGGTAGCCGATGGTGCTAAGGTCTTTCCTCAGGTGAGTCCGCGGGCATTGAATTTTGAAATGAACTTTAAAGCCCCGTTTATTTTCGAAAGCATGAAGGTATTTAAGCCGGTTTCAGCGGCTGATATTGAGGGTAAGAAAATTATCTACGGGCAGCAGGAGTTCCGGGAAAACTTTAAGCAGACTATTGAAAAAGGTGTTTCGCTGGGTCTGGGCGGTTGGACAAAAACCGTGATCTCTGATTGTCCTTCGGATCCTTCGCTCAATGAGCGTTTGTTATCTGATGTCGCCGAAGAACGTGGTCAGCATCCCGTCGATACGGTGCTAGATCTGTCGCTTGAAAACAACCTTGAGATGCGCATCCGTATGCCCATCGCTAACCACGATGAAGATCAGGTAGAGATTCTGCTTAAAGATCCCAATGTGGTTATTGGCCTTTCCGATGGCGGCGCCCATGCCAGCCAGCTCTGTGATGCCTGCTTCTCAACCTATATGCTCGGTCATTGGGTCCGTGAGCGAGGCTCCCTTGATCTGGAATATGCCGTTTACCTGCTCACTTCTCGTGCTGCTGATGTCTGTAATATCACCGATCGGGGCCGTCTTAAAGAGGGTCTAGCTGCCGATGTAGTGGTGTTTGATGCCGACACCGTTGGCGCAGGTGAGCTCGAAAGAGTTTACGACTTGCCCTCTGGCGCTGATCGGCTGATTTCCCAGGCCAGTGGCATTGAAGTAGTTATCGTCAACGGCCAGGTCCTGCGTGAAAACAATGTCGATCAATTTAATCCGGCGACCGATGCGTTACCAGGTCGTCTGCTCAGAAACGGCGCGGCAGCATAATTTGCACGACTAAATGACCTAAAGCAGTAGACTGGAACCCGGGACGTTGTTAGCGTTACGGGTTCTTTTTTTTGTCTGTCTATTTTAACCAGGAAATACAAAATGACTCAGCCAGCTAGTGATATGTTCATGTTTGACGCCGATGCACATATCCTCGAACCCAAGGATATGTGGGAGAACTATCTCGAGAATGAGTTTAAAGATCGCGCCATAAAATTTAGAGTCGATGACAATGGCATCGAACAGCTCTTTGCCGATGGCGAAGTCATATTACCTAACTGCACAGCAGCTTTGGGTGGAGTCAATATCGATCGTACCGAGGCGTTTAATCGCCATTCCGGTCTGACCTACCTGGATGGCGCGCCGCCCGGCAGTATGGACGGTGCTGAGCGAATTGAGCAATTTGATAACTGGGGTCTCAGTGCGGGCCTGGTGTTACCCACCATTGGTATTCTTTGGGACTCCGACGATAATAATCTGGCCAACGCCTACTGTCGCGCCTATAACAACTGGCTTTATGATTTTCAGGCTGCCGACAGAAAGCGCCTGGTGACCGCTGCGAATCTTAATTTTCACGATATCGACGAAGCTATAAAAGAGCTCGATGTCAGGCTGAAGCAGGGTTTTCAGGGGGTATTTCTACCACCTGAACGCGTTGATGGCCACGCCTTTGCCAGCGATTATTTTGACCCACTTTGGGCGCGTATTGAAGAAGCCGGTATTCCGCTACTTATGCATGTGATCGTGCGCTCGCGACGTTTTGTGACTGGCTTTGTCGGCGACTGGTATGAGACTCCTGCGAACCGCACTTTCAGTTTTGCCTTGGGCGCACCGTCGCAGGTCATGCCCGCCTGCATGGCTATGGTCATGGATGGTCTGTTTGATAAGTTTCCGAAATTGAAAGTCGTCGCCATTGAAGCTGGTTGTGGCTGGGCACCCTACGCCATGGATCGTCTCGATGAGAAATATCAGCACTTCTCCGGCTTTGACCTGAAGCTAAAACTCGACAAGCCCAGTGACTATTTTCGTCGCAACCTGTGGTTTGTTGCTGAGCCCGAAGAGCGCACTATCGGCGCGGCCCTGGAACTGGTTGGTGAAGACCGTATTTTGTGGGGTTCAGATTTCCCCCATATTGATTCTCATTTAGATGCACCGGGGCAGGTGAAAGGTAATGTCAGCCATTTGCCGGAACATCTACAGCGAGCTGTACTGGGCGAAAATGCTAAAAAATTATTCAAGCTGTAAAATTGCTTAACATCACATTTTTTAAACTATGACAGAGTAAGTTGTTATGAGTGAAGTGTCAGTAGTAGAAGCTGCAAGAGCATTGCGGCCGTTAATCAGCGAGCATCGGCGCGAAGGCGAGTTGCAGGCCAGGCTCAGCGATAAGGTAATTAAAGCCGTTGGTGCAGCCGGTATGTTCCGAATGTTTGCTCCCAAAGAAGCCGGTGGCCTCGAAGTAACGCCCACAGAAGCATTTAATGCCACCGTGGAGATCAGTGCAGCTGATCCTGCAGTTACCTGGCTGGTAGTGAATTCCATGGCACCTTGCATCATGTCGGCATTGATTCCTGATGCTGAGCGCAATCAAATGTTTGCCGAACCAGATCGCAACTTCGGTTTTTCGGCTGTTGCACTGGCCGAGGCGACACCTGTTGAGGGCGGTTACAGTCTTAGCGGTTCCTGGCCTGTGGTAACAGGCGTTGATGATGCACTGTGGTGTGCTCTGGCAGGGCGGGTGATGGAAGGCGGTGAGATGCGCATGAACAGTAACGGACGTCCCGATGTGCGGCTCTTTCTGGTGCCTGTTAAAGAGCTGGAAATTGTTCAGACTTGGCAGGATGCTGCTGCTATGCGTGGTACGGGTAGCAATCAGGTCAATGGCAAAGATGTGTTTGTCTCCGAGGTCATGGCCTGTGTGCCGGGTAGTCCACCGGTTATTGATCGCCCCTTGTTTAGAGGCTCACCCAGCGCAATTACCCTGCCTATATTTGCGGCGGTGGCAGTGGGCGTGCTTAAGGGTGCCATTGAAGCGGCGTCCCATGAAATCAAATCAAAAATCTCATCGGTAACAGGCAAGGCACTGAGGGATCAAATCGAAACACAAATTGCCGTAGCTAATGCCAACGCTGCATTGCGTGCTATTCACGCTGGTAGCCTTGAGGTGTTTGCTAGAGCCTGGGAATACACCAGTCGAGGTGAGGCTGTACCCAATGAAATTAAGGCTGAACTGTATTCATCAAGTTTTTATGCGGGCGATGTAGCCAGGGAGATGATCAGTAATTTGTATACCAAGGGTTCTCGTGCTGCCTTTATGCAGGGCCATGCTCTGGAGCGCTGTCTGGCAAATATCCATGCCATTATCGCCGCCATAGATGCACGTCGCGGGTTCCACCATAGCGCTGGTTTGGTGATGCTGGGTGGCGAACCCATGGAACCGGCGTTTTAGAAAGTCCATTTCTTTGTAGCGGCTACTAAGTTAAGACTACAAAGCGATCACGTTTAGGTTCCGATAATAAAAGTTCTGTGGTTTGGGATTCCCGGGCCGCAGGATGCTGTTTGGAAACTCAGGAGTTTTTATGAGCATCAACAATATTGATGAAGCACTACAACGTATTAGCGAACTAGCGGATAAGTTTTCCGGGACCTACCCAGATCGCGACAGAAATAATGAATACCCCCGACAGGAAATGGATGAACTGAAACAAAGTGGTTTGCTGGGCTTTTCTATCCCACCTGGCTACGGCGGTCTGGGGGCAAATTGTACAGAGATTACGGAAGCAATCATTACCCTCTCGCAGGGCAATCCGTCAATCGGGCAAATGTTTCTGGTTCACTGTTTGCTGGGCGCGTCGTTTCTTGATGAGTTGGCCCCGGAACCCCTTAAAAAGAAAGTATTTGAAGATATTCTCACCAATAATGTATTTCTCGGCAACGCTGCTTCTGAAAAAACTAACGACCCTAAGAAAGGTTATGACCTGAGCTTTACTCCGGTCGATGGTGGCTACGAAATTAGTGGTAAAAAATTCTTTTCCACAGGTTCTCTGGCCGGTGACAAGATTGCGGTTATTGGCATGCTGGATAAAACCATGGCGCTAGGTATTGTCCCCAGCGACGCGCCTGGTCTGGAAATACGCGATGACTGGGATGCCATGGGGCAGCGGGGTACCGGTAGTGGCACAACAATTTTCGACAAGGTCTTTGCGCCCTCGGATATGGTCATGGCCAGCATTACCGACGCAAGCCGCCAGATGGCCGTTACCAATCTGCTTGGGCCGATTACTCAAATTGGTTTTACCGGTATATTTATTGGCGCAGCAACGGGTGCCATGGCTGCGGCTACTCAATATATTCGCGAGACCACACGTGCCTATCCCTGGCCAGGACTGGATTTTGATAAGGCGGTCGATGATCCCTATATCCTCGTGCAAATGGGTGACTTAAGCGCTCGCCTTGCCGCTGCCGAAGCACTTACTTATGCGGCGGCTCGCAAAGTGGATGTTGCCCTTGAGGCGAGGGCCACCGCTAGTGCCGATGAAATGGCGCAATTGCGTGGCGAGGCCTCTGTGGCAGTGTCGCAGGCCAAGATAGTCGCGACTGAAACCGGCTTGAAAGTCTGCCAGGATATTCTGGTTTCCTGTGGTGCGCGCAGTGCGCTCCGTGAGCAAAACCTCGACCGATTCTGGCGGGATATTCGCACTTTGACCTTGCACGATCCCATCAGTTTTCGTGTCCGCAGTGTCGGTGAGTATGTGTTGCAGGGTAAATTGCCCACTCCTGCCTTGCGTTATTAAGTGGTGGAGGTGGCATCTGCTCGCCTCCTCGGTCATGTATAGTGTTTAGCAATTAACCATTAAATTTCAAAAAAGAGGAGGTACTATGTCGCAGGCAGCAGACCAAAAAGCGATGGGATTTGTCGGCAAAGTTATTGGCGATGCAACCGGCATGATGACAATACGACTATGCGCCATTGGCGACCGGCTCGGCTTGTTTGTAGACCTGGCGGAAAATGGCCCGGCCACCAGCCAGACTCTCGCCGACCGAACCGGTCTCAATGAGCGTTATTTGCGAGAGTGGATCTACGGCATGTCTCTGGCCGGTTATCTGTCTTTTGATAAACAAAGTCGGGAAGTATCCATGCCTGAAGAGCATATCCCCGCTCTGGTCGAGGTGGGTGGGCCTCTTTATCAGGGCGGCCTGTTTAAAATGTTTACCGGTTTTATGCAGCCCTACGAAGAGTTAATCGAGGCTTTTCAAAAAGGTGGTGGTATCGACTACTCCACCTATCCAGCAGATTTCTGGAAAGGCCTCGAACACAATTCCTGCGTCCGCTATAAAAACTTACTAGTCAGCCAGTGGCTACCAGAAATGCCCGATGTGCAGGCTAAACTGGAGAATGGTGGTACCTTTGCTGATTTCGGCTGCGGTGCCGGACGTTCCTCCATTGAGCTGGCCAAAGCTTTCCCCAGGGCCAAATTCCACGGTTATGATCTGTGGCCAGAAAATATCGACAATGCTCGTAAAACGGCCGAAAAAGAAGGCGTTAGTGATCGTGTCCAGTTTGAGGTTCACGATATCTCCAAAGGTGTGCCCGGCCAGTTTGATGTCGTTGCCACCTTTGATTTGATCCACGATATGGCCGACCCCAAAGGTGGCCTGAAAGCCCTGCGCCAGGCCTGCAAAGATGACGGTATCTACGTGTTAATGGATGTCGATTGCACCGATGATCCGGCTGACAACGAAGGACCCCTGGCGGTATTCAAATTGGGAGCCAGCTTACATTTTTGTATGACCAGCTCTTTGAGCCAGGGTGGTATGGGCCTGGGCACCGTCGGATTACCTGAATCAAAAGTTAAAGAATTTAGCGCTGAGGCTGGTTTTAGTTCTGTACGGCGCTTGCCTATCGAACATCCGCTTAACGCGCTCTACGAAATCAGGCCCTGAAGGTAATTTAACTACCTTGTAAGAAGTCCGCCCGCCTGCTTGTTTATACAAGTGGGCGGGCGGATTTGTTTTTACGCAAAGGAAGTTCTATGTCGATCCGAAATTATCACGGCCCTATGGCCATATTTGTCGCTTTTTTGACGCTGGGCACTGTTTATGGCGTCTGGTTTGCCTATTCAGTCTTTCTCGTTGCACTGGTTGATGATATGGGCTGGAGCCGCTCGCTCACGGCTGGCGCCATCTCCGTGATGAGTATCGTCCATGGCTTATCTGGGCCCATGAACGGACGTCTGGTAGAGAAATTTGGTGCCCAACGGGTCATCGCTCTCGGCGGTTTTATTTATGCTGTGGGTTTGCTGCTCACTGCCCAGATTGAAACCTGGTGGCAACTGTATTTTACCTTCGGGGTAGTGGCTGCTATTGGTATTGCCCAGGCCGGATGGATACCCTTTATTGTCACCGTTGAGCGCTGGTATCCCGACAACCTGGGTACTGCGCTCGGGTTTGCCATGTCAGGTATCGGTCTCGGAATATTAGTGGGAGTCCCTGTCATCAATGCGCTGATAGAAAATTATGGTTGGCGTCATACCTTTGTGGTACTGGCCGCTATCGGACCGGTGTGGGTTATTCCATCGGCGTTATTTCTACTAAAAATGCCGGAAGACCTGAATTTGAAACAGCAGGGCCCGGAGCAACAGGCATCGCGGAAACAGGCGGCGCAGGAAAAGGCATTAGAAGCAGCATCTGAGTCTGGAACCCATACGGATACCAATACAGCAGAATTACCCGCACAGCCGCTCTATTATGACTGGGTGCTTAAAACTGCGATACGGTCACCGCGCTTCTGGCTGGCTGGGGCATGTTTTATGACGGGTGCCTGCGTCACGCAAATACTGCTGATGCATCAGTTTGCCTTTATGGTTGATCATGGTATCGCCAAAACTCAAAGCTCGTTTATCGCTGGCGTGATTGGCATCTCCAGTATTGCCGGTCAATTGTTCTGGGGCAACTTGTCTGATCGTATCGGTCGCGAGCGAGCCTACAGCCTGGCGGCTATTTGCACGCTGATTGCGATTGCTGCCCTGGCGTATTTGAGTTGGGTCATAGCGCTTTGGGTGGCAGTTGGCTTTGCCATTTTTGTCGGCTTTGGCTACGGTGCCAATACCCCTATATTTCCGTCCACTGCCAGGGATTTATTTACCAGCCCGTTCTTCCCCTCTATATTTGGTACCTTAGCTATTTCAGGTTCTCTGGGGGCAGCTCTGGGTGCCTGGCTAGGCGGTTGGTTGTATGATTTTACCGGCGCTTATACCGCCATGTTAGTTGTTAGTGTTGTGCTGGCGGTAGTATCACCACTGTTATTGTGGTTGGCAGCACCGCGTCTGCCTAACCCGGCACCCAGGCAGATATCCTGACGGGCTTTTTTATTTTTTAGTAAAGTTGTAAATTTCTATACGAATTTTCGTTGTGAACACTATTTTTCAATATGAGTGAGGAGAAGTAAGTATGAATATAGACGGTCAGGTGGCATTGATAACGGGCGGTGCTTCAGGTTTAGGCGCTGGCGCTGCGCGAGTACTCACTAAAGCCGGTGCAAAATGTGCCTTGCTGGATAGAAATCTGCCCCTGGCAGAAGAGCTGGCTGCTGAACTAGGTGGCATGGCTATTGAGTGCGATGTCAGCGATGGTCCTGGGGTGGAGGCCGCAATAGCCAAAGTGGTCGATACTGTGGGCGCGCCCCGTATCGTATTGAATGCCGCCGGTATTGATATTGCTGTGCGCACGGCCAGCCCTAAAAGTGCTCATCCGCTTGATGAGTTTGAACGAGTGATCAGGGTCAACCTGACCGGGACATTCAATGTTTCCCGGGTAGCAGCTTACGGCATGATCGGTCTTGATCCTTTGAATGAAGACGGCGAGCGAGGGGTAGTGATCAATATCGCTTCGGTGGTTGCTCAGGATGGCCCTGTGGGCCAGGCTGCCTATGCGGCTTCAAAAGCAGGTGTCCAGGGCATGGCCCTGCCGATGGCCCGTGATCTAGCTCCCTATGGAATTCGGGTGATGACCATTGCACCGGGTATGTTTGAAACGCCATTGGCCTCAGGTATTCCCCAGGAGTGGATTGATAATATTATTCCGACTATACCTTTTCCCAAGCGTTGGGGTAAGCCGCTTGAGTTTGGCGCACTGGTGCAACAGATCGCAGAAAACACCATGCTCAACGGTGAAATGATTCGCCTCGATGCCGCCATTCGTATGGGCATAAGCTGATGGATGTTAAGGGTAAGAGCGTGGTCATTACTGGCGGAGCCTCCGGGCTGGGAGCCGGCACCGCTGCCCTGTTTGTCGAACAGGGCGCCAAAGTTGCTGTCTTTGATCGCAACCTGGAACTGGCAGAAGCCATCGCCAAATCTTTGGGCTGTCTGGCGGTTCAATGTGATGTCGCCGATGAAGTCTCAGTGGAGGCGGCGCTGGATAAAGCCACTACCGTTAACGGTGCGCCACGGATATTTATTAACTGTGCCGGTATCGATATTATCGGTCGCATTGCCACCCGTGGTGGCGGCCCGCAACCGCTGGAAGCTTTGTCGCAACAGATTGCCGTAAATCTGACGGGGACATTCAATATTTGTCGTCTGGGAGCTGATCGGGTCAGGCAGCTCGAACGGCTGGACGCCGAAGATCAGGGTGTTATCGTCAATGTTGCTTCTGCCGCCGGTCTTGATGGCCCCAAAGGTCAAACTGCCTACGGGGCTACTAAAGCTGCGGTGATTGGTATGACCTTGCCTATGGCGCGAGATCTTGCCGCCTACGGTGTTCGTGTAGTCACCATCGCGCCGGGCGTCTTTAATACGCCGCTGGCCGCACAGGTGTTACGCGGTGATCCGGAGGAATTCGATACGGGTACGCTTTTCCCGAAACGCGCGGGCAAGCCTGCTGAGTTTGCCGCCATGGCTTTGCATATCTGTAAGAATTCGATGCTCAATGGTGAAGTGATTCGCCTTGATGGCGGTTTGCGGGCCATCTAGCGGGTTCACTAACTGAACTTTTTTAAATACTGTTTTAAAT